>CAZYVH010000009.1:17519-36046 GCA_964650905.1 uncultured Wenzhouxiangellaceae bacterium | reverse complement strand
TTATGTCCTTGGGTTATGTCTTTGGCAGCGTGACACCGGTCTGGCCCTGATATTTACCCGCCCGGTCTGAGTAGGAGGTTTCACACGCCTCGTCTGACTCAAAAAACAGGAACTGTGCCACACCCTCGTGCGCATAAATACGTGCGGGCAGTGGCGTCGTATTTGAAAATTCCAGGGTAACGTGCCCTTCCCACTCCGGTTCCAGGGGTGTGACATTGACGATGATGCCGCAACGTGCGTAAGTGGATTTGCCCAAACAGATGGTTAGCACATTACGCGGGATACGCAGGTATTCCACGGTGTGCGCTAACGCAAATGAATTGGGTGGAATGATACACACATCACCATGCACATCGACAAAACTGTTTTCATCAAAATTTTTCGGGTCCACGATCGCGGAATTGATATTGGTAAATATTTTGAAATGACCGGCACAACGCACATCGTATCCATAACTGGACGTGCCATAGGATATCAGCCGTTCAGCCCTTGCATTCGAATTGATCTGCCCCGGCTCAAACGGCTCAATCATGCCGTGCTCCCAGGCCATGCGCCGAATCCAACGGTCTGATTTGATACTCATATTTTCAGTTCTGAATGACGATTTCCGGCATCTTGACCTTCATGCTACGCGGCATGACCGCCAGCGCTCCGGCGGTGTGTAACGCAAAGCTGCGGTAACGCTGCCCCATGTCCGAATCCGGAGCCACAGCCATGGTCGGTTTGCCCTTGTCCAGTGAAGCCCGGATTTCCAATGCCAGTGGTAATTGACCGAGCAATGGGATGGCAAAATCTTTTGCCATTTGCTCACCACCACCCTGACCAAATATGGGCTCTTCATGGCCGCAGGCAGTGCAGATATGCGTGCTCATGTTTTCTACAACACCGAGCACCGGAACGTCCACTTTTTTAAACATATTTAAAGCCTTACGCGCATCAAGCAAGGCGATATCCTGGGGCGTCGTGACAATGACGGCACCCGCCGTGGGTATCTTCTGGGCCAGCGTTAACTGGATGTCACCGGTTCCCGGTGGCAGGTCTATCACGAGATAATCCAAAACTCCCCAGGCCGTGTCACCCAGTAATTGCTGTAAGGCGGAGGTCACCATCGGACCACGCCAGATCATCGGCGTATCTTCTTCAACCAGGAATCCTATCGACATGACCTTTAGACCGCGGACCTGCTTTGGCATGATGTGTTCACCATCCGTTTCCGGTTGCCCTTTCACACCCAGCATGGCCGGAATACTGGGCCCGTAAATGTCAGCGTCCAGCAAACCGACACGGGCGCCTTCACGCTGTAACGCCAAGGCCAGGTTGATCGCGGTCGTGGATTTACCAACACCACCCTTACCGGAACCCACCGCAATGACATTGGCAATGGAGGCCAGAGGTTCAAGTTCAGCCTGCACCTTGTGCGCAACGACCTTGCAAACAACGTGGACACTGGCCTCGGCGATCGCCGCTTCGCTTTCGAGATGGGTCTTGACCTTCACCGTCAGGGCTGCACCGGCGTCCGCCAATGGATACCCAAGACAAATCTCGACGTTAACGTGGTCCTCATGTACATCCACAGCGCGCACGCTGCCGGATGCGACCAGATCGCAACTGCAGTATTCGTCCTGGAGTTCAGCCAACAGGGCCATAACAGATTCTTTATTCATGGATTTGTAGCTCTCTTTGCAATCATTATTGTGGAAAACTGCACATTGTAACGATTCGGTGTCGGCAAGGTAACTGATTTCACAGCAACACACACCATTGCGCATGGTGTTGGCCGCTAATTGGTGCACCAGGGTTTGTTGGTACGCGATGATAAGAATAGGATTCAGATTTGAGTGTCCGCGTTCTTTGCTGCGTTCTTTTGCGTTCTTTGTCTACCCTTGGCTTTTAACGCTTTCACGGCTTATTGTTTAACCATACTGAGCATCTCAATAAATTTTAAGGCATTGTTGTCTGCAGGATTTATCCGTAATAACTTCTGTGCCCACTCCAGTGCCATATCTTTGCGCTCCTGATCACGGTAGATACTGGCAATCATGAAAATGATTTGCCGGTTGTGGGGGTGCCTGGCAAAACCTTGCTCCAATACCTGCAGCGCCTCTGAGGGCTTGCTTGCAGAATTGAGTGCAACACCATAAACATAGGTGTAACGGGCATTCCCGGGCTGCAATTCTGCGGCTTTTTTCAGGTTTTCCAGTGCCAGGTCAAGCTGTTCAGTACGTGCCTGCATTAATCCTAAGGAATGATACAGCGAGGCGTGTTCAGGCTGTATTTTGATCGCTTGCTTCAATACTGCTCTGGCCGCCTGGTCCATGCCCTGTACGCGGTACAAGTCGGCGAGATTCACATAGCCCGGCGCGAAATTCGGATCCAGTTTGATGGCACGTCGGTAGGCTTTTTCTGCCTCAACCTTATTTCCGCTTTGTAAATACATATTGCCAAGATTCAGGTGGGATTCGGGCCGGTCGGCATTTTCCTCCTGAGCCGCAACATATTCATGCAGGGCCGTCTGCAAAACTGCCTGTTTTTCGGGCGCAAGCCGGGTACCCAGCGCGGGGGCGGATACCCTTGCTGCCTCTATACGCACTGCCAGCACAGGGTCGGTTAGCAGGGGTGCAGCGAATTGATAGCGGTTCTGTGCTGGCAATGTATCCAGTACACCAAGTGCTGCGAGCCTGACCAGTGGGCTTTGATCGGTCAGTGCCGCTTGCAAAACCTGGCCGGAGAGCGGGCTTAGAAACCCCGCTAATTCCGACAGTGCTGTTGCACGGGCGATTTCGGGCGCCTGTTTATCCCCAATGATCCCGATCAGCTCAATTTCAGCCCGGTGCATACCGGATCGCGCCAGCGTAATGGCCTTGGTCCAATTCTGAAACGGCTGCTCAACTTCAGGCCACATCCGGACGAACTGGTCGGAGGCCCATTCGCTACTCTTATCTGTGTGGCAGTGGTTACAGGCGTTGGGTGACGCACTGCCCGGTGATAAATCCGGGCGGGGAATACGTATGCTATGATCGCGGCGCGGGTCAACCACCATATAGGTAGTTTCCGGCATATGGCACTCCAGGCAATTGGCGCCGGTTGAGCCTGCCTTGTGTTTGTGGTGTTGGGTACTGGCGTATTTGGTGCTCAGGTGGCACCGAGCACAGACTTGCTCCTGCTCAGCGCGCAGTTTCAGACTGTGTGGTTCATGACAATCGCTGCAGCTAACGCCAGCGGCATACATTTTGCTCTGTTTGAACGAACCCCAGACATACACTTCTTCCTTAATCTGACCATCAGCATAGTAAAGAGCGTCACTTAACAGGGCGGGCCGGTAGTGGTCCAGAAATGAACCATCGTTTTCAATCCCTGGCTTCAGTAAGCCACGACGTGAATGGCAGGCTGCACACACACCGATTTCCCGGTTGGTGGTCCTGGTCTGCTGACGTTCTGCGCTACCTGTTTCCGGGTTCATCAACCAGGCAATACCTTTGCGGTCATGCAGCAAAAAGGCCAGGCCAAAGTTAGTGTCTTCCTGTTTTAGAGAATCATTCTGTGCAGTCCATGCAAGGTGTTGCCGGCCGGGACCGTGGCAGGCTTCACAGCCTACGTTGATATCTGACCAGCTTGTTTTGAAGCTGTTGCTGGCACTGCTATAGCCCTTACGCAGCTTAGTCGAATGGCAGTCGGCGCACATAAAATTCCAGTTTTGCTGCAACCCTGTCCAATGCAGTTCATCACCCGCATTGATGCTCAGGTCAGGGTACAAGTGGAACCAGCGCTGACCGCCTTCACTAACCGGTCGTGTATCCCAGCCGATACCCAGCGCCTGAATCCTGCCATCCGGAAACTCAATAAGGTATTGCTGCAGGGGTGTGAAACCGAAGGTATATTTGATCTCGAAGTCCTGCATGCTGCCATCGGCAGCATCAGTTTTGACCCAGAACTTGCCATCCCTGTTAAAGAACTTCGAAGTAATGCCATTGGCTGAAAAAGTTGCATTGTCGAAATCCCCCAATACGGTTTCCGTGCTGGCGTGTTGCATGGAAAGATCATGGTGGGAGCCTTGCCAGTCCTCATATTGAACGGTGTGGCAAGCAACACAGGTTTTTGTGCCTGCAAAGCCGCTTTCTGCAGCAAAAACGGTGGAATTACCATTGAATAAGATAAGAAACAAGACAGGGATTGTCATTAATACTTGTATCATTCTGGCCGTTTCCGTCGGGGTTCAGTGCTGCCAAATAAGAACGTGGCTCGCTTCGCTTTGACGATCTATCCTTCATCGTTGGGCACCGTTCTGATGCTCGTGGCACGTGGCGACAGACCGTTTGAGTAGTGTAGTGTACTGCATCGTTTAATATGAAAAAGTATCAATCACCTTTGTGTGACAGACGCTACAGCTTGGCTTGCCGGCATGCGATAATCGCATTTACAGGGGTTTGCCCCGTAAGCAAACGAAACAGCGGAAATCATGAACCAACAAAAACGAAGGATCCTTGTCACCAGCGCCCTGCCCTACGCCAATGGTGCGATCCACCTTGGGCATATGCTGGAATACATCCAGACCGATATCTGGGCACGCTTCCAGCGCGCAAGGGGTCATGAATGCTATTTTGCCTGGGCAGATGATGCCCACGGCACACCCATCATGCTGCGCGCCGAGTCAGAGGGTATCAGCGCGGAGCAACTGATCGAACGCATGCACGCCGAACACCTGCGCGATTTCGATGATTTTGGTCTCAGTTACGATAATTACGCCACCACCAATGGTGCGGCCAACTGTGAGTGTGTGACAACCATTTATCAACGCCTGAAGGCGAGCGGTTATATCGAGCAACGTACGATTTCCCAATTTTATGATGAGCAAAAGGGCATGTTCCTGCCCGATCGCTTTATCAAAGGCACCTGTCCCAAATGCAAGACCGAAGACCAGTATGGCGACAGCTGTGAGGCCTGCGGTTCCACCTACCGACCGACCGACCTGCTCGACGCCCGTTCAGCCGTCAGTGGAACGACACCGGTAATGCGTGATTCCGAACACTATTTCGTCCGTCTTTCAGCCTTTGAAGAGCGCCTGCAGGAATGGATGACCTCCGGCGTATTACAACCAGAAGTCGTCAACAAGATGCAGGAGTGGTTTGAAGACGGTCTGCGCGATTGGGATATCTCCCGGGATGAACCGTATTTCGGTTTTAAGATCCCCGGTACCGACGATAAGTATTTTTACGTGTGGGTGGACGCACCCATCGGTTACATGGCCAGCTTCAAGGAATTGTGTGGGCGCATTGGCCTGGACTTCGATGACTGGTGGAAACCGGACACCACTACTGAAATGTATAACTTCATCGGTAAAGACATCGTGTATTTCCATACATTATTCTGGCCGGCCATGCTGATGGGCTCGAACTTTAGGCCGCCAACAGCGGTCTACGCGCACGGTTTTCTGACGGTAGACGGTGCCAAGATGTCCAAGTCACGCGGAACCTTCATCAAAGCCCGTACCTATCTCAATCACCTGAATCCGGACTACCTGCGCTACTACTTCTGTGCACGCCTGGGTCCGGGTATGGCGGATCTTGATCTGAGCCTGGAGGATTTTGTCGCGCGGGTTAATTCAGACATGGTCGGCAAAGTTGTCAATATCGCCAGTCGCTGCACCGGTTTTATCCAGCGCGGTTTCAATGGTCAACTGGCCTCTGAGTTGCCGGAAGCGGAGTTATACCAGCATTTCATCGACCAGCGCGAAACCATTGCGGACGATTTTGAACAACGTAATTACCAGTCTGCGATCCGCCGAATTATGGCACTGGCCGACGCGGGTAATCGTTATATCGATGAACACAAACCCTGGCAGCTGAACAAGCAGGAAGGCCAGCAGGCCAACGTGCAGGCCATCTGCACACAAGGTATCAACCTGTTCCGGGTGCTTGTAAGCTACCTCGCGCCGGTCACGCCCTTCATGGCCGATGCCGCCAGCGAGTTCCTCGGCGTGGCGCTGGATAGGTGGTCTGCACTGGACGAGCCGATGCTGGCGGTTTCCATCAACCCCTTCAAACCCCTGATGACCCGCATTGATCCGCTCAGTATAGAGGCCATGATTGAAGATTCCAAAGAGCACCTCAGGGCCAGTGAAGAGCCCGTTTCCGAGGCGCTGGACCTGGCCGTGGAAATCGGCATCGAGGACTTTCAGAAAGTCGATCTGCGCGTTGTCAAAATTATCGCTGCCGAAGCCGTTGCCGGGGCGGATAAATTGCTGCAACTGACACTTGATCTTGGCGTTGAGACACGGCAGGTTTTTGCGGGCATCAAGTCGGCCTATGACCCGGCGGACCTGATCGGGCGTCAAACGGTCATGGTGGCCAATCTGAAGCCCCGCAAGATGCGTTTCGGGGTATCCGAAGGGATGGTCCTGGCGGCTGGTACGGGTGGCAGCGAACTGTTCATATTGAGTCCGGACGAAGGCGCAAAACCGGGTTCAAAAGTAACCTGACCTCATGATAAACCCAGGTTTTACATGACTGAAACGCTCCTCATCCTGGTCAGCACGGTACTGGCCAATAATTTTGTACTGGTGCGTTTTCTTGGTTTGTGTCCCTTCATGGGTGTGTCCAACAAGCTCGAAGGCGCCATGGGTATGGCGGTCGCAACGACTTTCGTGCTGACCCTGTCATCGGCCTCGAGCTACCTGCTGCACCGCTACCTGCTGGCGCCGCTCGGCCTTGAGTATCTTGCGACCCTGAGCTTTATCCTGGTCATCGCGGTCACCGTGCAATTGACCGAGATGATCATGCGCAAAAGCAATCCCGTGATCTACCGCGTGCTCGGTATCTTTCTGCCGCTGATCACCACCAATTGCGCAGTGCTGGGCGTTGCCCTGCTTAACATCCAGGAACAGCATAACCTGCTGCAATCTGCACTCTATGGTTTTGGCGCGGCGGCCGGTTTTGGGCTGGTACTGGTGCTATTTTCTGCCATGCGGGAACGCATCGCCCTGGCGGACGTACCAACGCCGTTTAAGGGTACGCCGATCGGTCTGCTCACAGCCGGTCTGATGGCGCTCGCGTTCATGGGCTTTAAGGGTCTGGCAAATCTTTGACCCTCGTGAAAAATCTTGCTTGACATGCTGACCGCCATTTTGATACTCACGCTGCTGGGCCTGCTGTTCGGTCTCGGTCTGGGCTGGGCGGCCAACCGTTTCAGGGTCGAATCCGACCCGCTCATTGAACGTATTGATGCCCTGCTGCCACAAACGCAATGTGGACAGTGCGGCTATCCGGGGTGCCGTCCTTATGCCGCGGCGATCGCCAGTCAGGAAGCCGATATTAACCACTGTCCGCCGGGTGGTTCCGACACGATCCGGGCATTGGCCGATCTGCTTGGGACCGAGCCCCGACCGCTCAACCCGGACAATGGTATTGAAAAACCCGCTACCGTGGTGGTCATCGATGAACAACGCTGCATCGGTTGTACACTGTGCATCCAGGCCTGTCCGGTGGACGCCATCGTCGGCGCAGCCAAGTTGATGCACACCGTGATTGCGACCGAGTGCACCGGTTGCGATCTGTGTCTGCCGCCCTGCCCGGTGGATTGTATGGACGTGGTCGAGGCCGGGCCACGCCAATGGCATCCGCACATTCCCCGACCGATGGCACTTGAATCAGCCCCGGGACTGACATGACGGCCACAGAGAGCATTTACGAACTGGCCCGTAAGGCGGGTCACCATACCTACCATTTTTATGGCGGTCTGCGTCTGCGCCACCACAAGCAGATTTCATGCCAGAGCCCTGTCGAAAAACCCAGTCTGCCACCGTACCTGAGCGTACCACTGCAACAACATGCCGGCGAGGTGGCCGAGGCTGTCGTCGATGTCGGTGACCAGGTACTCAAAGGCCAGGTAATCGGGCGTCACCCGGGCTGCGCATCCATCCACGCACCCGTATCGGGCAGCGTGACAGCACGACGCGACCTGCCCATATCAGACCCGTCGGGCAAGGAAGGTCCCTGCATCGTCATCCAACCGGACGGCGAAGAGCAATGGGTTAAGCTTGAAGCCATCAGTGACTGGAGTGCCGCCAGCCCCGAACAACTGATCAAACAGATGAGAGAGTGTGGCCTGGCCGGTCTTGGCGGGGCCGTCTTCCCGAGCCATGTCAAGGCTGAGGTCGCCCGCAAGCAACAGGTCCATACACTGATCATCAATGGTGCGGAATGTGAACCGTATATCTCCTGTGACGAAATGCTGATGCGTGAGCAGCCGGATAAAATTGTTCTGGGCGCACGCATACTGCGCCGGGCATTGGGTGCGGAGCGAATCGTCATCGCCATCGAAGACCAGATGGGGGCGGTGCAGGTCGCGCTCGAGCATGCCGTCGCTCAATCTGAATGTCCGTCGATCCTGGTAGTGAGAGTCAACAAAATCTATCCGGAAGGCGGTGAAAAACAGCTTGTACAGGTGCTCACCAGTCTTCAAGTCCCGGCTGGCGGTCTGCCTTGCGACCTCGGCCTGGTGTGCTACAACGTTGCAACGGCTGCAGCAGTCAGCGACGCCGTCGTCGCAGGCAGACCACTGATTGAACGCTACGTCACCGTCACCGGTAACGGGCTTGTCCATCCACGTAACCTGCTGGCGCTGATCGGTACACCGTTCGCCCACCTCATCGAGGCCTGTGACGGTTACCGGCCGGGTGCCGCCCGTCTGGTCGTTGGCGGACCGATGATGGGTTTCCCGGTTGCCAGTGATGCATCGCCCGTGGTCAAGGCGGTCAATTGTGTCCTGGTGCTGACAAAGCAGGATATAGCCACACCACAAACGGAGATGCCGTGTATCCGCTGTGGCGAGTGTGCACGTGTCTGTCCGGCACAATTGTTGCCGCAGCAGTTACATCTGCAAACCAATCACGGTTTGTGGACCCAGGCGGAAGAATATGGTCTGTCGGCCTGTATAGAATGCGGCTGTTGTGATTTTGTCTGCCCAAGCCATATACCCCTGACGAGCTGGTTTCGTTATGGCAAGGTCAAGCTCCAGGAACGGGCGGTTGCAGCCGCAACGACCCGGCGGACACGCAAACGCTATGAAGCCCGGGCGACCCGGTTGGTGCGTGAACAAACCGAGCAGGCAGAAAAAATGCAGCAGCGTAAACACATGCTCACAGACAGGCCTGGCCAACAGCAAGGCGTCAAAGCGGCCATTGAACGTGCGGCCAGGCGCAATAAAACCGCCGGTGATACCGATGACACGTAGTTTTCCCGTCAACCCTGCACCCCACATGCCATCGGGCAATACGGTGGCAAAGGTCATGCTGCAGGTGTTGCTGGCGCTGCTGCCCGGCGTTGTCGCCTATGCCTGGTATTTCGGTACAGGGGTTTTTATTCAGATTGCACTGGCCATCATATTTGCATTGTTGTTCGAGGTGATGTTCCTGCGTCTGCGGGGTCGAGCTCTGAAGCCATTCATCAATGATTACAGCGCGGTGGTAACAGCCGTACTTTTTGCCCTTTGTATACCACCGCTGGCACCCTGGTGGATTGCCTGTATTGCCATGCTGTTTGCCATCGGTTTTGCCAAGCATCTCTATGGTGGGCTGGGCCATAACGTCTTCAACCCTGCTATGGTCGGTTATGTCGTGGTCCTGATCAGTTTCCCGCAGGCCATGACGGCCTGGCTGCCGCCAGCGGCGTTGGCCGGGCACGGGCTCGGTCTGGCGGACAGTCTGGTGGTCGTGTTTTCAGGCCAGGTGCCGGTGACCGGTGGCTGGGACGCCATCACCCAGGCCACACCCCTGGATACCCTGAAAAATGGTATTGAGCAGGGCAACATGGTGCCTGAGATACGCCGTTTGCCAATTTTCGGTGATTACGGCGGGTTTGGCTGGGAGTGGATCGCGAACTGGTTTTTTTTAGGTGGTGTTTTCCTGCTCTACCGGCGCATCATCAGCTGGCATGTGCCGGTGGCCGTCATCGGCAGCGTGGTGCTGATGAGTTTACCCTTCTGGCTGGCTGATCCGGACAGCAACCCCTTGCCGTTGCAACACGTGTTTTCCGGCGCCATCGTGCTGGCGGCATTTTTCATAGCCACCGACCCGGTTAGTGGCTGTGTCAGTAACCGCGGCAGACTGATTTTTGGGGTGGGCGTGGGCGCCATCACGCTAGCCATCCGGCGGTGGGGCGGCTACCCCGACGGGGTTGCTTTTGCAGTGCTGCTGATGAATATGGCTGCACCGCTGATCGACCGCTACACACGTCCAAGGATGTATGGCGAATGAACATGCAATCACACCCACTCATACGCAGCGGTTTTTTGCTGGGTCTCATTGCATTGCTGGGCACGACCTTGCTGGTATTTGTCAATGCGCAAACCCGTGAGCGAATCGTTGTTGCTGAACAACGCCGTGTTTTACAGCAACTCAATGAGATCGTGCCGACGTCTGCTTACAACAATGAACTGCACAAGGACAGCATTGAAATAGTCGCCCCCGGGTTTTTCAGGCACCCGGCACCGGTAACCGTGTACCGCGCACGCATGGATGGAGAACCTGTGGCGGTCATCATGCGGGTCACGGCGACGGATGGCTACAACGGTGATATCCAATTACTGATCGGCATCGCCACCAATGGCACCATCATGGGGGTCAGGGTGATAGCCCACCGCGAAACACCCGGTCTGGGCGATCTGATCGAGATCGAAAAGAGCCAATGGATACTGGGTTTTAACGGCACCACGCTGGACCACCCGCAAGCACAGGGCTGGGCGGTCAAAAAGGATGGCGGTGAATTCGACCAGTTTACCGGCGCCACCATCTCACCGCGGGCCGTGGTGCGGGCGGTACACACCACGCTGGAATACTATCACCTGCATAAGCAAGAACTATTTGCCCCGCTGCCGGTACGATTGGAAGCGCATGACTGACTGGCGAAAAAACCTCCGCATTCGCTTTGCGTGTTCGCTGCATGGTACCTGGCTACCTGGTCTCTTAGCGTCCTGATGCTTGGTTTTATCGGCCTGTTTGTCGCTGGCCGCTTGTTGCCCACATATTTTCTACCAAGACCAAAAGCCGATGACAGGAAAATGGAGTTGGCGCCGGTACCTCAGGGCATGTACGCGGCAAAACTCTGCATCTCGATCTTGTTATTACGGATCAGATAAGTATCGGTACCCAGGGGAATCGCCGCACCCGCGTGCCAAAGAATATAAGCCGTATTTTCGTATATATCACACCGTAGAATTTCAAACTCGTCCAAAGCACCTGCAGGCAGACCTGTCAGAAAACTTGTAAATAGCACTTCCAGATTGACTAATCCATGTACCGGCCCCTCAGGGGTATATATCAGTGAGCTTTCATTATAATCTCTCAGAATTTCAGCAACGTCTCCATGCAATAAAGCTTCGACGTGGTGATTTAAAATTTCATTTACGCTTTCGTTATGGTCCAAGACGCCTCTCCAGACAATCCATTAATGTTTCTGACGTGGCTCAAACTCAAACGCCGATTACCGTGACCGCTACCGTCGTCAAGGTACCGCCGACATTGACCATTACCACGTCCCTGGCGCCCTCTACCTGGTAGTCGCCTGCCTGGTTGGTCACTTGTTTGAAGCAATCCAGCGCCATCCTCACGCCGGTGCAGCCGATCGGGTGGCCCGCGCCCAGCAAGCCACCGCTGGGGTTAACCGGAAAGGCACCGGTTCTTTCCATGGAGCCGTCCTCGATGACGCGCCATGCTTCGCCCGGAGGGGTGAGGCCGGCATGATCGATGATCATATATTCGGTAATTGAGAAACAATCATGCAACTCCATGGCATCCAGTTCGCGTATGTCCTTCATTCCAGCGCGCTGGATGGCCTGATCGATGCTATTTTTTAAATGAGGCATGTAATGATCACTTCCGGACTCGCGTGAAAGACGTCTTTTAACTTCCAGTTCAGTGGGCATGGTGCTGTGGGCAAAACCCTTGATCCGGGGTAACTGTGACAGGGTCAACCCTCGCTTTTGCGCATATTTTCTCGCGTAATCTTCATTGGCAAGAAACAGGATCGCGGCACCGTCGGCGGTTCGACAAACGTCATGGATTCGAAAGTCGCTCATGACCACCGGGTTCGATTCATCGTTTTCAGTGAAGCAGGCACTGTTGAATGGGTAATCCCTGCCGCGGGCATTGGGATTGAGCCGCGCGTTGCTCAAATTGATGCGCGAGATCTCTCCCAAGTGCTGATAATCCAGACCATACCGCTCGGTATAATCCCGCTGGAACTGGCTGAACAGGTGCGGCCAGACCCATTCCTCCTGGCTTCGTTCAGATGGCCACGCGTGCGCGCCAATCGCCTGGTCGACCGTGGCAAACTCCTTGATGTTGGCCGTGTCCACGCCCATCACCTCGACCCCGGCCACGCACACCAGGCCGTAAAAACCTGCAGCGATATCGGCAACCCCACCGAACATGGCCATTGATCCCGAACAGCAAGCCGCCTCGTGCCTGCTGGCCGGCATACCGGCAAAGCCCTCGTTTGCCATACCGAAAAAACCGCCCATCTGGGCATAACTGGTCAATACATCCCCCGATGCATTGCCGATATGACCGCGTTCGACTTCCGATGCCTCAATGCCGGTCACGGCGAGCGCCTGCTCCATGGTCTCATTGAACAGGTCAAATACCGTTTTCCCTTCCTGGTACATATCACGGGCAAAATCGGACTGGGTTCCTCCCAGAACAAAGACGTTTGCTGACATCTCGTTACTCCTGAATTGGCTTATTCAATTTCAAGTTTGTACGAATGCTACATTCCCAGCCAGGTATTTGAGTGCATCAACCCGCCGTCCACAACCAATGATGCTCCGTTGATATACGCTGCATCTTCAGAAGCCAAAAAAAGTACGGCCTTGGCCACGTCCACGGTAGATCCATGACGGCCGCAGGGTATGGAAGCTTCCATCTCTGCAAATAATAACGCCTTCTGTTCAGGGCTGGTCAACCGGTCCAGGATGGTGGTATCGATCACACCCGGAAGAATGCAATTGGCGCGCAACCAAGACAGGTCCCGCACCAGGTGCCGCGTAAATTTTTCCAGACCGGCCTTGGCGCAGGAATAAAGGAAATGGTTGCCCCACTCAATGCGGGCGGCAACCGATGCGATGTTGATCACCACTGGAGAGGTACTGGCTCGCATCAGTTCGGCGCAATGCTTGATCATCAACATAGCTCCACGAAGATTGACGTGGAAATGCTGGTCAAAGTCCGCCGGCGTAAATTCGAGGCCAACGAAGTCGCACACGCCGGCATTATTGACCAGCACATCGATGCACCCGTATTGCTGGCCTATCTTTTTACAGGCATCCCCGATCGACTCTTCGAATGTCAGGTCGCACATAATCGGCGTGAATTGATCGCTTTCCATGGCGGCCATGTTCTGCAATCCCCGTTCGTTCAGGTCCAGTCCGATGACGCGGCCACCCTCGGCCATGAAATGCTCGCTGGTAGTCGCACCAATACCGGCGGCAGCGCCTGTGACCACGATCACTTTGTCTGCAAATTTCATTGCCTGATTCCCGGCGAATCCCTCCACTACTGGTAGCGGTAACTGAAATCGACGCCGTAAGCCCGCCTGTCACCGTAGAACAACGGAATAAACCCAAACACGCCGGATAAGTCCGTGCTATCCACGACATATTCTTCATCGGTCAGGTTTTTACCCCAAAGCGCGATGTCCCAGTTACCGGTGGCTGACAACAGCGATATCCGCGCACCAAACAGGTGGTGATCACCCCGGGAACTGATGGCTTCCTGTTGGAAAGAATTAAAGTACCGGTGATCGGTATACGTGTAATCACCGTACAATCTGAGCGTCATGTTGTTGGACAGATTGAAATCATATGCCAGCGAGGTACTGATATTCCATTCGGGCGCGCCGGGCAGTGAATTGCCTGACAGATCGCCACCGACCATCGAATCGAAATTTTTATACTTTGTATCCAGGTATCCAACCCCGGCGATAAACTCCAGACCATCAACGGGATACGCCGTCAACTCCGCCTCAACACCCCAAACCCGGGCATCGGAAGCATTTTCCAGGGCAAACACCAGTGGATTAGCAGGCGTGCTGCCCGATACAAAAGTCAGGACCTGGAGATCGGTGTAATCATAGAAAAAAGTAGCCAGGTTGAAACGCACCCGGTTATCCATCAGCGTGGACTTAAGGCCGAGTTCATAAGAGGTCAGATACTCAGGATCTACGGTCGTCAACTCGTTGGGGTCAAAAAAGGCCCCGAGATTAAAGCCGCCGGATTTGAATCCGCGTGAAATACTTCCGTACGCCATGACGTCATCGTTGATCGTGTAGTCGACTGCCAGGCGACCCGAAACCGCGCCCCAGTCCTCGGAAAGATCGGTTTGGGGAATAATCGGAACCTCGAGATCGGGGGCGGCAGGATTGAACAGGTTTAATATTACGGAGCTGAACAGTTGGGCGTCTTTTTTCTCGTGGGTATAACGAAGTCCGGCGTTGACCGACCAGTCATTGCTGATGAGGTAGTCAAGTTCCGCAAACAATGCATAAGTCGTGGTCTCGCGCTCTGACCCCCCGCGTAAGGGCACCGCCACCCCGACTGGCAGGGCGCCAAACAGATCGGCGAAAGTATCGTATGCAAGGTCTTCTTGCAGATAGAACAGGCCGGACACCATATCCAGCTTGTCATTGATGTCCATATTGACGTTAATTTCCTGGGAGAACTGGTCCCCATCAGTCAAAAAACAGATTTCGTCCAGCGACACCGGGCTGTGGTCAAAATCGCCGCAAAATTCTGTTTCGCTCTGCTCGAACGCGGTAATCGACTTGAGCGTGATGCTATCCAGGTCGTAGACGAGCGTCAACACTGTCCCGGAGGCGTCAATGTCATGTTTGTTTTTACCGTTGAAGTTGAGTTTTCTGCTGTCGTCGGGAAATGGATCGGCGTAGCCAAGTACATTTTGATTATCGCCAAACGTACCCACTGGTTTGCCCTGGTTGAAATCGCTTTTATCCTTATGGGCATGCACATTAAAGTCGATCTGCAATGAATCTGACGGCAGATAGCGCAGGCTCAGCCTTCCTGACAGGGTTTCAATCCCATTGGCATCTTCGCCGTCATATAAATTTATTCTGTCGCCGTCCCGGTTTCGCGACAAGCCCGCCAACCTGAACATCAGCGTATCGTTTACCGGCAGGTTCAGATACCCTTCAAAATCACGTTGGTCATATTCACCGACCGTGGCCCTGATACCGGCCTGAAATTCAGGCGCCGGGCGCGCCGAATGATACGTGATGGCGCCACCTGTTGTATTTCTACCAAACAGGGTGCCCTGGGGACCACGCAGTATCTCGATTCGGTCCAGGTCATAAAGCTGGGACAATTGTGAACCCGTCAACCCCATCACGACGTCATCCACGTAGATGCTGACCGGGCTTACCGTCGTGGCGTTATAGTCATTGTTGCCGACACCACGAATAAATATATTGGGCTGACCACCGAATGTTTTCATTTCAAGGTTGGGGACCTTTTCATCGATGCTGAGGGAATCGGTAAAACCATTTTCCCTGATCGAGTTCCTGTTAAAGGCCGCGATGGAAATCGGCACCTCCTGCAGGCTCTCGGTTTTTTTTCGGGCGGTCACCACGACCTCTTCAATCACGTAACTCCTGTGACTGGATGATTGCGCCAGGGCTGTCCCACTTTGCGGTATTGCGGTTGCCAGAAGAACGGATATCGCGCCTGCTATCGTTAACATGTGATTTTTTGTCATCTGGATATCCTTCAATGAGGTTTTACGACCTGGCCTAGAATAATGCGCTAATACGAATTATTCTTAGACTATAGGGAACTATTTTTTAGACAAATGGGCACTATCTGTAGAAAACACTCAGAATTACCATCAGAAAAAATGAAACAGTGGAGCACACGATGCCGATAGAAACCAATTGGGAAGCTCGTAATCTGAGCATGGACGAGGATTTCAAGGCATTCAACAAATACCTGAATAAAGTCCACTTCGACTGGAAACTCAAATCCATTTCCGACCACAATCGTCAACTCAATGCGTATGTTAAGAGCTACGGCCTCGGTGAGTGTCTCCTCACGGATGTGCTGGCCCTGCCGATCAAGGGGCAGCGGTCGCTATCGTCGCGGCACGAAAATGAATCATGTCACCTGTTTATTTCCCAGATTATCGACGGCAGGGGTTACAACATTACTGTCGGGGCGCAAACGAGTTTTGTAAAAAGAGGCGAAGTCTTTGTCTGGAACAGTGCTCACCAGATGACCTTCGAGTCCAAGGTTAATATCCGCCAAGTATCGTTACTGGTGCCGACGGAGTTCAGAAATTCAGTACACCAACTGATCAATCCCGACAAAATTCTGGTACTGGATGGCCATGACGTGCTTTCCAACATGCTGCGCTATGCGTTGCTGACCCTCAGAAGAAACGCACATAAGGTCACACCCAACGAGGAGAGGCCGGTTGTCAATGCAATTCTGGATCTCCTCCACGCCTGCATCGATGCTCATTCAGACAAGCACATCATCAAAAAGAAAAATCAGTACGCGCTGTTACAGGAAGCAAATGAGTACATCGAGGAAAACCTCTTTGACACGGATTTGAGTGTGCTTAGTATTTCCCGTGCGCTTGGCATCAGTACCCGTTATTTACACAAGCTGTTTGCCACCACCCCGCTCAGCCTGACAAAAACCATTTCTGAGCAACGCACCAGGCAGGCCGCCCACTTCCTTGCCAACACGGAGTTCAGCCAACTGTCGGTTACCGATATCGCTTTCATGGTCGGTTTTAACGACTCGGCCTACTTCAGCCGTGTCTTCAAAAAGAAATTCGGGCTTCCCCCGCTACAGTTCCGGCAACTGAAAAAGGAGGGGATTTCAGATATCTGAGAAAGTTGCTCTAGCGGTGCTGCTGAGTAAAGGGCTCCTTTATCCATTTCTTTCAACAGCGCCATATTCATTTATTTGCGTGTGCCCCATTTGGTGTCAGACACGTGTCTGAGCCGGGTACAAACTGTAGCAAAAGATTATGCGGCAAACGATGTACTTTCTCCATAAAATTCATTTGATTACAAGGAGGCTCGATTCCGGCTGGTGAGATATGCAGGTTAAACTGGCTGATGTTTTGGTCCCGCTAATATTCCGCCATCAGCAACAAGAACAGAGCCATAACAGTACGTACCGTCAACCAGGACCCAATAGGCCAGATCTGCTATTTCCTCAGGCCCAGCGATGCGCGATGCAGGGATCATATCATTGGTGAGTGTTTCGGTTGCGGCAGCAAAGTTTTCTTCATACATATCAGTCTTTAGAAAACCAGGGCATAGGGTGTTTATGCGGATGCCATGTTGTGCACACTCGAGTGCCTGACCTTTTGCCATGCCGACCACGGCGTGTTTTGCAGCAGCGTAATCAGTCGCCATTGGAAAAGTCATCACTCCCGAAATCGAAGCGCAGTAGAGAATCGCCCCGCCGATGCCGTTGCCAATCATATGTGCGGCAGCTCGTTTTGCACAATACCACTGACCAATCACATCAACTGCAAAAATCCTCTCCCAAGACGTCCAGGACTGATCATGCATCTCCGCCAGGCCATTAATAATCCCCGCGTTATTAAACAAATAATCTATCTGATTGACACGTCCCTCAATTTCATCAAAACCGCGATCAATATCAGACTGAACACCCACATCCATTTGCACGGCGAAGGCTTCTGTGCCCATTTCCAGAATCTCGTCTACTACTCTCGCAGCCGCCTGTTTATTGCTTTGGTAGGTGATAGCAACGTTATGGCCCCTTGCGGCAAATTTCAGTGCGGTAGCGCGACCCAGGCCACGCCCTCCACCGGTAATAACTACTTGGCTCAAGTTGCCCTCCTGATATTATTTTTTCCTGTGTTCACTACAGCTGGATGCACGGTTGAATTCTGGATCAACCCCGAAAGTAACAGGCAGCACTTTGCTTGCCGGGCTCATTCCAATCCGCTCATAATAAGATTCTGGAATATCATCGGGGTTTTTATAGACATGCAGAATGCAGGGATCGCCCTTCTTCTTAGGAAACGGTGAGGCATGTACCCAGAACTGTGCACCGCGGCCGAAATACTGGATTGGAGCAATTTCATGAACCATGGGGCAATGTGAGCAGTAAACCGGCAAGTCCGTCTCGCCCCAGGTATGAGGGCCAGCCTTTTTTAGTTTTTTGTACCCCATCGGACCGCTGTAGGCATCCATGTTGATCAGTCTGCCACCACTTCCACACTGCTTCATCTTTATAATAATCTTCTCATCATCTTCTTCCACGGTAGTACCAGGGTACATACTGTGCTGGCGCCACATATCAATTACCCATTCAATGTAAGCCTTCAGACCCTGCTCTTCGAGCATTTTCTGCTTTAGCATTGCCATAGGTATCGCCCAGCCGGACTGGCCATGCGCCGCAGTATCACGTACCGCTTTTACTGCGGCATCCTCACCCCAGTTTTCGTATATATACGAAAGCAGTGCGGCAGACCAATGCAC
>CAZYVH010000009.1:5980-17419 GCA_964650905.1 uncultured Wenzhouxiangellaceae bacterium | reverse complement strand
CATCCTCACCCCAGTTTTCGTATATATACGAAAGCAGTGCGGCAGACCAATGCACGTACAGGTCATGGATTACATCCTTGGTTTCATCCTGCTTCCTGACCCACTTTTTAGCCTCTTCTATATTGCCAGCTTCCAATGCTTCCATGCAAAGGCCCATAAAGTCCTTGGACATTTTTTCTAACTCTTGTTTATTGAAGAGCCTGTTGTTTTCGGTCACGGTAATCTCCTATTGCTACGTCGGCTGTAAAATGCCACACCCGAAATCCACCTAGAATCTATAATGCAACTCAACGCCGAAAGTGCGTGGTGGTGCCATATTCCCGGTAGCAGTTGAATCAATGATGTCGCCATTAAAGGTACCATTGGTCGCTACCTCCTCATCAGAAATATTGTCAATGAAGGCAGCTACATCCCAGCGTTCATTAGCCGAGTTGTAGGTCACTTTAGCCTTGCCCCAACCATAAGGACCCTGGCGTAGCATGTCTACATTAAAAGCAGAGAAGAAGGTCTCATCCTGCCATGCGTAGTCAGCCCTAAAGACCACCGACGCACTCGATTCCAAATAGACGGTGTATTGCGCACCTGCAACAAACTTGAATTTTGGCGCCCTGGGCAAATTCTTACCATCCAGTTCCTGGATACCAAGAGCCGGGGCTTTGGGGTCAATTAACGCTCCGTCCGAAAATTGTGCGTCCAACCAGAGTAATCCGAAATTAAGTTGCAGATTATTTGTTAGAAGCGCCAAACCTTCTACTTCCAACCCATAAATTTTGGCTTTAGCGGCATTTCTGACTATCGTGTTGTTATTCTCGACGTCTTGAATCTGCAGATCAGTGTAGTCATAGAAAAAGACTGCAGAATTAAGCCGTAACCGGTCCTCCAGCAGGTCCGACTTGATGCCTGCCTCATAGTCGATAATTTTTTCAGGCTCAAAAGGGGTCTGTTGATAACTACCAATATTAAAGCCGCCGCTCTTGAATCCCTCGGAGACGGACACATACATAAATGTGTCTTGGTTCACATTGTAGTTCAAGCCTACTTTAGGGGTAAATGAATTAAAGGTTTTATCCTCAAAGTCAGCAACATTATCCAAAAGACCGGGGATGAAATTTCGGAACATTACGGCATTACCTCCACCGCGTTTCTCTTCACTGTAGCGGCCACCTACCAATAGCTCCAGTTTCTCAGTGATATCCCAGGTAGCCTCACCGAATATGGCATAAGCATCTGTTTTGGCATTGCCGTTCAGTTCCAGTAAACAACAATTGGGGTCACTGGGCAGACCGAATTGTTCGTCCACAAAGGGCAAGAAGTACTCATTTCGTACATAATTTTCTTCATTGAAGTAGTAGAGTCCCAATATCCACGAAAAGATATTTTCCTGGGATGAACTGAGATGAAACTCCTGACTGAATTGTTTGTGATCTTCAACGCGCAATTGATCTACACCAAAGGCTGCCATGGTGTCCAGATCATCATGGTTAAAGGGATTGGTCTTTCGGTAGGCGGTGATTGAGGTAAATTCGTAATCACCAAGATCCCACTCCACTCGCCCGGTTATACCCCAGATTTTAGGTTTGTTTTCATGTGTAAGGTCAGAACCTACATCCCTTGAGTAGGGTTCAGGTAACACTCCACCCCGCTCAGCCAAATAATTCTGGAAAAATGGGTTGGTTCCGACACCGCGATCCAAAAGTAGCCAAACAACCTGGGAGTCGTCTGCTTCATAGTAGTCGCCGGACAAGGTAAATAAAATTGAATCACTGGGCTCATACTCCAGGGTTAAACGCGCAGCAAAATCATCCTTGGACTCACCCTCATGGGTAGAGCCGTCCAAGCGCGTAAAGGTGGTGTACCCTTTATGGTTTTCGGTCTGCAGAACCAGTCGACCACGCAGCTTATCAGAGAGACTTCCGGATATTGCGCCAAAAACTTTATACTCATCATAGTTTCCCACAGTTAGCGAAGTTTCGGCAGAAAATTCATCGGTCGGACGTTTATGGATCAAGTTGACAGATCCAGAGGTGGCATTTCGTCCGTAGAGTGTTCCTTGAGGACCTCGTACCACCTCAATGCGCTCCATGTCAATAAATCCAGGCACGGCTGATGAAGAACGGGAAACGTAAACGCCGTCCAGATGCAGTGCACTTGAACTGTCGGTGCCGCCGATAATACCCGAATAACCGATACCACGAATATAAATCTGTGCCTCCCCCTGAAAGAGGGAGACGTCTATGCTTGGGTTGGCTTTACCCAAATCCTCTATGTCTGAAATAGATAGACCCTGCAAGGTGTTACTGTCATAGGCGGAAATGGCCGCTGCCGTGTTCTGCAGATCGGTCTCTCGTTTTTGCGCCGTAACTATTATCTCTTCCAGCACCAATGATTCATTCTGAGCCGAAGCGTTGATGGGCAGTTGCGATGCTACCAGGATGGCAAGCCCCATTGCCCCCTTCGCCAAATTTGCTGTGTATGACACGGAACGCCGTAAAATTATAGAAAGTAAATTCTCAAATATTTTTTTGTACATTTTCTATCCCTGTCAGGTAGCTTGCTACATTGATTGATTGGACATCAGACATGTCTTTTTTCGGGTCAGTTAACAATTCGGGTCAGCTAACAAATCGAAATCAGACTCCCGTGCTGAATCATCTTAGCAATATCCATTGACCACACTGAATGGCGTAAAAAGCCAATCTGTTGACATAATTTACACACGTGTTTGATTCTTCTCTTCCCCTTTGACCACCCTGCGGAAACCTGCGGAGTTCGTATGAAACGCTCACAAAAAGCCATCACGATTGGATTTCAGTGATGTCAGATATTGTCAACAAAGTGAGATATACCGCCATTCATCTTAGTCTGTTTTATACATACAGTAGTGCTCTGAAAGATACTGCGAGTTGGACTCAGCTTCACTCGAGAGTGGTTTATCAAATGCGCTTTCAGTTTTCGAGATGTTGTTTTACGGCAAGAGTAAATGCCGGGTTTACTGGAAAGCAGTTTATGAGCGAATCGCTGGTAAAGCCGCGTAACAAAGGGGTGCTTCCATTGAGGATCATCAATCCCTTAACTGAAGTGCAAGATATCTAAGGAGCGAAATCTGTGCGTGATGTTGCAGTTGTAGGCGTAGGCATGACAAGGTTCGGCAAGTGTCCGGATAAAGGTATAAAAGACCTGGTCAGAGAAGCTGTTGAGGCGGCGCTGGCCGATGCCGGTGTGGACAAAAAATATATCGAGGCAGCCTATGTTGGAAATGCGGCCGCCGGCGTGATGACAGGTCAACACATGATCCGTGGTCAGGTAACCCTTTCACCGATGCAATTGGAACAGATCCCAATCTACAATATTGAAAATGCCTGCGCCAGCAGTTCATTCGCTTTCAACCTGGCCTGGTTGGCGGTTGCAAGTGGTGTTCATGATTGCGTGTTAGTTACTGGCTTCGAGAAACTCTACGATGAAGACAAGACAAAACCCTTCCTGGCGCTGGAATCTGGCGTTGATATAGAAGAGTGCAGGAACTATTTTTCACAGGTAGAACAAAGCCTGGATTCGGGGGATAAAATCTTGAGAGAGAATGGCCCGTCCAGGAGCAAATTGCTTGATTTTTATGCATTCCATACAAGGCGTTTCATGACTCGTTACGGACTTACCCAGGAACATTTTGCAAAACTGTCGGTCAAGGCTCACAAAAACGGTTCACTCAATCCAAATGCACAATATCAACGACCGGTGACCCTGGATGAAGTACTTGCCTCTGGCGATATAAATTACCCGCTGACACGTATGATGTGCGCTCCGATTGCCGATGGTGGCGCAGCCGCTATTTTGTGTTCCAGATCAGTTGTCTTTCGGTTTGCCAACAAGCCAATTTGGGTGGCAAACTCAGTTGTCGCAAGCGGGAAAGTCGGCATGGACCTGGACGATACGATCACCAGGCGGTGCGCCACCAAACTTTACGAAACATCGGGTATCGCACCTGAAGATATAGACGTCGTGGAGGTACATGACACGACTTCATCTGCTGAAATAATGTACCTTGTTGAGTTGGGTCTTTGTGAAACCACCGATTTGAGCAAGTTGATTGAGGAAGGACATTTTGATCTGGACGGAAAATTGCCGACAAATCCATCGGGGGGATTGAGTGCGAAAGGCCACCCCGTGGGCGCAACTGGTGTGGGTCAGATCTATGAGATCATCAAGCAGTTGCGGGGTGACGCGGGAGGTCGCCAGGTCAATAGCCCAAGAGTCGGCCTGACCCACAATGGCGGAGGGATATTAGGAATTGACGCGGCTGCGATGGCCCTGCACGTCTTCAAACGTTAATTCAGTCAGGTTCAGATGAAATGTGTAATGGGTGAAACAGGTGACTGATTTGAATGCAAACAATACCGGTGAAAGACAGTACTTCAACGAAGCAATCGAACCATTATTGAATACATCCAGAATTCGGAAAATACAGGAAGACAGGTTGCGGACAACACTTAACTACTGTTATGACAATGTCCCCTTTGATCGTGAACGGATGAACAAGGCCGGTGTTAAACCGGCGGATATCAGCAATTTCGATGAATTCACGCTGGCGATACCGCCCTGTGGGCAAGCCGATTTTAGAGCAATCTTCGAACAGGTAGACAACGACATGTTCAAGGCGTACGAGATCCTATTCGGGCCGGAGAGAATGAAGGATCTGCACCTTTTGACCACAACCTCGGGTACCACCGGGATCCCCACACCCTATCCGGTTTTTCATAAATCCGCAGAAGCCATGGGGGAGATTATGGGCCGGATGGGGTGGCGCGCCGGATTACGCCCCGGTGACAGATTGGCCCTTGGCTTCGGCCTGAGTATGCATGCCGCTGGCACACCACAGCTTTACTGGTACAAGAAAATTCCAGGTGTGGTCATCATTCCAATCGGTGCAGAAGCGGGAACAGAGCGGCTCTTGCAAATGATAAAACTTTTCCAGGCCAACGTGCTGACCTGCACGCCGTCCCTGGCGCTCCACCTAATTGAGCAATGCCCGAATGTCTTAAATGTACCGATACGACTCCTCGGAATCAAAAAACTAATTCTGGGCGCTGAGCCTGGCGCCGGCATTCCAGAAGTGCGTAAACGACTGGAACATGAATATGGCGCAAAAGTCTTTGACGTGGGTGCCGGCTATGGTGTCTCATGCGATCACCCGGAGTACCAGGGAATGCACTGGGTTGCTGACGATTATTGCTACTATGAATTAGTCAACCCGGAAACACACGAGCCCGTTCCGATGACACATGGAGCTACCGGTCTGGCCGTTTTTAGTCCGTTGGAGCCCGAATCAGCTATTTTCTTCGCTAATTTACGTATTACGCTTAATGATATTCACCAGGTTTTTACAGAACCCTGCCCCTGTGGCAACAGCGGATTTCGCTACAAGATCGTGGGCCGCACCGATGACATGCTCAAGGTCAAAGGTGTACCGGTCTATCCAGCTGCAATTCAAGGTGTAATCAACGGCTTTATTCCCAGAGTAACCGGTGCGTTTCGTATTGTTCTTGATGAACCGCCTCCCCGTGTAGTGCCGCCCCTGCAACTCAAAATCGAATCTGGCGTGGAAGTTCAGGAAGCAGAACTGCCTGATCTGGAACGAGAATTGGTGGTGAAGATGCATAGCCTGCTAAAAATACGTCCGTCAGTAATCTGGATTAGACCCAATACACTTGATCGTTCGGTCAAGAAGACTCAGCTTCTGGAAAAAACTTTTGAAGGTGGGTGATTGAACCGGTTGGTATTTTCCCCGGTTCTGATGTACGAGGCGGGTCAGATGAAATTTGTTGATGTAAATCGCGACACTTCAGGCTTTCAGCAACCCCTGTCTGAACAACAAATCAGCGCTTTATACGAGCATGCTTTTGGTCAGTGTTTTAGCCCCGATGACTGTCATTTATTGATCTCAGGTAGATTCAATACAAGTTACAAAATAACACATAGGGGAAGAGCACCCGTGGTTTTGAGGGCAGCGCCATCCGCACAGGCGGTTATCTTCAAGCATGAACACTACCTGTTGCGTCGCGAGTCGACAGTACAACAGATGATGAATACAGCGTCAGATAAAACACCCCGAAACCTATTCGTTGATTTCAGTCGCCTGCACGTAGATCGGGATTATGTATTTCAGAATTATTTGCCGGGGGAATTATGGGATGACATCAAATCTGACCTCAGCGATGAAGAAAACGAGCGGTTATGGTTCCAACTTGGAGCGATTGTAAGAAAAATTCATTCCATCCCAGGTGCATATTTTGGGCCGCCTGCCCCCATGCAACAATTCGATTGCTGGAGTGACGCCATGATTGCCTGGATATCCAGGATGCTAGACGATATGCAAGATTTTCATTTACCCTGTAAAGACGCGGCTGATTTCCTGCAGATCGTAAAAAATGGGCGACGACACCTCGACAAGGTGACGCGGCCAAAACTTGTGCATGGTGATCTATGGCAGAAAAACATCTTGATTGGACGTGACAATTGTGCAGTTGAAATTACTGCAGTTCTGGACGCTGAGAGGGCTTTTTGGGGCGACCCTGAGGCAGAATGGATTTTTTCCTTTTTGGATATTCCAGACGCATTCTGGCAATCCTATGGTCATCTTCGGGTAGATAAATCTGCGCTATTTAGACGTTTGATTTATGAAGGACGTGGCGCCATTCAACTTTGTCTTGAAGCCTGGCGCTTTCGTTTTGATGATTCATCTTTTCGCCAGACTCTGCACCGTGTTATTGATATGTTGGGCACATTCGATGCGTAATCGGTTCAACCAGGGACTTGACTGTCAGGCTGATGCCGATCCTAGTGTACTGCATATTTAATGGAAATGAGCGGAAAAATAGGCCAAAACAACTTTTCCGCAGTAGGGTCTCTTTTCTCGGACAGGCTCCTATATCAAAACCCCGTTGTGGGATAAAAAAGAAAATACGTGACTACGCTGACGTCGCGCTTCAATACCTTTCAAGCCAGTGCTGATGACATATTCACCAACCTTTGCAACCACCGTTTCACGACGCTTCATGCTGGAAAACTTCTCCCCCGTAACACGGCGCCGAAGAAAGCAAAAACCAAGCAGTTCGTCCGGATCCTTTTCTATAAATTTGCAAAATTCCACGAGCGCCTCAAGCCTGGCGGGATCTTCTGCAAGTGGGTTTCCTCCCCAATGATTAATTAAAGCCTCATTCCAACGGCTAACACTATCATACTCTAATGCTGGTTTGACGAGCATAATACTTGTTATTCCCGTAAACCTAACTGTTGGCACAACCTGCGTATTTCTTCCTTGCGGCCCGGTTTTGGCGCTGGTTCCTGGAGCATACCAGCCTCTTCAAGCTCTTTGACAACCGCTGGATCCCGGTGAAATGGCTTACTGACATGACCCTCAAAAAATTGGGTTCCCAGCGGCTGCCGGGGCCGTTGCCCTGGGTTCTCCAATGAATAGCCGACATGCATCATGTAGTGCGCCAACCAGTGATCAGGAATCCCAAGGAGTTTCCTGGCCGGTTCCTCCGCAATTACAGTCCAACAGGCACCCAGACCCTGGTTGATTGCCATTAGCAATCCCTGCGTGGCAGCACCGCCGTTATCGAAGGCCATGGTTGCAGGATATGTTGGGTTTTCGGCAAGGGGCTTTAGCACTTGCGGCCAAACAAACTCCTCCAGGAAAGCATTGGTCCAGCCATGGCTGGGATTACAGGCACAAACGTCCATCAGTTCCCTTACCCTGTCACCCTTATCCTCAAGTACCACCGAAGGGTCGGTGAAGCAGTAAATGTGGACAGGTGCAAGTTCCATTGTCACACCAGAAACCGGCAACTTGAGGGATTCAAAGGTTTCCGGATCCAAGTCGTCCCTATAAACTACTACAGCTCGGAGCCATTGCGCATTCATGGCACAGGACGCAAGACGCATAGCCTCAAGAATCTTCTGCACTTTTCCCCGCTCGACGGGACGATCCGGGTCAAAGTAACGAGTAGAACGTCTGTTGCCAATTACTTGTTCAAAATTCATTGCCTTTTTCCTTAAAACACTTTGTTAAACCTGGCCTCGACATGTGAAGCCCTCAATTCAGCACATGATTAGAATCAACATACAGTTTTTACCATCATCCAATGCTCAATCTGAGGATAAGAATATGGATCAGCAGATAGGGAGTAAATGGCGGAATGGTACATTTCCTGTGCATAAACTTCCATGCTACTCTTGCAAAATTCCATGCGGTCCTTGGTTATCATCAAAATAAAGGCCAACTTTGAAACCCACAATCCACAGCCATTTTGTAACACCACTGCTTCGACACGCCGAATCCAAAGGCGTCCAGCCCGGGAAAGTGCTGGAGGCTGTAGGTCTTTCGTCTGATGTAATAAATCAACCACTAATACGTTTTACAGGTGATCAATATTCGATGATTCTGCGTATATTGTGGAAAGAATTAGATGATGAATTCTTTGGTATGAGTACTCAAGCCGTACACTTTGGCACACTCTCATTGTTTTGCGAGCTGGCATTAAAAGAAAAAAGTGTAGGAGCGGCGCTCCAAAAACAGGCTGAGTGTTTCAAGCTGGCCACGAATGACATTAGATGGGAATTAAGGACGACCTGTGAGCGAGCTTTTTACAGCCTTTCAACTGATCAGCTGTCCCCAAATACCAAGCAAATTTTTACTGAGTATTTATTGAGTATGACCCATAGATTTGCCTGTTGGCTAGCCGGTGAAAAGATTCCATTGACCAGGGTGTCGTTTGAGAGTGGGAAGCCGGACTATGTTGATGAGTACAAAATGCTATTTGGTTGTCCCTGCTTTTTTGGCCAGTCAATGACGGCACTGGAATATCCTGAGATTTGTCTCTCTTGGCCTAATGTCAGAACAAAGAAAGAGTTGCTACCGCTACTTAAGGGTTCCCCTGCCGGTATTCTGGTCAATCCTGTGATTGAAAAGAGCTTCATACTAAAGGTCCGTCGAACACTTTTAGCAAATCGCAGTGAATTGTGTAAGTTCCCAAGTTTCGAGAGGGTGTCAGATTTACTTGGTTTGAGTTCTGGTACACTGCGCAGAAGGTTAAAGGCAGAAAACACCTCATATCAGACAATCAAGGATCTTATTCGCCGCGATATTGCCATTGAGTTATTGTCTGATCGAAGTAAGTCAGTTTTCGAGGTGGCTTGTGCAGTAGGATTCTCCGAAGCAAGTACCTTCTCGCGTGCCTTCAGGGCATGGACTGGGTTGTCTCCGATGGCCTATCGTAAACAGGACAATGACAGAAACGGTTTGTAGCCATAACAACCGGTATTGATGCCAGTGGCATCATTATGGCATTCCCTGTGACGCTGCAATATTTCCATGCGCATCACCGGCAACTGTTTGAAGCACCAACACAAGGGGTAAAAAAACCATGACTGACTGGCGAAAAATACTCCGCAACGGCGTCTGGCAGCAGAACACCGGTATGGTGGTTTTGCTGGGTTTGTGCCCTCTATTAGCGGTCACCACGACACTGATTAACGGACTGGCACTGGGTCTTGCGACCCTGCTGACATTGATGCTGTCCAATTTATCAGTGTCACTGTTACGCAGCTTGCTGAGACCGGAAATCCGCATCCCCGCCTTCGTCCTGATTATCGCCTCGGTGGTCACGGTGATCGAACTTTTGATGCATGCGTTTTTTTATGACCTTTACCGCGTGCTGGGTATTTTTATTCCACTGATTGTGACCAATTGCGCAATTATCGGTCGGGCCGAGGCTTTCGCGTCACGCAACCGCCCCTTGCCTGCCGTGCTCGACGGTTTCGCCACCGGTCTGGGCTTTTGCATCACATTGGTTTTGCTCGGTGCAATCCGCGAACTGGCCGGTCGGGGCACCTTGCTCAGTGGTGCACAGATGTTGCTGGGTGAATGGGGCAGGCATCTGCAATTGACCTTTATCCCCGATTATTCCGGTTTCCTGCTGGCCATGTTGCCCCCTGGTGCGTTCATCGCCCTGGCGTTGCTCATTGCAGCCCGTAACGCCTGGCAAGCACGGACTGATACAGGTTCAAATAGATCACTTTCCAATCTGGCGGCGGATGCAAATGAAACTTGAAGACCGCAAGGAATTCTTCCGCCGTTTGCGGACCCTTAATCCGCATCCAAAGACAGAACTCGAATACCGGTCATCCTTTGAATTACTGGTCGCGGTTATCCTTTCAGCCCAGGCCACCGATGTGAGCGTCAACCTGGCGACCCGGCACCTGTTCAAGGTTGCCAATACCCCACAGGCCATTCTGGATTTGGGTGAACAAGGGCTGAAAAATCATATCCGGCGCATTGGCCTGTTCAATTCCAAGGCCGCCAACATCATCGCCACCTGCAAAATCCTGCTGGGAAAACACGCCGGTAAGGTACCGTCCGAGCGCCAGCCCCTGGAGGCCCTGCCCGGTGTAGGGCGTAAAACGGCCAACGTGATTCTGAACACGGCTTTTGGTCAAGCGACACTGGCGGTCGACACCCACATCTTCAGGGTCGCCAACCGCACAGGGCTCGCCATTGGCAAAACACCCCTTGAGGTTGAACGCAAATTGCTCAAGAGTGTACCGCGTGAATACCTGCAGGACGCCCACCACTGGTTGATATTGCATGGCCGTTATGTTTGCAAGGCACGCAAGCCCCTTTGTTCTGAATGTATCGTGCGTGACCTTTGCCGGACAGGGAAATAAAAAAAACATTAAAAAACCTGCTTCTTGCATCCGCCCGGCTGAAAAACAGAACGTCTTATCCGTCTGAAAAGTAAATCTAAAATTAAGATGTAATAATCTTCATGGAGTGTCGGTCTACTCGCTCGACTACGGGTAATTCCTTGGCTTTGTGTGATCACATTGTTAGTCTGTAGGAGCATACCCAATGTAATACGCACCCGGAGGCAGTGCTGAAGGAAAGCGTAAATGACCTTTAAAAAGGTTGTTGATAGGGCGCAATCGGCGCCATTTGTGGTGGCCCGCACCTTTGTTGCCGGGATTTTTTAAACTGTGGAGGTTCTATTTAATGGCTAATAAATCAATGATTATCAAACCTATTGCTGCTGCTATCGGCGTAGCTTTTGTTTCTTCTGTGTTCATCTCATCGACAGCCGTTGCTGATGACAACCCGTTTGCAACAGCAGACCTCAATACCGGTTACATGCTGGCAGGTGATAAGGGCAAGGAAGGCAAATGCGGCGAAGGCAAATGCGGTGCCAACAGGAAGGCCCATGAAGGCTCCTGTGGCGCGAGCAAGGGCGAAGAAGGCTCCTGTGGCGCGAGCAAGGGCGAAGAAGGCTCCTGTGGCGCGAGCAAGGGCGAAGAAGGCTCCTGTGGTGCAAGCAAGGGCGAAGAAGGCTCCAGTGGTGCAAGCAAGGGCGAAGAAGGCTCCTGTGGCGGTAACGCCTGAGTCTCGAA
>CAZYVH010000009.1:0-5880 GCA_964650905.1 uncultured Wenzhouxiangellaceae bacterium | reverse complement strand
GGTGCAAGCAAGGGCGAAGAAGGCTCCTGTGGCGGTAACGCCTGAGTCTCGAACCCATGCGTAACAGGATACGCCCGGTGACGGGTGCTGGTCTTGGTTTGAGGCGGGCCCTGCTGGGTCCGCTTCAGACTTGCAAGCTTGAAGATATCGATTTTATGGAGCTTGCACCGGAAAACTGGATCAATGTCGGCGGCCAGCGAAAACGCGATTTTGAATACTTTTCAGAGCGGTTTCCATTTGTTTGCCACGGTCTCTCGATGTCACTCGGTGGGCCGACACCACTCGACATGACCTTTATCCACAAACTGCGGCAATTTATCAACCGCCATAAGATTCGTCTGTACAGTGAACACTTAAGCTACTGCAGCGATGACGGTCACCTTTACGACCTGATGCCGATCCCATTCACCGAGGAGGCGGTCCACTATGTCGCAGGCCGTATCCGGCAGCTACAGGACATACTCGGGCAACGCATGGCGATTGAAAATGTCTCCTACTACGCGGCACCAGGCGCGGAACTCAGTGAAATCGATTTTATCAATGCTGTCTTGAGTGAAGCGGATTGTGAGCTGTTGCTGGATGTCAACAACATCTATGTCAACAGTGTCAACCACCAGTATGATGCGGTCGAATTTCTACAGGCCCTGCCGGGTGAGCGTATCGCCTATGGCCACATCGCCGGTCATTACAATGAAGCGGAAGACCTGCTGATCGACACGCATGGGGCCAGCGTTATTGCCAGTGTCTGGGATCTGCTCGATCAGGCCTATGCGACATTTGGTGTATTTCCGACCCTGCTGGAAAGGGATTTCAATATTCCCCCGGTAGCAGAATTGCTCGGCGAGGTCCGGAAAATCAGTGCAATCCAGAACAAGTGGAAGCGGGATGGACACGCGCCAAGCGAACAACAACGCAGCGCCTGAGACGCTTGCCACGCTCCAGGCTCGTTTTGCGGGTCATATCCGCAACCCGCAAGCGGTCGCGGCGCCCGTGGATATCGAAGACCGTCGTATGGCGATTTACCGTGACCTGTTCTTCAACAACATCAAGGGATTCCTGTCCGGGAATTTTCCCGTGCTCAAATCCCTGTACGATGAGCAGAAATGGATAACGCTATGCCGCGATTTTTACAGTGAATACCGTTGCCACACACCATTGTTCCCGGAACTACCCCGCGAATTTCTCAGGTACTTACAGGAGTATCGCCAGCAACGGTCGGGCGACCCGGTCTTCATGCTGGAACTGGCCCACTACGAATGGGTGGAACTGGCCCTGTCGCTGGATGAGACCGAACCCGATGACATCGCGGTAGACCGGGACGGTGACTTGCTGGACCGTGTCCCCCTACTTTCGCCGCTGGCCTGGCCACTCAGCTATCAATACCCGGTCCACCAGATAAATGCTGACTTTCAGCCACAGAGTGCTCCTGCAGAGGCAACCCACCTGCTGGTCTGGCGGCAACGAGACTACAGCATAAAGTTTATGCAATTAAATGCAATTGCGCATCTGGCCCTACAACACATGAAAGAAGAACCGGCCAACACGGGTCTCCAATTGCTGACAACGATTGCGGGTATTATCAACCACCCCAAACCAGAGGTGGTGATAAATGGCGGGGCCAGCCTGTTGCAGGATCTGCGCAATAAACAGGTTATTCTCGGCACCCGGCCCTGACAGGTTTTAACAGGTACAAAGATTATGGCGATATTAAGCTTTTATGACCAACTCACCGCCCGCTTACGCGCAACTGAAGATTACGTGTGGCCACTGGTTTTAAGACTAATCATGGCCTGGGAATTCTGGGAATCAGGTATAACCAAACTCAACGGTGAAAACTGGTTTGCTGAAATTCCATGGGCGGACTGGCAAAAGGGTTTCCCTTTTCCATTTGACAAATTACCCGTCGACCTCAACTGGATGCTGGCCACCTGGAGCGAACTTGGCTTCGCGGTTTTGCTGGTCCTGGGTCTGTTTACCCGATTTGCCGCCATCTCTTTAATCGTCGTGACCGTGGTCGCCACCGCTGCGGTACACTGGCCTGCGCACTGGAGCAGTCTGGCACAACTCTGGCAGGGCTACGTCATCACGCCGGATGGTGCCGGCAACTTCAAGCTGCCACTGCTGTTCGTGGTCATGCTACTGCCACTGGTATTCCACGGCGGCGGCAAACTCTCGCTTGACCAGGCATTACTCAGCATGAGTGGCCGTGGTGACGCGGTGAACCAACGCACAAGTGGCTTGCAATCAGCCGGGCTGGCGTTGCTGGTACTGGGTCTGACGGTTACCTTCCTCGAGCCATCGTGGGGCATCCCCTTACTGCTTGCAGGCGCCCTCGCGATCCTGGTCACAGCGATCACCGGCAGGGGTTAAAGCGCCTTTTGATTCACGTGTGAACGGCGTGTCCAGGGGTGTCAAATCGAAACCCGCGTGGCGCAGTAGATTGAGTAAACCTTCCTGCCCCGGCAGGTGCAAGGCCCCCACCGCCACAAATACACGCTGGTTTACAAGATGTGGTAATAGCGATTCCAGCATGCGGTGATTGCGGGCATTGATACCCATGCGGGTAAAGTAATCCCGCGCCTGACTGTCAGCAGTTTTCAATTCTTCATCAGACAGTGTCTGAAGTTTTTGCAGATCATTTTCAAGATAGGCATCCACCATCCGGTCATGGACCTGCCCTACCCGACCCGCTTCAGCGATGGCCTGATCCAGCAGCGCCAGTTGCATATCGGGCGGCATTTCCTCCAGAAACGACAACTGCTGTTCGAGTGTTTCCAGGCCGATGACTTTCAGACCGTTGCCGGACGCCCGTAAAGATAAGGACAGATCCATAAAAAAACCGGTCCTGGGTGGTGGTGTACTGAGCGTCATCATCACGGCCCAGGGTTTCATGCGACCGATAAATTCCACCGGGACCTGGTAAGCAGCCAGTGCCGTCAATACGGCGGTGAAGCGTTCAGTGCCTATGACCGATTCGAGTGTCTTGTCCGGTGGGAGACTCATGGTTTGTGACAAACGCGACAGCGTCGGCAGGTCGGGTACCAATTCCATGGCGAACACCTGGTTCTCATTAACACGTGCAAGGAAGTTTGTGGAAAAATCCACCACACGCGGGTCTTCGCTATGAATGGTACCAAGCAGATAACCCACCGGTAATCCGGCTTGTTCAATCGCCCAGAATACCGCGTTGTCGGCAGCGCTCTGCTCCGTCTGCAAGCCATCGACAATCTCCGCCGCCAGCAGGGCTTGTGACAACAAACCGACCAGAATGACGAGGATGGCTATACGCCGGTGATTTTTACATGGTAATTTGCTACGCATTCACTTATTCTCGCTGCCTTTGTTGACGGAATCCAATATGCCACGAATTTCTGAACGGTTCAGAGGGTTTTTACCCGTTGTTATTGATGTCGAAACCGGTGGATTCAATGCCAAAACGGATGCATTGCTTGAAATCGCCGCATGCATATTATGCATGGATGAATTTGGTCGCCTGAAAATAGCCAAAACCATCGCCGCCCAGGTCGAACCGTTCCAGGGTGCGCGTATTGAGCCACGCTCACTTGAATTCACCGGAATTGACCTCAACGATCCGGCGCGTCACCCGGTCACTGAGAAAGAAGCCCTGCGTGGTATTTTTTTGCCGGTCAGACAGGAATTGCGTGCTACCGAGTGCCAAAGGGCGGTCCTGGTTGGTCACAATCCCGCCTTTGACCTGGCCTTTGTGAATGCCGCGGTTGAACGCACCGATTTCAAACGTAACCCTTTCCATCCTTTCAGTTCCTTCGACACCGCAACCCTCGGCGGGCTGGCTTTTGGCCAAACCGTGCTGGCAAGGGCGGTACAGTCCGCCGGGATCGAATGGGATGAATCCTCGGCACATTCGGCCGAATATGATACCGTCAAAACCGCTGAACTTTTCTGCAACATCGTCAACCGCTGGAAAATCCTGACCGGTTTGTAAAGTACCCTGGCGTTTCAGGGGGTCAGATTCAAATGCGACACGAAGTCAATAATCACACGGACGCCAAGGCATTTGAGTCTGACCCCGGTTTTCCGAAATCAATAATCACACAAAAATCAGGGTATTTGAGTCTGACCCTGGTTTCCCCCATATCCACCACCGCCGGGCGTTCGTATGGTCAAAACCTGTCCGGTCTTCGCTTTTATGTGTGTTTTGGCCGCTAAGACCGTACCATCCAGTTCATCACGTCCGCATTTACCGGGTGCACCGCCTGCCAATCCCCAGGGCGGGTTTCTGCGTCGCTCACCCAACAATGAAATTTCCGCATTATCAAGAAAACGATAGGCCCGCAGCACACCATCTCCACCCCGGAAACGGCCCGCACCGCCGGACCCGCGTCTGATCGCGTAGCACTCGATCCTCAAGGGATAATTGAGTTCCAGTACCTCCACCGGTGTATTCAGGGTATTGGTCATGTGGCTATGACGTGCAGAACAACCATTACCATCATGCGCCGCGCCCATACCGCCGGCCAGGGTTTCGTAATAGTCCCAACCGGTTTTGCCACGACCACCCATGGCGATATTGTTCATGGTGCCCTGGCTGGCCGCCGGTATCGCTGGCCCGGACCCATCAACCGGTAGCGCCTGCGCCAGCGCACCGCAGACCACATCGACAATCCTGCTGCTGGTTTCCACATTACCGGCCGCGACCGCCGCAGGCGGACGTGCGTTGAGAAGGCAACCCTCAGCGGTCTTGATATGGATACCCCGCATAGCGCCGTGGCAGGCGGGTGTGTGGGCCGGCAAGAGGCAGCGAAAAACATAAAAAACCGCTGCAGCGGTCACCGGCCATGGGCAGTTCAGATTGCCTTCAACCTGTCCGGTGGTATCGGCAAAATCAACTTCGACACCCGCCCCATCGATGTTTATGGTGACCTCAAGCGGTATATCAATGTGACCAAAGCCATCATCATCCATGTAATCTATGAAATGGTATTGACCATGCGGCAGGCAGGCCAGGCTTTTTTGCACCAGCGATTCCGCCCACGTTTGCAAACCGTTCTCGAGCGTTGTGAAAGTTTCACCGCCCATGTCAGCAATCAATGCCTGCAGACGCCTGACACCCAGCAGATTGGCCGCCACCTGGGCATTGAAGTCACCCCTGGAGGTTTCCGGGTTGGTCAACCTATTCAGGATTGATTGGAGCAAATCTTCATCCAGTTGAGCATCACGCAGCAACCAGGATGGCGCAATCAACAATCCCTCATCCGCCAGGCTCCGGCTCAAGGGCATGGACCCGGGTGCGCTACAGCCAATATCCGCGTGGTGCGCCCGGTTGGCACAAAACCCCTGCAATGTGTCCGTGTGAAAAACGGGCGCCACCAGGGTCACGTCCGGCAGGTGGGTACCCCCCTGGAACGGGTCATTGAGTATCAGCATGTCGCCCGGCCGCCACTGCCTGTCACTGACCAACGTTGCCATCGCGCTGGCCATACTGCCCAGGTGCACCGGGATATGGGTGGCCTGACCCAACAACTGCCCCCGCCGGTTAAACAGAGCACAGGAATAATCGAGCCGGTCGCGTATATTGGGTGAAAAAGCGACACGACCCAGGAGCGCACCCATTTCTTCGCAAATTGCAGCGACCCGGCTGGCGAACAAGCCCAATTCAACACTGTCGCTATGCATGTTTCGGAATTTGCTCAACTGAAGATGGTTTCAAGGTCAAGCTCGGCGGCAACGCCCAGCAAGCCGGCCACCCACGCCGCTTTTGCCCTCAGACCTGTTTGACTGCCGGCGGTGACCGTCACATGAGGGGTGTCATGCTCCGGGTGTGGGCTTTGCGGATCACCATGCCAGTACACACCGGTGGGTGAATCGCACTGCAACGCCATGTCAGGCGCCTCCCCCCTA
>CAZYVH010000008.1:0-59841 GCA_964650905.1 uncultured Wenzhouxiangellaceae bacterium | reverse complement strand
GGTTTGCCGGCAACATGAAACGCTTCGATGCGGCGCATGGCTTCATCCACGGCCTTAAGCACTTTCGGTTCGACTGAAGAATCGGCCGCGGCCCATTCACTTGCCGGAACCTCCAAGTCCAAAAGTTCGACACCATCGTATTGCCGGCTGAATTCACGCACCGCGTCATCACCATCCCGACTCACACGGTCGATGATAGTGGCCACCGCAGCAGCCAGGTTTCCGGCCGGCAATGGCGGGCGTTTCAGCACCGCTGTGCGTGTTGTGTTATCCGCTTTTCTCCAGTCAATTATGTCCTTGGCAGGCATATCTCATTCCAGCATTTTTTCAACGGGAAGCACCAGGATCGCAGATGCGCCAGCTTCCTTGAGGGCTTCGAGGTGTTCCCAAAAAACGGTCTCACGGCAGACCGCATGCAGAGCGACTCGTCCGGGGTTGCCTTCAAGATTGATCAGTGTGGGATTCTCAGCGCCCGGCAACAATTGTGTGACTTCTGCAACCGCATCACGGGGCGCGTGCAACATCACATACTTGCTCTCTGCGGCCAGTAAAACACCGTCCAACCTGGCAAGCAACCGGTCCAGCATGGCCTGCTTTTCAGCCGAGTGCTCGCCCAGGCCAGCGTAGAGGGCCGCCGTACTCTCAAACAGCACTTCCATTTCGACCAGGTGATTGGCGCGCAGGGTGGTACCGGTAGAAACCAGGTCGGAAATGGCATCAACGATGCCCAGGCCCGGTGCGATCTCAACCGAACCGGAAAATTTGACGGTTTCGGCGCTGATACCACGCGCGGTGAGCAGGTGGTTGGTCAGCGCAGGATAAGAGGTTGCGACGCGGCAGCCCTGCAGGTCGCCAGCGTTCCTGATCGCCGAATTCTCCGGTACCGCCAGCGACAGGCGGCAGCCGCCAAAAGACAGTTTGCGCAGTTGTATAAGACCATCAGGTTCATTGTCGTCCAGCATTACCTCCTGTGCGATGTTCTCCCCCACGATACCCAACTCACAGACACCATCGAGCAGCATGCGGGGTATGTCATCGTCACGGACCAGCAAAAGGTCGACCGGGAAATCCTTACCGAACCAGTACAACTTGTCCTTGCTGCGCGCAAATCGCAGACCACAATTTTGCAACAATGCCTGGGAGCGTTCCGAGAGCCTGCCTGATTTTTGTATCGCAACCCGTATTCTGTTCATTTAGCTGCTGCCTCTTCACGTCGTAATGCCAGGCGGTAACCACCTTCGCCCATATTCAGATACCTTGCGACCCGGCCGATTGTGGTTACGCTGACACCGGTGATGTCACTGATATCCCGGTAACTGTGGCCCTCTCTCAACAAAGAGGCGGTCCACCAGCGATCAACGATGGCCTCAAGCTCTGCAGGTGTACATAGATCGAGCAGGAACTGACGGACCTCGCTCGGTTCATTCAGGGTCAAAAACGCCTGGTACAATGAATTCGCTGCCGCCTTGAGTGCCTTCTTTTGCTGCACGTTGTGTTGTTTCATTTCTGCATCGCTTGTTTTCACTTTGTAATTTTGTATTAATACACTATTACATTACTCCAAAGCATAACGTGATCAGCCTCATGATGCAAGGTAATTTATCAACATCAAGACCAATGGAGACGAACGCTTGGGCGGCTGAAACCGGCGGGGCAGCCATTATTGCTCAGGGTCGAGCCAAGTTTTAGGTATCACATTATATTAGTATTATAAGTACTTGTACTTTAAATCAATATAGTTTATGCTGATTTCAGCCTTGGCGTAGTTGAACCAGCTAATATCCGTCTCGCTGAGAGACATGGACTGTCATTTATCAACAGGGGCGCCCTGGCGGTTTTTAAGCACACCCCCGTCAATACCCAGTATTTGAATAATCCATCGAATTCCCCGGTACAAATTGGTAAGCTGCACCCATGCACCTGGGTCTGACCACACTGTTGAAATTTTTCCACGAGCACCGTGACGATGAGTCACTTGTGCTGGGTACCGTCATCGCCACCAAAGGTTCCACCTACCGTAAGCCGGGCGCCATGATGCTGATCGCTGGCGACGGCAGTCATTGTGGCCTGATCTCCGGGGGGTGCCTGGAATCCGACCTGGCTTTACAGGCGGCCAAAGTGTTCAGCGATGGCGATACTCGCAGCGTGTGTTACGACCTGTCTGCAGGTGACGAATTGGTCTGGGGTCTCGGCATCGGTTGCGACGGCGTCATTCACCTTTTACTGCAACGCTTTGAGGGACGTCACGGCTTTGGATTCCTCAGCAGGCTGGAATTGGCCTGGCAGACCCGTCATAAAGGCGCACTGGCGCTGGTTACTGCCAGTACAGACCCTGCTCACCCGGTGGGAAGTTTTGCGCTCGATTGCGGTGATGAAATTAAAAGTGGTGAAGTGTCGCTGCTGGACAAGACCAACCCCAAAGAACACCCGCATGACATGTCGAGGCGTTTTTGGAAAGAAAGTATTACAACACCCCAGGGAAGCCTGGAGATATTGCTGCTGCCGTTGACGCCACCGCCGACACTGCTGATTTGTGGCGCCGGGATTGACGCCGTGCCGGTTGCCCGCCTGGCCGTTGAAGTGGGCTGGGACTGTATCGTCGTCGATCACCGTTCCGGATTTGCCCGTGCGGAACGGTTCCCGGAAAGCTGCAGGGTCTGCTTATTGCAAGCTGAAGACCTCACAAAGGAAATTGACCTCAAGCCGGTCGATGCCGTCATCATGATGACCCACAACCTGGCCCACGACCGGCATTACCTGGCGCAGGTGATTGACGCCGACATGACTTACATTGGGTTGCTCGGCCCGCGTGCGCGACGCGACCGTCTGCTCGGCGAAATTGGTGGTGCGGACGAGCACACGAACCTGCATATACACGGGCCTGCCGGTCTCGACATCGGCGCGGAATTGCCGACATCCATTGCACTTTCAATCATCGCAGAAATTCATGCCTGCCTGAACCGCCGCAGCGGCGGTGAACTGACGCCGGCAAAACAGACCAGCGCATGACCAACCCGGCACTGAGTATCCTCATACCGGCTGCCGGAGCCAGCCGGCGTCTGGGCCTGCCAAAGCAACTGGTAAGCTACCACGGAGAAACCCTGATTGAGCGTGCGGTCAGGCATGCCGTGTCACTTGCACCGCTTGAGACCATCGTGGTCACCGGTGCCAACCAGGAACCTGTTGCTGCGGCCATTGAAGTTTATCAGAAGACAGAGTCCATTCGAACCGTGCATAACCCGACCTGGGCAGATGGCATGGGCGTGTCTATTGCGGTCGGTGCCAGGGCCGTCCACGCAGACGCACAAGGCGTGCTGGTTGCGCTTTGTGACCAGTGGCGCATTCAGACCCGGGACTTAAGGCAATTGCTGCAAACGTGGCACTCGGACAGGCAGCGGATTGTCTGCACCCAGGTGGATGAACACTGTGGCCCACCGGTGATCTTTCCCGCCAGTTGTTTTGCACAGCTACGCGAACTCGACGGTGACCACGGTGCTCACAGTATCATCGATGCCCACCCGGACCTGCTTTGCCCACTGCCACTAGAACATGCGTCCGCTGACCTGGACACGCCGGCACAACTGGCAGCCTTGGCCAGGGAACCCGCTTAAAGACTGACGATGACTTTCTGGTAAAGACCACCGAAATAGAAGCTGGAAGTAACTTGTTCGGGGCTGATTTCAAGGGGGTGAGTTTCTTCATGTTACCCCACAGGATTAGGTTAACGACCCATTTGCGTTCAAAAAACACAAAGGAATTGGGGTGGAGATAGGCCCACCAGTAGGTATCCTGCAAATAGCCGGGTATTTCGGGTGCAGCTTTCGTCAGCGTCTGCCCGGTATGGCTCGAGAGGCTGTCATTCGCTGCAGCGTGGGTGTTGTTTGCAAGCTTTGAATAACCATCGTTCATAAAAATTCAAAAACGGTATGTCAAAGACGCCGACAACAGCCACAGGTCATAATTGGCCGCAGCCTGTCCCAGCAATAATACCCTTGACACTGTGCCCGGCAAAACCCCGTCGAGTGCCCAATCCCTGCTCGTGAGCCTGGCGCTTTGGGCCGACAAGCGCAGGCTGGAACGTTCACCCAGGGCGAAACTACCCCAGATACTGAATGTCTCCTGCTTGCTCAGCAGGTCCGGAACCGCTTCGGTTGCTTTCCTGGCTGTGGTTACATTCATCGAGCTGTTGGTTTTCGAATAGGTGTAATCCAGACCCGCCTCGACACCTTTCCAGCCCTTGTCAGCGCCAATTTGCGAAAACGACAGGGCAATGTTCCAGGTGTCGACCCTGTCCCTGGCATCTGCAAACCAGTCACTGTCCGGGTCTGTCACAGAATTGGTACTGAATACGTAACGGCTCGACTGGCTGGCGTTGTATTTTTCCCAGGTATAAAAACCGGTCACTGCAATGTTTGCTTGCGGGTGCCAGCCGGTGTCAACGGTCCAGGTACTGACTTTTGCTTCGTTCAGACCGAAATGTCCGCTGCCATAGTCGTCCTTGTAGTAACTGGCTGACAAACCCAGGTTGATCTTCGGATCAGGGAAAAAATCAGCCCGCACACGATATTCATCGCGGTTGCGATCGGTCAGGAAATATTTACGCAACATCGGGTGGTTTTGAAAATCATCTTCGGCAACCGTTCCCGGAACATGGGAAGCCAATAGTGGCGCGTTGCCGATATAGCCGGATACATCGCGGCTGGAATTACGATAATCGAGTCTCAGGGACGCCATGCTCCAGCCACGCAAGCTCAGGCCAGCCAGCCACGTAAACTCATCAGAATTCCTGACTTCCTGGAAATCACGCTTATAGTCATTATATTCGAGCCCTGCTTTGAATCGGGTACCCCCGCTCACACGATATGTCATGATTGCGGTCGACTTTTGCCGGGTGTAGCTATAAGGCAGGTTGATGCGTCCTTCGGAGGCATCGCGCTGATCCTGCGAGTCCGCACCGATATAGGGGAAAACCGCACTGGGTGTTTTGTTATCGCGATCATCATAATGATAGTTCAATGCCAAACCCAGACGTCGTGCCAGGCGGCTTGTAAAACGCAGGTTGACCATGCTGGTATCGATTCTGGCGTCCAGTTTTGTCAATGGAACTGCGTTTTCAACGACCAGTTCCGGATTGATGGTATAAGACAGCAGCCCGTCGTCCTGCTTCATTTTTCCGAAGGCCACGTCAGCGGTCAGGCGTGTACCCGGTGCAAAGTTAAACCCGGCATTGGCCCGCAACTGTACATAGCTGTTGTCAGGCTCCAACGCGGTTCTCCCCCAGGATTCAGGGTAGCCAACCGAATCGTCCCACTGATGCTGATTAGAATAGGCATTCTGGAAGACCAGCGTATCTTCAGCATTGCCGAAAAAAGACGCATACGCCCCGAAATTAAATTGCATCCGTGTATTTGCAAATCCAAACATGGCCTCAACATTATCGGTCGTGTAGTCGACCGGCGCCGGCAGGATTACGCTGCGGGCATTATCAAACCGGAAGCCAAAAATACTGCCCAGGGTACGAGCCCCATGCTTGGTCTCATGCATGTAGTTAACATCAAGCTTCCAGTTGGCGGTCATTTTGAGGTTATACCTCAGGTCAAAGCGATGCCGTTGCGTATCGATTTTCAGATTAACCAGGCTGTCCTGTAAATTGAGAAAACCCCTGGTGGTGGGATTGAACGGGTTTGCAACCCAACCCGGCGCAAGTTCCCAGACGGAGACAGTGCCCGCTTTCTGGCGATAGGGAGTCCAGCCATCGTTGAAACGATTATTTGGGATGCCACGGTAACGGGCCCTGATACGTTGTCTGCCCTGCTGTCGATAATCAAACTCGAACCGCCGGGAATCCAGCCCCAGACGTTTGCCTTCAACCCGCCAGCGGGTGGTGTCACTGCTCATGGGGTCCGGGCGTTTTTCCATTTTGAAATCGAACAGGACGTGGCCGCCATCACTCCTCAGACCGTTGTACTTGCCATAGCGATAGCTGTCATCATCCATGTAAAAAGCGCCACCTCTAATGGCGGTCTCTATACCGCCGGAGGTTGAAGATTTTTTTGAAGATTTCTTAGTCGATTTCCGGGTCGATTTCCGGGTCGATTTCCCGGTTGACTTTTTCACGGCTTGAACGCGCGCATCACCAACACTCTGGTCAGCACCTTTATTGCCGGATGCTGTGCCATCCTGCGCCCAGACCGTTACCGGCAGAATAAGAATCAAGCTACTCAGGATAAAAGAATTTTTAAGCTTCATTTGCACTCTCTCAATCTGATTCTTCGAAATTCATCGTGTAAACCGTGCGCCACCGGGATGGTTGGAGCCATGCACCTGTACGTGACAATTCATACACTGTTTGCCGAGCAGGTGCCGGTCGGTGCCATTGGGAGGCAGGCCGGTGCCGCTGTAAACATCACTGGAGTGGAATTGTGCATCATGACACTGCTGGCACAACCAGGGTGGTCTGCCGACCAGCAGGTTCCCATAATTTGAACCATGTGGTGTATGACAGTTGGTGCAATCCTCGGTCACCGGGGCGTGCTCCCACAAGAACGGCCCACGTTTTTCCGCGTGGCATTCATAACACTGTTCATTGATGGTATTGCGTTTCAGTGCCGCGGGTCCAGCTGAACCATGGGGTTGATGACAGTCTGTGCACGCCATCAAACCGACATGTGACAACGCAGCGCCAGCGCCCTGAACCGGATGCCGGGATTGGCGCAGGAATTGCGCACGTTGTTCCTGGTGGCAGTTGTAACAGACCCCTGGCTGGGTCTCGATTGCCAAAACCGGGTCGTTGGCGGTGTGCACATCGTGGCAATCCGCACAGGCAATACCTTCGACATCGTGGACGCTGCCGGGCCAGTGAAATCTCGACCTGTCGTTGTGACAGCCAAGACACACCCCGTTCTGGGTTTCAACGGGGGTATTGCCGTCAAAGGTGATCGGTGGCAACGGACGGGAACCGTTTTTTTGCCGTTTCAGGTGCCGGTTGCTGGGGCCATGGCAGGTCTCGCAATCATGGTTGCCCTCGCCCATGGGCGTGGCCGGGTCACCGCTGACACCCATGGGTGTCATCAATACTTCATGGACCGGAAAGCGCTTGCCTTCACCATGGCAGATGAGACAACTTTTCTTGCCCCGTTTACTGTACTTGCCCTGCTCGGCCGGTTCTTTGGCCACGGATTTTGTGTCACCGGTCTGTGCCGATGGCGCCGCCAACACCGTACCGGCCAGGCTGCTACAAAAGAACAACACCAGGAATACCAAGACCATCCTGAACGGGAACACGCAATGCTGTGTTTTAATCATGGTTTTGACCACTCCTCAAAAGTCCAATCCATTATACGGCTATCAAGTTCTTCTTCAGAGCGCTGGGTCAAAATTTTCAGTTATCCCTGGCACCCTGATCGATCCAGGCCCTGATGGTCTCGACGTCCTCTTTTGCAATTGCTTGGCGGTTGCCGTGCGGCATAGCGATCGAAGGATCCGCCCGGCCCTCCATCAGGACCACCAGGTTGCTGCCTTCGGCATCACCCGCAATGATCATCGGGCCAAAGCGTGTACCCTTCATCAGGTCGGTGTAACTATCCATATCGAAACCGCTGGCCAGTTGACCTTCACCGCCAACGTGATGGCATTCCAGACAATTGGCGGCCAGGATGGGTCGCACGTCCAGTGCGAAACTGACCGTTACTTCGCGTCCGCAACTTGTGACCAGTAAAGGAATCAGGCCGAGCAGAATACACGTGCCAGCTATAGTTTTTGTGGTCTTCATGTCGCCCTCCAGCAGTTAAATGTAAAGGTACACCGGTATTTAAGTTCTACCCATGACATAAGTCAATGAATGACACCGATTGAAAACCCTTCGTTCAGACAGGATGCACTAATTGTCTTTTTTATGATATAGATCATTTATTGACTTGATAATTCAGTCTTAAATGATGACTGTTAATCTTATCCGTGAGCCAGCGGCAGGCACCGGTGGCAGCCAGTAGGATTACAACTCAAAGTACAAAGGAGGGCTTTGGAATGCCCCTGACTGCCTGCTTACCAAGCCTAAATTTGCACCGCTACCCGCGATCGGGCCTGGTCGCTGTCAAACAGACTTTTACTATACTACTGCTGCTGGCTTGCCTTCAATTGACCCTGCCCGCACTCGTACAGGCTGAACCCGCGAACCCGAAACTGAGTAACGACAGGTGTCTGCGCTGTCATGGCAGGGAAAATTTTTCACGCAAGCAGGCCAATGGTGATAAGCGTGATCTGCATGTAGGAAAAGACCGCTTCAAGCAAAGTGTGCATGGTGTCCGCGATTGCGTGAATTGCCATAACGACATCATCAAGATTCCCCACAGAAAAGGCATCGACCGCAAGGTGGGCTGTGTGCAATGCCACCAGGATCTTTGGAAAACAGCCCAAGAGAAGGGGACGACCGCCGAAACCCCGTTGCTCGGTGTGGTCATCAAACAGATAGAGAGTTACATGGGCTCCATCCACGCCCGGCCTAGCATGGCGGACCAGTCAAGAACCAACGCGACCTGTTATGACTGCCACAACGGCCATTACATCACGCCGATTGACTCCCACGTCGGCGCCGCTGGACGCGAGGAGATACCCGCAATCTGCGGCAAGTGCCATGCCGATGTACTGGCGACCTACAAGACCTCGGTGCACGGCCAGGAAGTCAGCCAGGGCAACGCCAATGCGGCGGTTTGCAGCGATTGCCATACAACACACAATATAGAGAATCCGCATGACAGCAATGGCAGGCTGGTTATCACGCAAAACTGCGGCAACTGCCACGAGGACAAGCTGGAATCCTATGTAGAAACCTATCACGGCAAGGTGACCAAGCTGGGATACGGCGAAACCGCCAAGTGTTTCGACTGTCACGGTTCGCATGACATAAAACGGGTAGATGATCCGGACTCGATCATCAATGCGGACAACCGGCTGGAAACCTGTCGTCAATGCCATACCGAAGCGACCCCGGGTTTCACCACCTTCCAGCCACATGGCACCACGAACAACGTCAAGGAATATCCGTACATGTGGTTTGCATCCAAGTTCATGATCGCTTTGCTGCTGGGGACGTTCGCATTTTTCTGGCTGCACTCCGCCCTCTGGTATTACCGCGAGTACAAGGACCGCAAACAGGGTAAAAACCGGCCGCACATTATGCTGGATGGTCTGCCACCTGAAATGCAGGGCAAGGGTTATGTTATGCGTTTCGGTCGCTGGTGGCGCCTGGCCCACCTGGTCGGAGCCCTGTCAATCATGACACTGGCACTGACCGGCCTCACCGTGCTGTACGCGGACAGTTCCTGGGCGCCTGTCGTGATAAAGATCCTCGGGGGCCCAAAATCAGCCGGTATCATCCACCGTGTCGGGGCAATCGGGTTCATCACCGTATTTTTTGTGACCCTGTTCTACTTTGCAATCCGTATTGGCCGGAACCTGAAGACCTTCCAGTGGTTCGGTCCTGATTCACTGATCCCCAACTGGCAGGATTTGAAAGACATGATTGCGATGTTTCGCTGGTTCTTCGGTCTGGCCCGGCGCCCGGCATTTGAGCACTTCACCTACTGGGAGAAGTTCGACTACTGGGCACCGTTCTGGGGTATGACGATCATCGGTGTCAGCGGCATGATGATGTGGCTGCCGGAGCTTACCGCATCCGTTTTACCGGGCTGGGTGTTTAACGTCGCAGCCATCGTACATGGCGAGGAAGCCTTCCTGGCAGTGGTCTTCCTGTTCACGGTGCATTTCTTCAACAACCACTTCAGACCGGACAAATTCCCGCTGGACATCACCATGTTCACCGGTAAGGTTCCGCTGGAGGAATACCGGCATGACCACCGCAAGGAATATGACCGCCTGGTAGAGAGTGGAGAAATCGCTAAATACCTGGTCGACGCACCATCGCAACCAATGAGGCTTGGCTCAGGGATACTGGGTGCCACGCTGGTCATAATTGGCCTGACGCTGTTGACACTGGTCATACTCGGTTTCTTTAATGTATAGCCCGCATCCCTGGTGAAATGTCCGGGTTAGCCGGAGTATAATTGGCAGGCACGGATAGCATGTTTCCAGGCACACCCAACGGACGATTCCGTTAACGAGGTTAGTTATGAAAAATATCCTGTTTTGCATTGCAGCACTCACACTCCTTGGCGCTTGCGACAAACCCACCGAACCCACGCAACCCGTTATTGATCTCGCTGCCGGCCAATCAATTGCCCAGAGCAGTTGCTCTGCCTGCCACGGTATGGACGGACGGGGTAAAACCGCTGAAATACCCAACCTCGCGGCGCAGTCATCCGATTACCTGATCGACGCATTGCATGCCTATCGTGACGGCAGACGCCACCACGCGGCCCTCAAGGACATGACAAGTGACATGAGCGAAGCGGACATCGCTAATATCGCCGCATACTTTGCAAGCTTGCCAGCACCACCACGGGCAACACCTGCCATCACTTCCTATGATGAAGGCGCCAGTGTCGCCGCGGTGTGTACCAACTGTCATGGCGCACATGGCGTTAGCGAGACCGCCGGGGTGCCGAACCTGGCCGGACAACAGCCTGTTTACCTGATTGTTTCGACACAGGAATACAAGGATGGCGGTCGCGGACACGTGGAAAAAGGGGCCATGCTGAAGGGTCTTGAAGATGTTGATATAGAGAAGATGGCCCTTTACTTCGCAGCTCAGGTGCCACCGGCCCGTGAGGCACCGGCATTTGGCAATGCCATGGCCGGCGAACCTCTGACTGCTGAATGTGGCGGTTGCCATGGCGCACACGGTATCAGTCATGACCCCATGGTTCCGAGCCTGGCGGGTCAGGAACCCAACTACCTGGTCGCCGCCGTCACGGCCTACCGCAATGGTGGACGCAAACACGAAGAAATGGTGACGGACAGGAGTGATAGCGATATCGAAGATATCGCCGCCTACTACGCCGTACAGCAACCACGGGCTGCGATTAACCCGCAGAGCAGCGTGCAGGAATTGGCGGCCAAATGTGGTCGATGCCACAGCCCCACGGTCGGTAAAAAAACCCTGGTGGTGCCGTCTCTTGCCGGGCAAAACCGTGACTACCTCATCAGGGTGATGAAGGAATACCGGGACGCTGATCGAAGTAGTTCAATGATGCACAAGATGAGCGCAGGTTACAGCGACAAAATGATCGAGACCATCGCGGATCATTACGCCACGCAAACCGATTGAAATCTGCTATTTGGAATTGCCCGGTCATCCCGGTTTGTGATTTAGCTGACAGTGATGTCAATCTTCAAAAAACCCTGCTCCTGCGTACCGGTTTTTTTGTCGTTGAATTGCGTATATTACCAATTTCATATAAACATGGGTCACATTCAGAAAAATTTACATTTTACTTGACATATATCAATAAATTAGTTGTTAATAAGGTAGACCATAAGTGTGGGATAATCCCAATATCATTACTAGAGGAGAAAGGTAGTGAACACATCAAAATCCGGACTGCTCAGACATTACAGTCTGATCGGTTCTGTTGCAATTTTAGCCGTAGCCACGGCTTTTTTTAAACCCACGACAGTCGTTGCCGCGGAGGATTACATTGGCTCGGAGGCCTGCCAGGACTGTCACCCAAAGCAATACAGTGACTGGCATGTGTCCGGCCATCCTTATAAATTGATGAAAGGTTCAGAAGCCAAGTTCCGGCCCCTGCCGTTGCCGGGCGGGTTTGCCTGGGATGATATTTCCTACGTGATCGGTGGTTACAAGTGGAAATCACGTTACATGGGGACAGATGGTTATATCATCACCACGACCTTTGATGCGGATGGTAACCCGGTGGAGGGTCACAACCAGTATAACGCCCTGCTCGGCACCTGGTCTGACTACCACGCGGGTGAACAGAGACCTTATACCTGTGGTACCTGTCACACCACCGGTTGGGTCGCTGATGAAGACGCCGATACCGACAACGATTTATCCGACAACCAGGACGGCTTACCCGGTATTCACGGCACGTTCTTTGCGGGCGGTATCCAGTGCGAGGCTTGCCACGGTCCGGGTACAACAATGGATGTCGATAAGTCAGCGGCGTTGTGTGGCACCTGCCACCATCGTGACGATCTCGATACCATTCCGGCGAAAGACGGCTTTATTCGCCATCACCAGCAATACCAGGAATTCACTTCCAGCCCGATGAGTTTCATGAAATGTGTTGATTGCCATGATCCGCACAAGCGGGCTGAGTTTGCAATGAAGAAAGTATGTGAGGATTGCCACTCGAGCGAGGCCAAAAATTTTGCCATGGATCCAATGAGCAAACATGATGTCGAATGTATCGATTGCCATATGCCGTATGCTTCCTTGTCAGCCAAGCAACTGGGTCCGCACCAGGGCGACTTGCGCACCCATTTATTCGCAATCAACACTGACCCTGATGCGAACCTGTTCACCGATGACGGCAAGTTTGTGAAGTTGGATGCCGATGGAAAAGCGGGTGCAACCCTGGACTTTAGCTGTCAGCGTTGCCATCAGGACACCAGCCTTGAGCAGTTGGCGAAGTTCGCCAAAAACTTCCACAACGATGCTGGCAGCAGCAGCGTACGCAGACCACTGGACACCATCGGTCTCAACCCCGGTCTGGCCGGTACCTGGCGAAACGCGGATCGTGATGGCGAAGGCTTCCTGATGGATGTTGGCACGTCCAATGGTGTATTGACGCTCGTGGTGTCTTTTTACACCTATGACACCAATGGCAACCAGGTATTCCTGATCGCCTCCGGCCCGGCAACTTCGGGCACCACGACAGATGTGGACGTTGTGATAACCGAAGGCCCGATGTGGGGCGCCGACTATGACCCGAACGCCGTCGTGCGTACCGCATGGGGTACGGGATCATTTACCTTCCCATCATGCACCGGTGGCAGTATGTCACTGCAGCCGAACCAGGCCATGCAGGACCAGGGATTCACCGATCTTTCCTATGACCTGACACGCGATGTGATGGAAACCAACATTCAGTGCCCGTCACTGGTTGAGGAAGACCAGCTTTGATCCGCATAGCTGTTAATGTGTACTGAATAAAAGCAAAAACCAGTACCAGCAAAAAAACGCCGCCCGTGCAGGCGGCGTTTTTTTAGGCGAAACAACGCAAAAAAGTTGGGCGGTGCGGGCTCTGAGCGACTATCCCAATGGCGTTACCCCGGGTAGCTTTACCCCGGGCCAGACCCGGGGTAACGGTTGACCTGATCTGTGGTTATTCAGCCAGGGAGGCGTAATAGGCGGCCAGGTCGGCCATATCCTCATCACTGAGATCGCTGGCATAGTCCGCCATCATACCGCTTTCGTCCTCAATCGTGCCTGACTTAAAGCCCTGCATTTTTTCGACAAATGCCGCGGCATCCATACCGGCGAGCCCCGGGGTTTCCTCGTCGCCCTTGCCATCGTCACCGTGACAGTCCGCGCAATCGACGGCCAGTTCCTGGCCCCTGGCAACGTCACCGGCCTGTATACTACCCGCTGCCAGAGTCAGTGCGAACATAACTGCAAATAACAATTTCCTGCTTAGCATATCTATCACTCCTTTTGGTCACTTTCAGGATTTCCCTGAAAGCCATTCCTAAAAGCCCGGTTGGAACACTATCACTCATTCACTTAACGCCGCCTGAACGTCCACTATATCAAGTGCCATCCGGGTCGAATTGTGCGGCGCACGCAGAAGCAGACTGAGGCATCCGCCCTACATACCATACATTACTATATCCATCATATAATATATTGATATAGGTCAATATTACCTTGATTAAACCGCATGTTACACAGCTACCCAGGTGCTTGTGCGATATGCGGCTTATATACCGCACCCAAACAATAAAACGGCATCAGTCCATTCAGGCACAGGCCGTAATACAGGCAGGTTGAAAAGCCCGGCCAAACGGCGGTTGTCATGGCTTGTAATCTTTAAAATCATGATCCTCTCCGTGGCAGGACAGCGAACAGCTGCCCCTGAATCGACCCAGGTCCTGGAATTCGAGCAGGCCATTTTTGTTGGGCTTGACGATACTGACATCGAAGTTGATCAGGTGGGTGTTTTGCTCCGAACCGTGCGGGTCATGGCAGGCGGAGCACGGTGCGTCCTCACCGAAGACATGTTTTTTGTGCTCAGCAAAGCTTTCATCCGCACGGATGCTGTCGCGGTCATGACACTTGTAGCACATGGCGTACTCGATCGGGTCTTCCTGGGTATTGTCCGTCGTGGTGTAGTTCCGCTCCAGGATGTGCCGGTTGCTTGAGCCGTGCGGTCCCCTGGCCTGGCTGCCGCCCGCGCCCGGTCCGTCGTCGCTGGCGTGGCAATCGGTGCAGTAAATCAGGCTGTATTCGTTATAGCCGGTGGTCAAAAGGCTCGGGACGTCGGGGTTGCGCCCGACCGCCTCGACCGGGTGGTAGGACGGGTTCGAGGTATCGAATTCCAGACGCGTGTTGAGCTGTGGAACCTGTCGCGTGATCTCCGCGAACGTCACCATGTTGTTATCCGCGTGGCACTTGAAGCAGACCTCGTAAAGATAGGCCGATTCCTCCACCGGGTTGCCGGTCGCGTTGATTCCCCTGACCTCGAGCATCGACGAGGGCACGTTTGGCGCCGAAGCCGTCGACGTGGTCGTGCTACCGGTGTTGGCATGCGGGTTGTGGCAGTCCTCGCACTCGACGTGGGTTTGCACCGTGCTGGTAAAATCCTCGGCGGCGTCATGGACACCGGCAAACAGGTGGACCGGGTGGCTGTAGAACTTGGTGGTCTGGCGTTCGATATTTTTTGCCGCCACGTTGCCCTTGTGGCAGACAAAGCAATTGGCTTCCTCATCGGCCAGTTTCAGCAGCCTGGTCCGGCCCTTGGCGGCGTGCGGCACGTGGCAGTTGGCGCATGACTGCTCGCCCACCGTCGCGGGTGCGGCGCCGGTCTTTGACCCGCTGGAAGCCGTGCTCTGTGTCCCGGACTGGGGTGGCGTGGCCGCCAACATGACTGGTGAGGTAAGATGGGTTGGCCCCGCCTGGGCCGAGGGCTCGTGACAGGCGATGCACAGGCTGGAGGTCGAGTTGTCGAGCACCAGGAATTTGCCGTAGGTATTGTCGTGCGGGTCGTGGCAGGTGGTGCATTGCAACTCGTTGTTCTTGTCCATTTTAATGGCTGCCGGCAGGGTTGCCGGATCCGCCAGCCCACCGTCGGCGATGGCCAGCGCATTATCGTAGACGAACGACACCGGGTGTTCACCGGTGAGGCTTGAACCCAGGTTGGCCGGCCCGGCCGGCATGACTGTCACGCCACCGGCAAAGGGGATATCCGTCGTCCTGGTCAGCAAGTTTCCGAGGGCGATCGAACCGTCATGGCAACTCAGGCACATCCTCGAGGCGCCGGTGGGCTGGCCGATCGTGGCCTGCATTGTCGGGCTGGAGTAGGTCGTATAGTTCACGGTGCTATCGTCACGGTTCCACAGGTAGGCCACGTCACGCCGGGCGATGTGCGGCGTATGGCAGAACACGCAGATCGCGGTTTCGGTGGTCGACTTGACCGTTCCCGGCCCGGAGACCGACAGGTTGTGCTTGCTGTCCACGATACTGGCGGCGCCGCAAGGCACAGCGGTCAGTAACAGGGCCGTCACCAGCAAGTGGTAAAACTGACGCATGACGCTCATGGTTGCTCCGCCTTGTCTTCCAGGTACTGGAAAACCTGCACCCGGTGATTGTTTGAATCCGACACCCAGATTCTGTCCTGCGTATCGATAAAGATGGCATTTGGCATCCAGAATTCGCCATTGCCGCTGCCCGGGCCACCGAACGCCAACAGTAACCGACCCTGGTCATCGAAAACCTGGACATTATCAAACAACGCGTCGACCACGTACACGTGCCCGGCGCTGTCAGTGGCGATTCCCTTGGGTCGGGAAAAATGACCGGGACCGTCACCGGCGCTGCCAAAAGAAGCCGTGAAAGCCAGCCCGGGCGTTAGCGCCTGTACGCGGAAATTGAGCGAATCGGTGATATAGACCAGGCCGTCTTTGGCCGCCGTGACATTGGTCGGGTAATTGAACCCGTCAGCGCCGGCGCCCGTCCTGCCCACAACACGCCTGAAGGCCAGGCTTTGTTCGTCGTATACCACCAGCTTCGAGGCAGGCGTGTCCAGCACCAGCAACTCGCCGGTCACGGGGTTGACTGCCAGCCCGGTCGGTCTTTCAAACTGGTCCCCATTGATACTTTGCCGGTATTTCCTGCCCCGGTCGGTGAACACGTGGACCCGGTTGGAACCGATATCGGAGACATACACCCTGCCATCCGAACCCAGTGCGACATCCAGCGGCGAGACGAATCCCTCGACGGGCCTGACGGGAAACAGGTAGTGACGGCCACGCACGGTGTCGAAAACGTGCACGGCCTTGTAAAAACTGTCCACCACGAACAACCTGCCCTCGGGATCCACCGCCAGGCCATAGGGGCTGACAATCGGCTGATCCTTGCTGCCCCTGATAAAGCCAATGGCCCGGTCGAACAAGCTCTTTTCAGCGAGGATGTCCTGTGGTCGGGTGACACTGAAAAGATACCGGATGCGCGCCGCCTGCCCTGCCTGCGGCCAGACGGGTGCGCTGTTGTCCGGTGCTTGCTCCACCTTCAACGGCGGCTGTGCGCAAGCCGCTGCCAGCGCGGTGATGACCAGCGCCGTTCCCAGTGCCAAAAACCCTTTCATCCTTATCATGTCTTGTCAACCACCATCGATATCAGCGAAAGAACCGCTCGATGCGGAGGAAAATACTGTGCCGCTTGCGCAGTTCGCCGGAAACCCCGTTCTCGTCATCCAGGTATTCATAGCGGACCTGCGGGCGCCAGGCGCCAAACCACCAGTCGTAGGTCGCAATGACCCCCGTGCTGTCGGTACGTTGCACCGAACTGCGCAGCCGACGCCAGAAAGCCCGGGCCTGGAGCCTGCCGGTCGAGGAGACGTGCCAGCTCAGGCTGGCATTGGCGGACGTGCCCTTGGTGATCTCCCCGGTGTCTTTCAGGGTCGTTTCGGTGTACGCCCCACCCAACCCCAGGCCGATGTTCCGGTGCGGGCGGAACGACAGCGCCTCGCTCACCAGCCAGCGTCTGAACGGGGAAATGGTCGTGTCGCGGTCCTCGACCTCGAAGCGGGTCCGGCTCCACTTGAGGTCCAGTTCCGCGCCGGCCGTTTGCAGGGTATCGTCGACCAGGTTCACCGGGAACTGGCCGGAAATCTGCCGTTCATTGGCCCGGTTGCGCCGGTAATACAGCTCCAGCATTTCCCACAAGCGCAGGTTTACACCGAAACCGAATTCACCCAGGCCAGTCTTGGCCGGCGGGTCGGGCACGTAACTGTAATCGACCAGCACTGCCTCGTCGTCGCCGATACCGGCGAACGGGTCACGGGTGATGCGGACGGTGGCGCCGACCGTGTCGATGCTGTAGTCAATGCCCTCGACGTAAACCAGCGTGCCGGCGGCGTTGGTCACCACAATGCTGCCGGTGTCGATATTGCGATTCTCAAGAAACACCTGCGCGGCGGCGCCCTTGAACAGGTGCCGTTCCGCGCTGGTGAAAGCCACCTTGCCGGTGCGCTGGTCGTCGCGTATTCTTTGCCGGTAATCGAAATTGACCTGCAACTGCCCCCACGGGATATGCCTTTTGTAACGCAGCCCAAGCCTGGCGTCGTAGTTGTCCAGGTCACCGGTATTCGCCTGCGATTGATTACCGCTGAGGTTCAGCGAAGTCGTCAGGTTTTCGTAAAGCTGGTGCGACACACCCGCTGACAATCCGTAATTTTTGGAAGAAAAATCCAGGTCGTCCCGCTGGTTGAAAAACACCCCGTAACTGGAACGGAAATGCCGGCGGTGGTCCATTTCAAAGCGACTTTCCAGATCGGTGGTGGTGTAACCGAGCCGCTCCGTGGAAACGTCTGCGTAGCGCAGGTTGGAGCGCAGCCGGCGCGTGTTGCTGACACGGTAATCGTTGGTGATATAACCTGAACTTCTTTTCAGCTTCTGGGTCGTGGTATTGATGACCCGGTCGATACTCCTGATATCGAAGCGCAGGTTCGAGTCGCTTTTTTGTGTTTGCTTGTCGGCTTCCAGCACGATGCTGTCCTGCTTGTTCTGCGAGCGGTAAAACCCCTTGGTGGTGAAATCCTGTTTCTGCGCGGTGAGCGTAGTGGGCAGCACCGGGTAGTCGAGCACCAGGCGGCCGCGGTAAACGGTCGATTTTGTCAGCGTGTCCGCGGCCAGCGTATTGGACACGTCCTGCCGGTCCCTGCTGGCGAACAGGTTGATCTTGTACGGCTTGTCACGCAGCCACTGGGTGTCGAGCGAATAGCCGAGGAACTTGCCATCCACGCTTTCCTTGTAGCCGGTGTCCGCGTCCACGGACCGTTGCCTGAATTCCGGCCGCAGGGCTGCGTCGAAGACCAGCAGTTTCGGGTGGTAGACGAAGCCGCGGGTGCGGATATCGAGTTTCTGGGTGGTGAGGACGGTGTCCTTCTTGATATTGACGAACGGCCCGGTGCGGTCCTCGCGTTCCCCCTCGAGGGCAAAAATGGCCCGCACCGTCGGCCGTTCGATATAAAAGGGCACCCTGCCCTGCAAGTAGATGTGTGGCCGCGCCCAGGCGCTGCCGGCACCCAGCAGCGCCAGGCCGGCCACGATGGCCGGCAGGTAGCGCAAAAAATACCGCCGCCTAATGGTTTTGCCGCTCATCGAACGCGGTCCTTAACAGGGTGGAGGTCTCGCCCATGTGCGGGTTGTGGCAGTCGACGCAATTTTCTTCCGGGTTCTGGGCGTGCACCGGGGTCAGCAGGAGGTCGCTTTCAACGTGGCACCGCTTGCACAACGCATGACCCTCTTTCTGCAGCATGAACCGCTGTGTCGATTTGTGCGGGTTATGACACTGCGTGCACCAACCCTTGCCCACCGGCCCGTGCATCCAAAGACCCCGGGCGCGGGCCGCCACCGGGCTTTTTTCCGCGTGGCAGGAAACACACAGCTCATCGATGGGGTAGGCCAGCCGTGGCCCGATGTTGATGGTTTCATCCTTGCCGGCAGTTTGCGCGACACCGGTCCTGAAGGGCTTGGAGGCAGTGGTGGCGTGGCACAGGTCGCAATGGTGGGATGCGAACGGCCCGTGGTAGTAAAACGTCGAGGCCACCACGGCCCTTTGGCTGCGCTTCCTGAGTTGTCTTTCCACCGGAGATTCCAGCACCACTTGCGGGGCCGCGGCGCTGTTCGCTGCATTTTCCTGACCGGGTGCCGGCACACCGGTAAAGAAAAACGTCTTGACCCGGTAGCGGGCCGCCGGACTACAGGCGCCTAGTACCGTTAGCGACAGCGCCAGGCAAACCAGGCCACGGACTGTCTTCCTCAACGCCACCTCACCGTAACCCCGAGGTCAAATTCCCGGGCCTGAGTCGCCAGCCGACCCGGCATCCATCGCGTTATCCTCGCCACCGCCGTTTTCATCCGGCTCGGTGGCGCCGGGTATGGCATCCAGGGACGGCACTGTCTCGGGCCGTTCGCCGGCAGGCGCGGTCTCGGGGGCCCGGTAGCCCTTCAGCGAGGCGCCGGTCCACTTGCCGAAACCGTAAACGTTCAGCTTGTGACCACCGAGCAGGTTGCCCACGTAGATCAGGTATTCGAGTTTGAAATCCGGGTCGGCGTACTTGCTGAAATAGCCGACATTGTCATAGTCGATGTGTACACCAGCCGGCATGTAGGTGCTGCCCGGCGCCGGCCCGTACTTGCCGAAATCCAGCAGCGGTTGTCCTGTTTCGGTATCGAAGATCAACATCAGCTGGAAAGCGGAATCGGCGGCGTACAGGTGACCGTCACGGTCCACGTCGATACCCTTTGGCCTGGCAAAGGCGCCCGGGCGCGTGCCTATTTCACCAAGCACCCGGACGAAATCGCCCTCGTTGTCGAACTTCTGCACCCGGAAATTGAGAATATCCGTCACGTACAGGTTGCCATCCTTATCCAGCGCGAGGTGCGTGGGCCGCTTGAAACTGCCCTCGCCGGAACCCGGGCCACCAATCTTGTCGATTTCCTCGCCGCTGTCTTTGTCCAGCACCTCGATCTCGTTGTCGCGGATATCACAGACATAAACCTTATCGCCATTGACCGCCACGCTGGTCGGGCGGAACTGGCCCTCGGCGCCGTAGGTGCGTACGAATTCGTCCGCGGCATCGTAGACGACGATCTGCTCCCGGTTGGCGTCCGCCACGTATTTCAGGCCATCGGGGGTGATGAACACGCCGGTCGGATCACGCAAGGCGCCGCTTCCGTAGTCATCGATGTAACCAAAGGTTCCGTTTTCGAGATTGATAATGATGATCTTCTTGATGGTTTTGTCGGCCACATAGATACGGCCCTTTACGTGGTCTATGTCGTTGGGACGGGCCAGACTCTTGCCGCCCTCGACATCTCCGACCACGTATTTGCGGAAACCGCTGGCCTGTTTGCCAAGATCGCTCTCCAACGTGATACTGGTCAGGAACTGCACCCGCGGCGTCTGTGGGGGCGGCGGGTAGAATACCACCTCGGTCTTCTTAACCGGCCCGGCACAGGCGGACAATAACAGCAGCGCGGCCAGTGCCGCCAATGGCCGGAACCCGCCCTGCACCAAGCCGGGGGCACAGTTGCCAATGGCCGAATATTTTCGTGAACTCGTATAAAAATTTAACATGGTCTTCCTCTGTAAAACTCGAATTTACTCCTGCCCGGCCGCCGCCAGTTCCCCGGGGGTTGCGTCCTGGCCTTCCCTGGGCGTGACCTTGAGGCCGTTGTCGACCGGGTTCAGCCGGTCATAACTGACCTGCGTGTGGCAGGTCGGCCCGCAGGTGCCGCCGGTTTCGGTCAGTTCAAAGTTTTCGATTGTAATGAAACGCTCCCCGAAGGGCACGGAATTTCGAATCAGCTTTTCATTGGGGGAGCCGTGGTGGTGGTGGCAGGCACGGCAGGTGCGTCCCTTGTCACGGTTCACATGGCGGTAATGCAGGTTCAGGTTACCGTTGCGAAAGCCGGTGGCGGTCAGCGTGCGGGCTTCTTCAAAAGCCTTCTTCTTGTGACAGCCGATACAGAAATAGGCTTTCTTGGCGTAGCTGCTGTAGAACGAGGCTGGGTATGGCTTTTTCAGCAGGCGGTGGTTGGGTGAGGCGTGCGCCCGGTGGCAGGTGCTGCACCTGCCCTTTTTTACGGGCTTGTGCAGCATGACCGCATCGTTGTCAAACAGGGGTTTCACCGCGGGCAGGTACTTGCCGTCATTGTCCTTGACGGGGCGGTTATGGCAGTCAAAACACAGTTCGGGTTGTTCTTCTTTGGTCAGCTTTTTGAACTCCGAGGCATGCGGTGTGTGACACCTTAAACATTTTGCCTCGGCGAAGGGGCCGTGCAGGTTCTCGCCCCCGGCCGTGTTCTCATGACAGCGGATACAGACTTCACCCTTTTTCGTGGGCAGTGTGAAAACGTGCCGCGTGGCATCGGCCATGTCGTGGCAATCGTTGCAACCCAAACCATCGGCGACGCCCGCGTGGACATATTTCTTCTCCTGGCCCAGGCCCGTGTGACAACCGGCCGACACACAGGATTCGCCGGCGGCCAGGGTGGTTGGGGCGGATGAGCCCCCCGTTGCCGCAGATGGTTCGTCCCGGGCCACCCCCGCTGTGCTGGCCGCGGCCAGCATACAGGCCGCCAGTGTCATGCCAAAAAATTGCTGTAAAAACCTCATCATCTCGCGCTCTGTTCGTCACCCGATCCGGCTGGCTAATATACCTCAAAATAAAAAGGGATGGGCCTTTTCGAGCCCATCCCTTTCGCCTTCTGTCACTTTCTAAGCGACTGGCGTGATCACCTTAGCGGGATCACTTGTTATGGCAGACCAGGCACAGGGCGGAAGCGCCGCCGGTGGCCGCCGTGGTGCCCTGACGCAGCAGGTGTGTATTGGCCACTGAATCCTGGTCGTGAACATCGTGGCAGGACGAACACTGCACCTTGCCGCCATCCAGCACGTCGGCGATGGTGTCGCCCGATGAGCCGATGAAGTAGGTAGTCGTCGCGTTCAGGCCGGTGTCTGCAACCGGGTCATAGGTGATGGACAGCGGGTGCGTGCCACGCAGGTCTTCGTTGACGCCGTCCATGAACCTCGGCACTTCGAAGCCGCCGTCATAATCGGACATCTGCACGCTGCCACCAGCGTACTTGTCAAAGGTGTCGATGGCCACGGTGCCATCATGACAACCCAGACACAGGATCGCGGTGCCGGAAGGTGCGCTATCCTGGGCGCCATCGATGGACGGACTCCAGGTGCTGTCGTACATGGTGTAAGTCGCTGAACTGACCTTGTGGTTCCACAAGAGCTTGTTCTCCCAGTACTTGCCCACATTACCGTGGTCATGCGGTACGTGGCAGACCCGGCATATTTCTTCCCTGGCGTTCCATCCACCTTTAGCACCATCGACTTCATAATTAGCATTGGTTACTCCGGCTACCACATTATCGGAAAAATCATGCGGGCTGCCGGCCATGCCGGTGCCGTCACCACTTGCCAGGGCCATGCCGGCAAAGGCAAAGCCAGTGACTGCTACTGCGGATACAATTAACTTTCTCACGGTTCTCTCCTCGTTTAAATGTATATATCAAAAATATAACGGTTATTCATCAATCGTAATTTGTCTGTTTCTTCGCTTACAGTTAGAACGGTTACTACTTTAAATTCATCAGTAATGACTTAAATTGATCTATGTCAATTGGATGTGAATTATCAGTAGTTCAATTGATATATGTCATTTTATATCGTAAAGCCATCGCTTCGGTATGAACTTTCAGCGACAATTGCCGTCATATCACACCGGTACCCACAGGAGGCACTTTGCCACCGGCGCCAGCCTGTAATAACATGCCGGGGTCAAAGACCGGTAGCTGATGACAGGCTTGCAAAACCACAGAGGAACAACGACCATGAAGACCGTAACTAAAATCACACTGACCACCATACTGGCAATGGCATCCGCGCTGGCGTGGAGCGCAGACGCGCCCCCCAGAATAGCAACCGTCATCGAGGTCATGGACGTCAGTAATTACACCTACCTGCAGGTGGAAGCCGAGGGTGAGAAAAACTGGATCGCCGCGCAGACGATCAAAGTCTCCCCGGGCGACAAGGTGGAGTACATGGGGGGTAGCGAGATGGTGGATTTTTACAGCAAATCACTGGACCGTACCTTTGCATCCATTCTGTTTGTCTCGCGGATACGCCCGCTCAACGCCGATGGCACACCCGTGGAAACCGAGGCGCAGCAGGCCATGCCGAACGATGACGCCCACCGCGGTATTGGCAGTAAAAGTTCGGCAAAAACCCCTGCACCCGGTGAAATCAAGGCCCTCAAAGACGGTGAAACCGTCGCCTCCATCTTCGCCGGGCGCGATCAATTGAAGGACACGCAGGTCGCCCTGCGTGCCCGGGTCATGAAGATCAGCATGAACATTTCCGGCAAAAACTGGGTCACACTGCGCGATGGCACCGGCGCCCCACCGGCCGACAAGTTGATGGTCACCACCTCGGAAGTGGCGGGTGTCGGTGAGCTGGTCACGGTCAGGGGTGTACTGCATACCGATGTCGACCTCGGCGCCGGTTATCATTACGCAGCATTACTTGAAGAGGCGGTTTTTTTCCACGAGTAAATGGCAGCGGGAAAATAATTCCCAGGGTATAAAGTACTTACACCTCAATTCAGGTCTGGCCCGGGTTTCGCACGCCTGTAATCCGGGATACAGCACAGGGTCAATGTGCATGAGGAAACTGGCCCAAAAACCATGTTTCACATCACATGATAAATTAATTCACATCAATAAAGTTTAAAATGCATTTCTGCGTGAGTCACGAGTTTAGGGCTGATTTCAGGGCAGACTCCACGTCGAGGTGGGATTTCCCGCCGTACCACGCCCACTGGGCAACCGGGTGAGTGTCATTCCCGCACAGGCGGGAGTCTCATACGGCACGATTACAATTTGGAATCCTGAAATCCGCCATTGGCGGTTAGTCCACCAGATTTTCGTGTCTTCCCCTAACCCTTTCAGGCACTCTGTAAAACCACATCTGGTACATGGAGGTAATCCACATGATGGCAAAAGACAGACCCATTAATCCACCTGCCACCATGGTGACCCACGCAAATGGATGGTAAAGCTTGGTGAAATACCAGGAACTGACGTCCGCCATTACACAAAAGAAGGGTGTTGCGACTATCAGGCTCTTTAACCATATTGGGCGCATCCAGGCGTGGCTGAAGATAAAACCGAGAACAAAGAATATAAAGGTGATGCCAAACAGGTGGATGTGCGATACCCGCACCAGCGTGGGGATGTCTGCACCGGTATCTTTGGCAACGACTTCCTGAATATTTTCATAACCGTCGAGATTCATCAGGTGGGGGTTGCTGCCATCATGGCAATCCATGCAATTCTCATCAAGGATTGCTTTTATACCCGCTTCATACCCCTCTTTTTTTGCACCCGCCCTGAGCCAGTCCAGTAGTTTGATCATGTCCCTTTGCGCCAGCATGCTGGACATCGGGCCTCGCAGCGCGGACTCCATTTTGGTAGCTTCCGAGTTTCCGCTGTAGGTAATGATGAGATCATCTACTGTCAGGCCGGGCTTGCCATCCTTGCCGGAATCGGACGTATAGACATATATCAGTGCAAACATATAACCAAGACCGAGCACCAGCAGGGCGCTGGTGAACAACATGCGCATGCTGACGGGAAGTTCCTGAAAATGCCGGTACAGACGATGGATGGGTCGGTCACTCATTTCATTATTTCCCTATGCCGTGCAAGAACCTGTCCGGCAGCATGGTTGTCCAGTAATCAGGCTGGCCGATCGATTGATCAGACCAGTATGATTTCTGTTTATCTCGTCAAGATTATTTGCCTGGCAAAGCAGAGAAATAAGCGGCGAGGTCTGCCATGTCCTGATCGCTGAGTTCCCCAACATAATCGATCATCATCTCGGCCTCGTCGACCCTTTCGCCCGACTTGAATGCTTTCATTGCCTTGACCAGATCGTCAGCGTTCTGACCGGCCAGGCCAGGTATGTCCTCATCACCGAGGAAATCATCACCGTGGCAGTCGGCGCAATCCACTGCCAGCTCCTCACCTTTTGCGGCGTCACCGCAAGCCCACGAACTACCAACCACCAATGTCATGGCAAACAAGGTTGCGGTCATCACTTTCCTGGTTAACATTTTCTACTCCTTCATCTTACTGTTTCAGTTTAAAAAATTCTGTCTATCATACCCATCATCGGCCCGTTCACCAAAATGTATTCATTCTTCATCAGCTTGCGGGCAAGGTAATTGGATATACAAAATGGATTTTGGTTCCTGCATCGAATAGTGCCGTGCCAGTTGTTCGATATCGGAATCGGTCAGTAATTGGGACATCGCGTGCATGGTTTCTTCGGTTCTCAGGCTATGAGAATAATCTTGCATTGTCTTGTTGAGATAGGCTTCGTTCTGACCGGCCAACGCCGGAAAACGCGGGTCGGTGCTGTTGCCATCCTGACCATGACAGCGTGCGCAGCGTTTGATCAATTGCGTGGCGGTCAATGGTGTGCGTACTTTTCTTTGCCGCGGTTCCTGGCGGGCATAAAAAGTGGCCAGATCATTGACTTTGGTTGCACTCAATCCGTCGACGGCCTTGTTCATGGCATCCTGTTGACGCTTGCCTTCCTGGTAGGCAGCAATCGCCTTGACAAAGTAACGGGGGTCCTGTCCCGCCAGCGACGGTGTTTTCGCCGAACCTGCGTTACCGTCCTCGCCATGGCAGTTGGCGCAGTCCTGCGCTGCCTGTTGCCCGGCAACGGCATCGCCTTCACCGCTTACATCCGTTTTCAGAGGTTTCTGTACCGCGTAATACACACCCAATTCATTGATGGTTTGCTCATCCAGCTTGCCGGCAAACCTGCTCATCAGTTTATGACCTCGTGTGCCTTCTGCGTATGCCCGCATGGCGATGCTGAAATATTCGGGTGCCTGTGTGGTCAAACTGGGCACACCGGAAGCCGTGCTGTTACCGGTTTCACCATGGCATTTACTGCATTTTTTGATTGAACCGCGCAGACCAGAAAACGGGTCTTCCCCCAGTGTGACGGGTTCTGTGATGGTCGCTGACGCATCATTTTTGCGGGCAGGTGTCAGGCTGGCGTAATACGCCGACACGGCCAGCAATGCATCTTCATTCAATAAACTGCTGATGTGTTGCATGGTATTGTTTTGACGGTCGCTTTTCTGGTAGGCCTGCAAAACACGGTACAGATAAACAGAGCGTTGACCCGCCAGTTGTGGCTGTTCGCCACTGATACCCATACCATCAATACCATGACACTTCACACAGGCAGTTTCGGCGACATTCCGGCCCGTTTCCAGCATGTGTGCGGACGGGAATAACGCGGCTCGCTCATGCTCCTGGATGGGTTGTGTCGAAGTATTAATTTGCGCCTGCGCCGTAACCATTCCGAGCAGTATTAACGTGGCTGCGGACAATAGCTGCATGCCTTTATGCATAAAGTTTTCTCCCGCATTTACCAGCCCGGACAATGGTGCAAATATTGACATTAAGTGGTCTGCGGTACAACTGCTATTCCCTCCTCAACCACTTGGCGCGCGAGTGGTTGTCAATGATTACCTGGATGCTCGCCTGCGGCCTGCAATACTCACCAACTCTCTGATTTCGCCTGCATGGTCTTCTACCAGTTTGTGCGTCAGGTCGCCGCTCGACACAACACCCAGCACCTTGTCACCCTGAACGACCGGCAGGTGCCGGATACGCTGGTTGGTAATGATGCTCATTGCCTCTTCAAGGGTTGTCGATGGTGTAACGCTGAGTGGATTTTTAGACATCACGTCGCTCACACTGGTGTTAGCAGAGTCAAGCCCCCTGCCCAATACCCGGGTCAATGCGTCCCTCTCAGTAAATATACCAATCAACTTTTCGTTTTCCATGACCAGCAAGGCACCAATCCTATGGTCGTTCATCTGGCGCACACAATCGGTCACGGTGGTTGCAGGATCCACTGCTTGAATGACCTTGTGTTTCCGGTTGAGTAGATTTTCCAGGGTTTCATATTCTGCAGGTTTTCCTTTTCTGAAGAAAAAAATGCCGGCCATCACAGACAGTGCAAATATAATCAATATGTAGAATGACCATTGCAGAATGGGTGCCGGCAGAACCACCTCTGCGGCAAAACCGGTGCGTGCCAACAACAGTAAGACAACCATAACACTGAATGATTTTGAATAACGCATGGCAAACCTCCTCAGATCCGGATCAGAATCAGATATTTTCAGGCCTGTCCACCCAGGGCGGGAAAAGCCGGGTCAAGATCCACAAAAGACCAAATGGTGCCAACGTCAGGGCGGTGGCGGAAACGACGCTCTCACGTCCCCAGAAAGGCATTACATAGGTCAAAATTCCTTTGCCCGTTTTTGAAATTTCCTGACCACCGATAACGACATTCCAACGCATCAGGAGTACATTCATCAACACCAGCAGTGCGCAAAACACGGCGCCGATAACCAGTGCCCTGCCTCTTACATTACGTGCGATCATAATACTCATCGTTATGATCGGCACGATAGCCCCCATAAGGAACTGCAAGACAAAATAACGGTAGAACAAGGGACCCCTGACATACTCCATAATGACATCGATACCCTCCTTGCCTTTGTAAACCATATTGGCAAATTCCAGACCTTCAAGGATAACTGTAAACATCAGGAAACCCCAGAGTGCATACATCATACCTTTCAGACAGGCAAGATCGATCTCCACCCGGCGCAATTTGCAAGTCACCACGTACAGCACCATCAAAAGGGCCATTCCGGAAACGATGGCCGAAAACAGGAATATAACCGGCATCAGATCCGACTCCCACCACATACGGGCCTTCAGGGAACCATAAACAAAACCGATGTAGCCATGCAGACCGTGTGCGGACGGAATACCGACTATCGCCAGGGTCAACAACAGCTTGGCGTCAATGGCACGAGCTTTGGGTGAAACGTCATCTGACCAGAGTGTAATTGCACGATAAAAGAAGCGCGTCAGGCCGGTAGAACTCTGGGCGCGCGCCACGTTATCCGCCCGGAACACAAACCAGACTTCCATAATGAGCAAGATCGTATAAAAGGCAGCAAAAAACCCGAACATGGCAAACGCCGAGGTCAAATGCGGTGTGATCATTGAATTCATGGCCCGCTCCGGGTGCCCGAGGTGAGCCAGCAGCGGCGTGGGTACAAAAAGCATCACGCTCAGGGAAGTGAGTAAGGCAAGCCTGGCGACTGGTTTGAACTGTTGCATGCCAAACACGTGGTAAAAGCTGGACACCGTGAAGGCGCCGGCTACCAGACCGGTCAGGTAGGGGTAGATGACGATCAGTATGCTCCACGGGACGACGGTCTCGTTGGGATACACATAACCGGTGAAAGGGGCAATTTCAATCATGACACGTCCTTATCTAGTCCAACATAGAAACACATGGGTGCGTTACCCATTTCCGGTCTGAGTACCTGTACCTGATTGTCACGTATAAACTGACTGACCGGGCTTTCCGAATCGTTCAGGTCGCCGAAGACACGCGTACCGGTTGGGCAAACTTCTACACAGGCAGGCCGCTTGCCCTTGGTAATACGGTGATAGCACCAGGTGCACTTGTCGGTAACGCCCTTGTCCTCGATAAAAAACCGTGCACCGTAAGGACAGGCCTGGATGCAATAACGGCAACCGATACAATACTCATGATCGATCAGCACCACTCCGTCTTCGGTTTTAAAGGTTGCACCCACCGGGCAAACCTGGACACAGGCCGGGTTTTCACAGTGGTTACACATCTTCGGCATAAAGAATGACTTGGTGACTTTTTTACCCTTGTAACGATTATCAAAGCGGTATTCTGATTCGGAACCGGATGCCGCGATGTTCTGTGGGTCAGCGTGGCTGTCAACGTGCGGCTTTTCTTCACCTTCAAGATAAACGTAGCGTTCGACCCAGGTACGGAAGTGGTGCGCATCGCCCGCCACGTCATTTTCCGCCTTACAGGCCTCAACACAACGCAGACAGCCGATACACTTGGTCGCATCAATACCATACGCCCAGCGGTGCCTGGTCCAGTCGTAGCCGGGTACGGGCGAGGCGGAACCGGTTTCACCGGCTGCACTCGCTTCATTATCTTTAGCCAACAGGCTGGCGCCACTGACGGCTGCACCCAGCCCGGCAATTGCCGTGCCGGTGGTGCGCAGGAAATTGCGGCGTCCGGCTTTTTTATCATCGGTTTTCACAGGTTCGTTCCTTTTCGTTTGTATGGCTGCCGGGTCATTTCCCAGCTGGGGGCGCCGGTAACGCCGCGTAATATTCAGCCAGTTCCGCGATTTCATCGTCGCTGAGTGATTTGGCATATTTATTCATCATCTTGTTGCTGCGCTCACCGGTTTTGTACAGGTTGATCCGCTCAATAAGAATGCTGGCCTGTGTTCCGGCCAGGGCCGGGTTTTTCTTACGACCTTCACCCAGCTTGCCGTGGCACTTGGCGCATTTTGAAACCTTGGCAGGCACACTGGCTACGGTGCCGGCCGCCTGAACCCCGGTAGCTGCCTGGGTCGTATCCGGCCCACCGCCCGGTATATGCGGGTCATGACACTCAATACACTGTGTTGATCCCTCACCGGGGAACGGGTGTTCACCCACCACGATCTGTGGTTGCCTTGCTGGTCGTGACGGCATGGCCTCGTGACACAGGGTGCAGAGCTTTATCGTGTCCGCTGGAACACGTGTCAGACCATTATCCGGATGCCCCTCGTTACCAAATCCATGACAGATTTCACACTGCACTGTTTTGTGCGAACCAACGGCCCAGTCGTTGAGTCTTTGCTCGTGGCAAGTCTGGCATTGGGGCGCCGTTTCGATCACTGGTTTGAGGGCGGCAATTTCAGTCACGGCATCCGCCCGGTAATGACCAAAGCGGTAAAAGGACGGATCGGTTAAGTACGATTTTCCTGCATAAGCCAAAAGCGCGCCAACAACCAGTATTGAAAGTAGTCGAGTGATATGTTTAGGCATCGTAATAATTCATCTTGGTTGATATTAATAAAAATACATGGCTGCGGAGTTTAGTTGAAGCCTAAAAGACTCCACATGACTTGTGTCAAGAAAACTCGTGGTTGCTGTGATGTGGGTTGTTGGCCTGTGGAGGACCTGGACCCTGTGGAGAAGCCGAGTCAGGTATATGGTCAAATATTGACCTATGTCAGTTTAGTTGAAGTCTAAATCAATTATATTACGCAGGAATTTGCATTTAACCATTTGGAGGCGGTCATGTTTAACAAGACATTAAAAAATTTATTATCAGTGAGTTCAGCAGCTTTACCACTACTTTTCTCGGGCATGGCGCTGGCCCAGGATCCACCCAGCGCCTGTGTTGAAATGGGCGCCCTGGCATGGGAAAACTGGAGCAAGGACGATGCCGGTGGTTCCGGTCTGCCCGCCGGCGTGACCAGCAAGGATTATGTACGCTGCAAAGCCTGCCACGGCTGGGACCGTCTGGGTATGGACGGTGGCTATGCACGTCGTTCACGTAAAAGTTCACGCCCCAATGCCGGTTTTGGCGACGGTGATGCAAGCAGTCGTGATGTCAGTCCTTTCATGGGCGGTCATGACGCCATTACCACCGATATGATCGAACACGCCAACACTGGCCGGTCCTACGCGGACGGCAGCGGAAGCTGGGTTGCAACGGACGACACGCATTCTGCGGCCAACAAGGCGGCGCACTCCAACGGCTACACGCTGGGCAACCAGCACCCTGATTTTTCTGCTGCCGGCCCCAACGGCAGCGATGTCGTTCCGACCCAGGAACAACTGGATTGTCTGGTTGAATTCATCAACTTTGAAGACGCCGACCCGAGCGCCTATTTCAAAGACATCAACACCAGTGTAAAACCGGCGCAATATACACTTCTGGATACGGCTGATGCGACCGCGGGCGAGACCTTCTTTGAAGATAGGTGCAAAGGTTGTCATACGTCACCAACCAGCGATCCCGCCACCCCGTTTGAATTGCCCGATGGTGGCAGCATCCTGGGTTACTTAAGTGGCGACGGCAAATTCAGTGAGTTCGCCCACAAGACCCGTTGGGGCATCGCCGATGAGGCAATGACCCGCAGTGCGATCGGCGATGCGAGTTCAGCCGATATTGTCAACCTGATGGCATACATGCAGAAACTCGGCGGCACCGGTTTTGCTATGAACCCGGGTTTGAGCGGCAACTGGCAGGGTGGACCAAGCCGCGACGGCGAAGGCCTGCTGCTCGAGGTTGCGACCTCATCGGGAACACCGGTACTAATCGTCTCTTTCTATACCTATGACAGCCTTGGCAACCAGGTCTGGCTGATCGGTTCCGGTGTCGTTGATGGCAACCAGGCAGTGGTCGACTTTGTAATGCCCACAGGCGCCATGTGGGGTGCGGATTTTGACCCAGCCGATCATAGCAATACACCGTGGGGCCAGGGTACATTTACCTTTACCTCCTGCACCGCCGGCAACATGGCCCTGGTACCCAATACCGATATGCAGGGAAATGGCTTCACCGATCTCGAATACCCCTTGCAAAGGGATATCGTAACGCCTGGCGTTATCTGCCCGACACCCAATACTTAATGGGTTGACAATGGGCTACGGGATGTAGTCAGATCAGTCTCTGATCAAGATACTGGAAAGAAAAACGCCGCCCAACCGGGCGGCGTTTTTTATCATTTATACATCAATAAACGCGGATGGCTTACTGGCTTTTCTTGCTCGCCCAGTAAGTGGCCAGGTCTGCCAGTTCCTGCTCGGTCCGGTCTTCGGAATAAATGTGCATGATGCCATCCACTGACTTCTTTTCACCGCTGTTAAAGGCTTTTAATTGTCGCAGGATATAGGCTTCATCGAGACCCGCCAGGGGTGGTGTCTCAAAACTGCCCTTGCCATCTGCACCGTGACAACTGACACAATCGGCAGACAGGTCTGCGCCGTTTTCATAGTTGCCATCCGCCTGCAATCCAAACGGTGTCAGCATCAGGGCAAACATAAAACCAACAATCAATCTGATAATCATTTCTGCATTCCTTTTTGACGGGTTCGAACCAACTATGCGCTGGATTTTGGGGCTACTCAAGAGCAATTTAAGCTGTAATTGATCTATATCAATTAATATATTGATAATAATATTTTCAATGATTCACAGAAATATGCTGGTTAGTTCAACAGGACTGGCAGGGTCGCCTTGTTCGGCACCTTGATGTGCCAACACATGAACTCAGAGCACGGGATGAGTAACTGGCCGATGATCAAGTTATCAGTGTCATAGGTCGGTCGCGGACATTGCCCAGGTGTGTGCCGCTGTCAGGAACGATCGGCGTGGTGATCGTCAGCCTGACGGCAGCGCTCATCAGCCTCAGGCCGGTATTAAAACTCGAACCCGCCGTCGTGTTTGCAGGTCGTTAGCTGTGAATTCCAGCATCGTTGTTTACACCTGATAGTGTGCCCAGCGGGGATACCGGTAGCGATCTCCGGGACACACTCGGGCCATCCATGGGCGTTCGGAATCCGTTCCCTACGGATTACGGTCCCGGACACCGCCACCGGCACCCCCTCACAAGCCATTGTGCCAGTGCATGATGGTTCCACCGACCGGTGGTCTGTCCAGGAGCCGTGGTGGGTACTTACATCCAGGGACCGTGAGCAACAGGGATGTTGCGACCGAGCCCCCATGGATGGGTTCACCGCGTGTCCCTGGGTGTAAGTACCCACTGCGGTTGCGTGCCAGGTGGGTTCCCTAAACCGGTCAATAAAATGATTCTTTGTGTACAACGTTGCTGGAATTCACAGCTAGCAGGGTAATTTAGTCTCACCCATAAGTGCCTTATCCACGGCCCGTGCGGCCTGTCGTCCTTCACGGATTGCCCACACAACGAGCGACTGGCCCCTCCGCATGTCGCCCGCAACAAATACCCCGGGTACCGACGTTGCGTAATCATCGGTGTTGGCAAGAACATTGCCCCGGGTATCCAACTCGACCTCCAGCTTCTCGAGCAGGCCCGTGTGCACCGGGTGGATGAAGCCAGCAGCAATCAGCACAAGATCAGCGGGAATGCTGAATTCCGAGCCTCCGATCTCGGTCATCTGCCAGTCCCCTTCGACGTTTTTCCAGTCAACTTTAACCGCATGTAGCGTATCAACCTGTCCATCGGAACCTGAGAAGGATTTGGTCTGGACGGACCAGCGCCGCTCACAGCCTTCCTCGTGAGACGAGGTCGTACGCAGCTTGTTGGGCCACTCGGGCCAGGTCAGGAGCTTGTCGGGGTGCTCTGGAGGTTTGGGCAGAAGCTCAAGTTGCGTGACAGAGAGCGCACCTTGCCGATTGCTGGTTCCAACACAGTCAGAACCCGTGTCGCCACCACCGATAATAACGACGTGCTTAGCCCTGGCGATGATCCCGGCATTACCCAGCAATGACTCACCACTGACACGGCGGTTCTGCTGTGCGAGGAAAGGAATGGCGAACTCGACGCCTTGCAAATCCTGCCCGGGCACGTCGACGTCCCGGGGAGACTCGGCTCCGCCTGCAAGGACCACGGCATCAAAATCCTCCTTCAGCTCTTGTATGGATACCGTGTCACCGACCTTGCTGTTGACACGGAAATCGACACCCTCAGCCTGCATTTGAGACATACGGCGGTCGAGTAGACGTTTTTCCATCTTGAAGTCGGGAATGCCATAGCGCAATAAACCACCGATCCTGGCGTTCTTTTCGAAGACGACGACACGGTGGCCGGCTCTCGCCAACTGCTGGGCAGCCGCCAAACCAGCCGGACCTGATCCCACGACTGCGATTCGTTTATCCGTTCGCCGTTGTGGTATCTGTGGGCGAATCCAGCCCGCTTCCCACGCCCGCTCGACGATCGAATACTCGATCGACTTGATGGTGACCGCAGCGTCCTGCAGGTTGAGGGTGCACGCCTCCTCACACGGTGCGGGACAAACGCGGCCCGTGAATTCCGGGAAATTATTGGTGGAGTGCAACACCTCGGAAGCCTTCCGCCAGTCATCCTTATAAACAAGGTCATTAAAATCCGGAATGATGTTGTTGACCGGGCAACCGAGGTGACAGTAAGGGATGCCACAGTCAATACAGCGTGCGCCCTGGGTCCTGGCTTCTTGCAAGGTCAGCGGTATCGTAAACTCGCAATAGTTCTTTTTTCGCTCCTCGACCGGTAAATAGCGGCTATCGCTACGGTCGAAATCCAGGAATCCGGTGTTCGAACCCATCAGGCGGCCCCCACCTGTAGATTTCGTGCCTCAAAAGCCCGCCGATATTCCACTGGCACAACCTTGACAAACCTTGATACGTAGTGGTCGAAATTGTCACGGATTTCACAGGCCCGGGAACTTTCAACCAGTTCTGCGTGTATCGATACCAGGTGACGCAGCCGCCATGCGTCAAAGTCAAGCGGGTCAGCCATCAGATCCTCACGGCTCGGGTTTTCAATGGCCCGGACCGGGTAGCTCTTCGGGTCAATGGTTTCAAGTTCCACCATCGACAGGTTGGCCCGTTTGCAAAATGAGCCATCTTCATCAAGCACGTACGCTATCCCACCGCTCATTCCGGCAGCAAAGTTCAGTCCGGTATTTCCGAGCACCACGACACAACCACCGGTCATGTACTCGCAACCATGATCTCCAACCGCCTCGACAACCGCAATGGCGCCAGAGTTGCGAACCGCGAACCGTTCGCCCGCACCGCCGTTGAAATAACACTCGCCCTCGATGGCACCATAAAGGGCGGTATTGCCGATGATGACATTGTCCTTGGGAATAAACGGACCCTCGGGTGCTGCCTGGACAACCAGTCTGCCTCCCGAGATACCCTTCGCGACATAGTCATTGGCATCGCCAAGCAGATGTAAGGTCATTCCCTGGGCAAGCCATGCACCAAAACTCTGGCCTGCTGTACCCACAAAGTTGATATGGATCGTGTCATCAGGCAGACCCGCGTGCCCATAACGGCGTGCTACTTCTCCCGACAGCATTGCCCCCACTGAACGGTTGGTATTACGAATGGGCATATCGATCACCGTGCGTGTCTGATGCTCCAACGCGGGCATGGCCACTCTTATCAACTCCTTGTCCAGGGCCTTTTCGAGGTGATGGTCCTGGCGCTCCGAATTGTATATCCGGACACCCTCCGCAGCTTCGGGTTTGTACAGTATCCGACTCAGGTCTACTCCCCGGGCTTTCCAGTGATCGATTGCCGGTTTGCGATGCAGCCGGTCACTCTGGCCAATCATCTCGTTCCAGGTCCTGAAACCGAGCTGTGCCATCAACTCACGGACTTCCTCGGCGATAAACAGCATGAAATTAACCACGTGTTCCGGCTTACCAGGGAACAGCTCGCGGAGCCTTGAATCCTGCGTTGCCACGCCGACCGGACAGGTATTCAAATGACATTTTCGAGTCATGATGCAGCCCTCGGCGATCAATGCCGAGGTTGCGAAACCGACCTCATCCGCACCAAGTAAGGCGGCGGTGACAACATCAGCACCGGTGCGAATGCCGCCATCGACCTGCACCGCGATCCGGCCGCGAAGGCCATTTTCCACCAGGGTTTGATGTGTTTCGGCAAGACCGAGTTCCCAGTGTGAGCCTGCCCGCATGATCGAAGTCAAGGGGCTGGCGCCAGTGCCGCCCCCCGTTCCCGAGATGAGGACCTGATCGGCATAGGCCTTGGCCACACCTGCGGCGATGGTGCCGACACCCACTTCAGAGACCAGCTTGACGCTGATCCGCGCCCTGGGGTTGACATTTTTAAGATCGTGAATCAGTTGCTTGAGGTCTTCGATTGAGTAGATGTCATGGTGTGGCGGTGGAGAGATCAAGCCGACGCCAGGCGTTGAGTGCCGTACCTTTGCAATCCTCTCATCTATCTTGTGACCCGGAAGCTGTCCGCCTTCGCCCGGTTTGGCACCCTGGGCCATCTTGATCTGAATGTCGTCGGCATTAACGAGGTATTCCGTTGTGACGCCAAACCGGCCGGATGCCACCTGTTTGGTCGCCGAGCGCATCGAATCACCGTTCTCATCCACAGCAAAGCGGATCGATTCTTCGCCGCCCTCCCCGGTATTGGACTTGGCGCCAATTCGGTTCATGGCGATTGCAAGATTGGTATGGGCTTCCCACGAGATGGAACCAAACGACATCGCTCCCGTTGTGAAGCGTTTTACGATCTCGGATGCAGGCTCGACGTCCTCAAGGTCAATGGCTGAACCAGCCTCCATGTCGAACTCGAAAAGACCACGCAAATTCTTGAAGTGCCTGGTCTGGTCGTTGACGGCTTTGGAATAGGCCTTGAATTTTTTATAGCTGCCTGCTCTGACAGCGAACTGCAAGGCACTGATCGTGTCCGGGTTCCACACATGTTCTTCACCCCGGATGCGGTATGCCAACTCGCCGCCCACATCCAGTTGATGCCGAAAAATGTGGTCATCTCCATAGCCCATCTGGTGCCGTGCGATGGTTTCGGTCGCGATGGCATCGAGACCGACCCCCTCAATGAGGGAGTCGGTTCCGGTGAAGTATTCATCAATGAAATCCGTGTTGAGACCTACAGCGTCAAAAATCTGCGCACCGCAATAGGACTGGAACGTCGAAATGCCCATCTTGGACATGACCTTCAGCATACCTGTGTTGATTGACTTGATATATTTCTGCTGTGCCTCCGCCGGTGTGGGCGAACCCTTCAAACCCCCCGCCATGTTTGCGATCGTGTCCAGTGCCAGGTAAGGGTTGATGGCTTCAGCGCCAAACCCTGCCAGCAGACAGAAATCATGCACCTGACGGGCCTCACCGGTTTCTATCACCAGGCCTGTGCTGGTACGTAAACCTTCCCTGATCAGATGGTGGTGGACGGCCGCCGTGGCCAATAATGAGGGTATGGCGATGTTCTCGACATTGATGCGACGGTCAGACAGGATGATGAGGTTGTGGCCACATTGCACCTGCTCTATGGCGCTCTCGCACAATGCTGTGAGAGCATCCCGCATGCCCCCGGGTCCTTCAAAGACGTGGTAGCACATACTCAAGCGCTTGGTCGAGAAAGCATCGGTGACATGGTTTTCGATCCGCCGTATCCGTTCCAGATCGACATTGGTCAGGATCGGCTGCTGAACCTCGAGACGCATGTGCGTGCCACCGGTGTGAAGATCCAGGAGATTGGGTTTTGGACCGATCAGTGACACCAGTGACATGACCAACGCTTCGCGGATCGGATCGATGGGTGGGTTTGTCACCTGTGCAAAGGTCTGTTTGAAGTAGTCGAACAACAGCTTGGGCCGGTCGGACAGCACCGCCGGTGGCGTATCCCGCCCCATGGCACCAATCGGATCCTGACCAGCTTCCGCCATATTCCTTAAATAGAAGGCAATGTCTTCACGGGTATATCCAAACGCCTGCTGGGCCATCAAAAGCGTTTTGGTGTCCGGCCCCATGGAGGCGACTTCTTCCGGCAACTCGGTGAGCCGAATCTGGGTTTCATCGAGCCATTTCTGGTAGGGCTTGACCGTAGCGAGCGTGGATTTAAGCTCGTCATCCTCAACGATGCGCCCCTGCTCCAGATCGATCAATAACATCTTACCGGGTTGAAGCCGCCATTTCTTGACAATGGTCTCCTCAGGGATATCAAGCGTCCCCATCTCGGAAGCCATCACCACAAGGTCATCATCTGTCACGAAGTAGCGGGCCGGACGAAGTCCGTTGCGGTCAAGCGTCGCTCCAATTTGCCGCCCGTCAGTAAACGCCACCGCTGCCGGTCCGTCCCATGGTTCCATTAAAGCTGCGTGATACTCGTAAAACGCGCGGCGTTTATCGTCCATCAGGGGGTTACTGGTCCACGCCTCGGGAATCATCATCATCATGGCATGGCCAAGGGAATAACCGCCAGCCAGCAACAGTTCCAGCGCGTTATCAAAGGTTGCGGAATCAGAGGCGCCGTCACCGATCAGGGGCCAGAGCTTTTCGAGGTCCTCGCCGAGAACGTCTGATGACATGGTCTGCCTGCGGGCCATCATCCAGTTGATGTTGCCCTTGACGGTATTGATTTCGCCGTTATGACACAACAGCCGGAACGGCTGAGCGAGACGCCAGCTTGGGGAGGTATTGGTGGAAAAGCGCTGATGCACCAATGCCAATGCCGATGCCATCTCAGGATCGGCAAGATCCTTGAAATACACCGCCAGATTTTTGGCCAGGACCATGCCTTTGTATGTGATGGTGCGGCTCGACATTGAGGTGACATAATAACCACCACTCTCGAGGACTTGTGGCGAACGCTGCATGATCTGTATGTATGCCTGCTTACGTGCCACGAAGAGCTTCTTTTCGAGGTGATCCTGGTCACGGATGTCCGGTCCGGCACCGACCAGTATCTGGCGAATGACCGGCTCGATTGGCTTGACGCTTTCGCCAAGACATGACGGGTCGACCGGCACGTCCCGCCAGCCCAGGACTTTCAGACCTTCGCGAATAATGATTTCTACCAGGGCATTCTCGCAAATGACCTGGTGGATTTCCTCGTTGGGCAGGAAGCACATGCCCACGCCATATTCACCTGGTGCCGGAAGTTCGATACCCTGGCTGGCGGCTTCCCTGCGGAAAAATGTATCCGGTAGCTGGAGTAATATTCCGGCACCGTCGCCCGCAAGCGGATCGGCCCCGACCGCACCACGATGCGTCAGGTTCGCCAACACGCTGAGACCCTGGTCGATAATACGGCGACTCTTGCGGCCCTTGATATCCACGACGAAACCGATGCCACAGGAATCGTGATCATTGACGCGATCGTAGAGGCCCGGGCCTCGTTCCATATCAACTGGGTCTCTCAACGCTATCTCCGTCATATTTACAATTATTAACGCGATCCGCTCTCGTCCGGACATTCCACCAAGGATCCGGGATGCCGTTGGAGTACCCCAAGCTCTCGAGTCGGATTACATACGAGATTCTGATGGTGAAGTGTAACAACCACCAGACTAGAAATAATAGCTCAAATCGGCATCAAGAAGAATATCAAATTCACTTTGACAGCCACGATCATGACCGTGGCACGGCGTTTTTATTTACCAGATTGTTACACGTTCTTCCGGCGCCAGGTAAAGTGCTTCATCCTGCTTGACCCCAAAGGCGGAATACCACTCATCCACGTTCCGAACAATGCCATTCACCCGGTATTTTGGTGGAGAATGAGGGTCAGCCTTAAGCCGTTGCAGCATGGCTTCTTCACGGGTTTTGCTCCGCCAGGCTTGCGCATAGGCGAGGAAGAATCGTTGTTTGGCGCTAAAACCATCGATCTCGACAGCAGGTTTGCCTTCGAGTGAAAGCTCATAGGCGTAAATGGCCACACCAACACCGCCCAGATCGCCGATGTTTTCACCCATGGTGAACTTGCCATCGACAAACGTGCCGGGCACGGCTTCATAGCGGCCGTATTGTTCGCCGAGGTTTTTGGTGCGCTCTTCAAATGCGGTTCGATCGGCATCGGTCCACCAGTTACGCTTCACGCCATTGGCGTCTGATTTGGAACCCTGGTCATCAAAACCGTGACCCATTTCGTGACCGATAATCGCACCAATGGCCCCGTAATTGACCGCCGGGTCGGCATTGGGGTCAAAAAATGGTGGTTCCAGAATAGCCGCCGGAAAAACGATTTCATTAAAACTGGGGTTATAGTACGCATTGACCGTCTGCGGCATCATAAACCATTCGTCTTTGTCGGTAGGCCGTTTGAGCCGGGCAACATCATAGTCTTCAAAGAACTTTGTGATACGGCGTGCATTGCCGAATAAATCACTTTTCTCGATCTCGATACCGCTGATATCCAGCCATTTATCGGGGTAGCCGATCTTGGGCCGGAAAGACGCCAACTTCGCCAATGCTTCTTTTTTAGTGTCCTCACCCATCCAACTCAGGTTCTCGATCCGCTGTTGATAGGCTTTTCGCAGATACCCTACCAGGGTATCCATTTTTTGTTTCGAGCTTGGCGGAAAATATCGATTGACATAAATCTGCCCCAGGGCTTCGCCCAGGCCCTGTTTCGCGCCCACCCGGGAAACACCACGTTTCCAGCGGTCCAACTGGGCTTCGCGACCCTGCATGACCTTGCCCCAAAAGTTGAAATTGGTTGTATCAATTGCCTCCGAGAGCAGTGCCGCGTTATTGGAAATCAGGTGATAGCTTAAGTATGCCCGCCAGGTATCCAGGGGTTCATTGGTCAACAGGTCGATCAACGGCTGAATGGTATTCGGATGGCTCAGATTGACGTCTACCAGGCCTACGATCCCACCCGATACGAGGAATAAATCCCAGTCGAAACCGGGGTGATCTTTTTTCAACTGGACTACCGTTGTTGGATTGTAGGTTTTATCCCGGTCGCGACGGTCCGCACGAATCCATTGCAATCTGGCGACCTTGGTTTCCAGCGCCAGTATGGCAGCTGCTTTCTCGTCGGCACCTTCGATACCGGCCAGCGCCAACATTTCACCGATATGGGCGACATACGCTTTACGGATGTTCTGAAAGCGCTCGCTGTCTTCAAGATAATAATCGCGGTCTGGCAAACCCATGCCACCCAGGCCGATGTTGAAGTTGTATTTATCCGGGTTGGCAGGATCAATCCCCAGACCGGCGCTGATGACGCGGTTGCCAGAAATATAGTTTGCCCGCCCGAATGCCTCGGTCAGTCCCGCGAGATCCTCGATGGCGGCAATTTGATCGAGGTCAGCCTGTAGTGGTGCCATTCCTAATCCATTGATCGTATCCACATCCATCCAGCTGGCGTAGTAGTCGCCCACTTTTTGTTCCGCACTGCCTTTATCACCGCCCTTGTTACCAAGCTCTTCGATAATGGATTTAACCCGTTTCTGCGCACGTTCATGTACTTCCAAACCAACGCTATAGCCACTGCGGTCGGCGGGAATTTCATGGTTGGCCAGCCAGCTGCCATTGGCATAGTCGAAGAAGTCATCGCCCGGTGAAACGTGCAAATCGCGACCATCAAGATCAACACCCCAGCTGCCGAATGCCGGTGTGGCATTGATGCTTGCCGCAGTATCCGGCACAGCCTGTTTCGCGACAACCGGAGCTTGCGTGGCGGGGTTTTTCTCACAACCCGCCAGTGGCAGAATGATTGCCGCGATGGTTAGTGTCAGAATAAATTTTTGCATGTGAACGCTTTCTCCTGCTGCGAATGACTGGGTTGGCTGGGAACCCGGGACGTCCAGTATATACAAAGATCGGTGACCCTGTCCCTGTTGTGGTCTGCCAGTCGTCAACCCCTCCCCCTGATTCAAAGTGATTTATCCTTTTGTGCCCTGCGGAGCCTTGTGTGCTCAGCAATGTAGTGGAAGCCTTTTGAGACCACCATACTGCCCCCGGTTTGAGGTCAAAAATACACACAGAAATCGAATGTTTTCCCTTGCCCTTGAAGGGCGACAGCGAGATAATATGCAGCAATGGTAAAGGCACTCAATTGCTAACATTTCAATCACTCTAAACTATGACCGGCACGCGACAAAAATCAGATTCCAGACGCTCCCCGGCACCAGACCCGGCGGCGACTCAAAATCAAACAGCACCGAAAGAGATCAACGGCCCCAAAGGTCCGGAACCCACCCGTTTCGGGGACTGGGAACATAAAGGCCGTTGCAGTGATTTTTAATTCCTTAACCTATTATCCAAAGTCTTATTTTTCTGTAATTGCATGATTCATCGATTGCCATGAAGACTTCATTGCAGATTTTTCAATATTGTTTTTCACACTAACCCAGGGATATTTCCATGCCTACGAATGAGCGACCACTGTCCCCTCATTTACAGATTTACAAGCTCGAATTACCGATGGTGCTTTCGGGACTGCACCGGATTACAGGAATTGCCCTCGCGGCCGGCACCATTTTGCTGGTGGGCTGGATAGCCAGCGCCGCGCACTCGGCAGAAGCCTATGCCGGTATGAGCCATTTTCTCGGTGGTTTTATCGGCCAGTTCGTGCTCTTCGGCTGGGCTTTTTCACTTATTTATCACACCATCAGCGGTGTGCGCCACCTGATCTGGGATACCGGCAGACTGCTGGAAATCGAACAGATTGATCGCAGCAGTGTCATTGTGCTGGGCCTGAGCATTGTACTTACACTGGTCGCGTGGTTCCTGGCCGGTGGCTGGCCGGGAGGTGGCGCATGAAATATCGCACACCCATTTCACGCGCACGCGGGCTCGGTTCATCCAAGGATGGTCTGGGTCATTGGTGGATGCAGCGTCTGAGTGCAATCGGCCTGGTGCCGTTGGTCGTTTGGTTCGTGGTCTCGATCATTTCAATATCGGGGCAAAGCCACGTTGAGGTGATCGCCTGGTTGCAATCACCTCACCGCAGCATCTTGCTGAGTATTTTCCTGATTATCTCGTTGTACCATTCCAACCTGGGTCTGCAGGCCATTTTTGAGGACTATGTCCAGGCGCGCTGGCTGCAACTGAGTGCTCGAATCGCTGCGTCATTTGCGGCCATTGTGCTGGGATTTACAGGCGTTTTTTCCCTTTTGGGTCTGGCATTTGGAGGCTAGAAGAATAATGAGCCAAGCGTACGAAATTATCGAACACCGCTATGATGTCGTCGTCCTCGGCGCCGGTGGCGCGGGTCTGCGTGCTACCTTTGGTATGGCGGAGCAAGGGCTGAAGACCGCCTGTATCAGCAAGGTATTCCCGACCCGTAGCCATACTGTTGCCGCCCAGGGCGGGATCGCAGCATCGCTGGGGAACCTCGGCGAAGACAACTGGAAATGGCATATGTACGATACCGTCAAGGGCTCCGACTGGCTCGGTGACCAGGACGCCATTGAATACATGTGTCGTGAGGCGGCACAGGCCGTTTATGAACTTGAACACGCTGGTCTGCCCTTTTCGCGCACCGAGGATGGCCGCATTTACCAGCGCCCGTTCGGTGGCCACATGAGCGATTTTGGCAAGACCCCCGTGCCGAGGGCCTGCGCGGCGGCCGACCGCACCGGTCATGCGATGCTGCACACGCTGTATCAGCAGGCACTGAAACACCAGGCCGAGTTCTATATCGAATATTTTGCCACCGACCTGATCATGGACGATGAAGGTGTTTGCCGTGGCCTGCTGGCCTGGGACCTGAACAGTGGCAAGTTGCACCGCTTCCAGGCGCACATGGTGGTATTGGCCACCGGCGGTTATGGCCGGACCTATTTTTCCTGCACTTCGGCCCATATCTGCACCGGGGATGGTCACGGTCTGATCGCACGTGCCGGTCTGCCCTTGCAGGACATGGAATTCATGCAGTTTCACCCCACCGGTGTGTATGGTGCGGGTATGCTCATCACCGAGGGGGTCCGTGGCGAGGGTGGCTACCTGACCAATTCTGATGGTGAACGGTTTATGGAGCGTTATGCACCCAATGCCAAGGATCTCGCATCACGGGACGTCGTCAGCCGCGCCATGACGATCGAAATCAATGAAGGCCGCGGTGTGGGCCCCGAGAAGGATCATATCCATCTGCACCTGGAACACCTGGGCGCCGATGTCATCAATGAACGTCTGCCGGGTATTGCGGAGACTTCGAAGATATTTGCCGACGTGGACGTAACACAGGCGCCGATCCCGGTGCTGCCTACAGCCCATTACTGCATGGGTGGTATACCGACCAACTACATGGGGGAGGTGCTACGACCCACGAATGATGACCCGGATGCCGTTGCACCCGGACTGATGTCTATTGGTGAAGCAGCCTGTGTGTCCGTGCATGGCGCCAACCGGCTGGGTTGTAATTCCTTGCTCGACCTGGTCGTGTTTGGCCGCGCCGCCGCGTTGCGTTGCGGTGAACTGATGAAACCAGGTGCGCCGCACAAGCCCCTGCCGGCCAGTGCGCTGGACCCTGCCATCGATCATTTTGACCGTGTACGCAATAGCAGCGGTGACACCACGACATCTCAATTGCGTCTGCGCATGCAACGCGATATGCAAAAACACGCGGCGGTCTTCCGCACCGAAGAAACCCTGCGTGAGGGCGAACAACTGATCAATGCTTGCAGTGCTGACTTCAAAAACATCACGCTCAGTGACCGCGGTATGATCTGGAACTCAGACCTCGCGGAGGCACTGGAGTTGGAGAACCTGCTGACCTGTGCCAGTGCGCTGATCACCAGCGCGGCCAACCGCAAGGAAAGCCGTGGCGCACACGCCCGTGAAGACTACAGCGAACGTGACGATGCGCAGTGGATGAAACACACACTGTCGTGGCAGGGAGAAGCGGGCACTTCACCGAAACTGGATTACCGGCCGGTGCATACGTACACGCTCAGTGATGAAATCGACTACATCGAACCCAAAAAACGCGTTTATTAATCAACAGGCAAGAAACTCAAATGATAAAATTTTCGCTTCCATTGAATTCCCGTGTCGTCAAAGGTAAGAACTGGGCGGCGACAGAGGGCAGTGGCAATGTTCGCAAATTCAACATTTACCGCTGGGATCCGGATAATACCGAGCAACCAAGGGTCGACAGTTATACGGTAGACATGGACGACTGTGGTCCGATGCTGCTGCACGCACTGATCAAGATCAAGGATGAAATCGATCAGTCCCTGACATTCCGGCGTTCCTGCCGGGAAGGAATTTGTGGTTCCTGCGCCATGAACATTAACGGCACCAACACGCTTGCCTGCACCCTCAACATGAGTGACTTGCCGGCGGGAGATGTGGACATTTACCCTTTGCCGCATATGCCGGTGGTCAAGGACCTGGTACCGGACATGACCCATTTTTATGCCCAGTACGCCTCCATCAAACCCTGGATCGAAACCCAGTCTCCACCCCCACCTGACAAGGAACGCTTACAGTCGCCCGAAGACCGCAAAAAACTGGATGGTCTCTACGAATGTATCCTCTGTGCCTGCTGTTCAACGTCGTGCCCCAGTTACTGGTGGAACGGTGAACGCTACCTGGGCCCCGCCATATTGCTGCAGGCCTACCGCTGGCTGGCTGACAGCCGCGATGAATTTGCCGGTGAAAGACTCGACCAACTGGACGACGCTTACCGCTTGTTCCGCTGCGACACCATATTAAATTGCACACGAGTCTGTCCAAAGGGTTTGAATCCGGCCAGATCTATCGTTGAAATCAAGAAAATGCTGCTGGAACGCGAGATTTGACCTGCCTTGATACGTGAATCTTCCGTGACTTCACTGAACGCCAGGATGGGCCGTCTGCGCTGGCGTGGGCGTCGTGGCATGAAGGAACTGGATGATCTGCTGGAGCGCTATTTTGACCACCACCCTGCGAGCTGTGATGAAGCCCTGATCGCAGGCCTGGAGCAGTTGTTGGATTGCGAGGATACCCAACTGCTGGATTGGTTGCTGGGCCGTTCGCTGCCACAGGACCTGAAACTCAAAGAAATCGTTGAAAAAATACGCAGGGCATTAAAACAGCCAGACTGAAGGCTTTGTCCAATGTAGATACCGTTTCAAACAGAACATTTTCTGCGTTAAACTTCTACACGACCTGTCCTCCTCTATTGTGGCTCTGAGCCGGTGGTTTTCAACACCGTCTTAAACCACGCGGCTTGAGCCTGGGCACGTCAGGAGCCCGTTGAGTAAAATGTTGTATTGTTACCATAATGCATTTGCTTACCTGATAGTCCATAGCCTGATTACCCCATGCAGATACTTCTGATAGCCCAGGAACCACCGTTAACACCTGATGCCATCGCCACCGGCAATGCCATTCGCAGTGCACAGCTTAGCGGTGCATTGGGCCGGTCCGGCCACCAGGTCCGCCAAATATGGTTGGATATAAAGAACCGTTCACACGCAAATGCTTTTGCCAGCCGTGATCAACTGCATGCTCGTATCATCAAGCTGCAACCCGATATCTTACTGGTGTCATATTGGGAGTTGCTTGAATTACTGCCATTTGATTTACCCCAACCGGTCATCGTTGATTTTGTTGCACCCAGACCGCTTGAAGAGCTCTATGAGCGGCCTGAACATGTCGCCGCCCAGTTGCAACGTTTACATGCAAACCTGGCAAAATGTGACCTGTTGCTGACCGGAAATGAGGCACAACGCGACCTTTTGTGGTTCTCGTTACTACAAGGGGGTATCGACCTGCGTGGCAACGAGCCGATACGCATATTGCCGCTGGCGGCGGAAACTGCCGGTCTGCCCTGCTCCGATCCCCGCATCGATGGCTGGACTCTGGTGAGCGGCGGTGTGAGCTGGCCGTGGCGCAAATCAGACGACTATTGGCAGACCCTCGAAACCATGAAAGAAGCATCTCCCACCGACGCACCGCACCTGGTGCTGTTCGGTGGGCCCTACCGCTGGCACGATGATGCGACGTCGCAAACCCCAGCACAGCGTTTTCAGACACGTGAGTTGGTGTCTTATGCCCATTTCAGTCGGTTTTTACTGGATTCCGCCCATATCGGTCTTGAGGTCGCTGAGCCCAATATTGAACGGAAATTCAGCCAGTCTTACCGTTCGCTGGAGTTTCTACGCCACGGCCTGCCACTGATCTGTAATGATTACCTGCCGATTGCCAGTTTGGTCAAACAGTACAATGCCGGCTGGACGATCAACACTGCCGATGATCTGGCCGTGCTTTTGCCCCGGATCATGAGCACACCGGACGAATGGCAGAAGCGCTCGGAAAACACCCAACAACTGGTCCAAGAAGCACTGGACCCGGATCGTATTGCACAGCCACTGCTCGATTGGCTGGAATCACCTGCAAAAGCACCCCGCCTGCCACACCTGGACCGGCAACCCGCAACGGTGGTGCTTGGCAAACCTGCCTGGCCTCAACGGTTGTTACGCCAGCTGCGGTTGCTCAGACGCATCCTGCTGAGCAGGCTCATCCGCGCACAAGCAGGCAAAGACATTCTGATCGTCACCCGCAGCGACCTGTTCCCCGCTGACCACGGGGCCGCTGTCAAGATTGTCGAAACCGCGCGTGCATTGTCAAGACAGGGTCGCGAGGTGGGTATCGTCAGCGAAGACCGGCGCTACTGGTGGCGGTTCACAAATGGCCACGAACAGCGTCAAAAATTACCGCTCTGGCTGCGCCTGCTGAGTCTGCCGCGCACACTTGGCCAGTTGATACACCTGAGCAAAGACCTGCCCGAGAGCAACAGTTTCTTATACCTGCCACTGACCGATAACAGTTTTTTTTGGCATTGCCTGTATGCTGCTAAGAAGCTCAACCCGGGCATTTTGCAGGCCGAGTTCCCGGCTTACGCAAAACCCTGCATCGAAGCCCGCGAAATACTCAAAGCCCGGGTCGTGCTGGTAGAGCACAATGTGGAATACAAGCGTCTCAAGAAACAGGTGGCACAACTCACCGAGAAACAGTTTTGCAACCTGCAGGCGATCGAGATCGACCTGTGCAACCGTTCTGATGCAGTCATCTGTGTGTCAGACAACGATCGCCAGCAATTAGTCGATGATGGCGTCAAACCGCAATTGCTCAATACCATTCCACACGGATATGACCCCGATCCCTTCAAATTGCCAGCCAGGGATGATCTCAGGGAAAAATACGCCCTGCCGGATGACGCCGTGCTGTTGGCCTTCCACGGGACTTTTTCGTATCCACCCAACCGGGAAGCCCTGCAGGTATTTGCAGATATCCTGCTGCCACAACTGCAAAATGCGGGGCCGGCGTTTCATGTGATTGCAATTGGGCGGGATCCACCTGCCCGGAAACTGCACGACCATATCCATTTTGCCGGCAGCGTTGCTGAGGTAGGACCCTGGCTGAAGGCTTGCGACTTGGCCGTCATCCCGCTACGTGAAGGCGGTGGCACACGCATGAAAATAATCGATTGTTTTGCGGCAGGCCTGCCGGTCATCAGCACCTCCAAGGGTATAGAAGGTATTCCAGTTATCAACGGCAAACAGGCTATCATCTGCGATGACTGGGTCAGTATGGTGGGTAAAATCCTGCAATTGGCTGACTCCCGTGAAGTTCGAAAGCGACTGTCGGCAGCCGCACAGGAGTTTGCAAACGGCCTCGACTGGAAGACTATTACCGGGCGCTATCTCAAAGTATATTCTGCAATTAATACAGGCTAAAAGTGATGGATTCTTATCATGCAAGGTCAATCTGAAAGCACCCTGGAAATCAGGGAAGTGAGCGATAAAAAGACGCTGGATACCTTTATCCGGGTGCCCTGGGAGATTTACCGGAACGACCAGAACTGGGTCGCACCCCTGTTGATTGAACGCAAAGAAGCACTCTCCAGCAAAAACCCTTTCTTTCAGCACGCCCGCTGGCGGGCCTGGTTAGCGGTTCGTGAAGGCAAGGCAATCGGTCGCGTTTCTGCCCAGGTAGATGAGCTGCACCAGCAAACCTACGCCAGCAAAACCGGCTTTTTTGGTCTGATAGAGGCGCCTGATGACGACGAGGTTTTCAGGGCCCTTATTGAGGTTGCAGGGAACTGGCTGCGGGATCAGGGCATGCAGCGTATGAGCGGGCCTTTTAACCTTGGCGTTAACCAGGAAGTCGGTATCCTGGTGGAAGGGTTCGACACACCACCGTACGTCATGATGGGACATTCACCATCCTATTACGGTCCGGCCCTGGAGCGTTGTGGCCTTGAACCTGTACAGGACATGCTCGCCTATGAGCTGAACTCGGAAACCCTGCGTGTTCCCAGGGTCATGCAGGCCCTGATCGATCGCAGTGCCGGACGCGCCGGGATCAGGCCCCTCAGACGTGAAAATTTTGCGGCTGAGCTCGAGACCATGCGGGATATTTTCAACGACGCGTGGCGCAACAACTGGAATTTCTTGCCGTTCACACGCGAGGAGTTTACAGCGGTGGGCAAGGAGCTACTGATGATCATGCCTTCTGAATTCATTCAGATTGCCGATCTGGATGGCGAGGCGGCGGCCTTTATCGTGCTGATTCCCAATATCAATGAAGCCATAGCAGACCTGAATGGCCATCTGCTGCCGTTCGGTTGGGCAAAGCTCGCGTGGCGTCTGAAAGTACGTTTTCCAAAATCAGCCAGAGTCGCCCTGATGGGTGTCAGGCAGAAACATCAAAATACGCGTTTTGGCCCTGCGCTGGCTTACATGGTCATCAATGCCGTCATGCAGGCGGGTGCGAAAAGAGATCTGCAACAGGTCGAGATGTCATGGATTCTGGAACAAAACAAAGGTGTGCGGAACATTATCGAGAGTGTCGGCGGTGAAATAACCAAACGCTACCGGATGTACGAAAAAGAGCTTGATTAAGCTGCCTATGCCAGGGTTCTCTCGAGTGTGACGATCCGGTAGGCATGGTCCTGCCCACCCTCGGCCCGAAAAACCTGCTCATTAACCTGCCGCCATTCGTGCTCGTGCCACTGCGGGAACCATGTATCGGCCGCGGGCGAGATATCAATCAAGGTCAGGATCATACGTTGCGCCAGTGGTAGCGCCAGCGTATATAACTGACCACCGCCGATTACCATGATTTCGTCCCCTCGCGCCACCTCAATAGCGGCTTCCAGTGTGGTGCACACATCAGCACCCGACACCTGAAAAGTGGGATTCCGGGAGATGACGATGTTTTGCCGCCCCGGTAATGGCCTGCCAATGGCCTGCCAGGTTTTGCGACCCATCAACAACGCTTTGCCCATGGTCGTATCTTTAAAATGCTGTAATTCGGCGGGCAAATGCCACGGCATACGACCTTTAAGACCTATCGCGCGGTTGGTACCCATCGCGGCAACCAATGTAAGTTTTTTTTGTTTCAGTTGTGATGATTTCACGATGATTAAATTGCGATGGGTGCCCTGATGAGCGGGTGGTGTTGGTAATTGTGCAGTTCAAAATCTTCATAGACAAATTCAAACAGATCTTTTCTTTGTGGGTTGATGTACATAACCGGTAGCGGGAATACTGTGCGGGACAGTTGTGTTGCAACTTGTTCGAGGTGATTCAAATAGATATGCGCATCACCCATCGTATGCACAAAATCACCAGGTTTGAGACCGACAACCTGGGCGATCATCATGGTCAGTAAAGCGTAAGAAGCGATATTGAACGGTACACCAAGAAACGCATCGGCACTGCGCTGGTACAACTGGCAACTCAGTTTGTCACCCGCGATGTGGAACTGAAACAGGGTATGACAGGGGGGTAACGCCTGTAAACCGTCGCGGGCATTGTCCTGTGGACTACGGGATTCGTCCGGCAAGACCGCCGGGTTCCAGGCAGACACAATGTGCCGGCGGGAATGCGGTCGTTCCCGCAGGTCATCAAGTAACAGGCCAAGCTGGTCGATGTTGTGACCGTCAGCCGTTGGCCAGCTACGCCACTGGGCCCCGTAAATCGGCCCGAGGTTGCCGTTTTCATCGGCCCACTCATCCCAGATCGAAACACCATTGTCATTCAGAAAAGCAATATTGGTATCACCTCTTAAAAACCACAGCAACTCGTGCACGATAGATCGCAGGTGCAATTTCTTGGTGGTTACACAGGGAAAACCAAGCGCCAGGTCAAAACGCATCTGGTAGCCGAACAGACTGATGGTGCCGGTCCCGGTCCGGTCCTCTACACGGCTGCCCTTATCCAGAATATCTCGCAATAGTTGCAGATAGGTTTTCATTTCCTCTCATTGAGCATCAGGAATCCGGGATTGCGCACGGTAGGCGAGCAGCATGATGGTCAGGCCTGCAGCTACCATTGGCAATGAGAGTAGCATACCCATGGTCAACCAGTTCATCACAAGAAATCCGATCTGTGTGTCCGGCTGACGAAAAAATTCCACGCAGATACGAAAAAAACCATAACCGAGCAGGAACAGACCGGAAACAGCAGCCGCTGGCCGTGGCCGGGAGGAATACCACATCAGAATAATGAACAGTGTCAAACCCTCCAGCCCGGCCTGGTAAAGTTGGCTCGGATGTCTCGCCAGGTGATCCAGTGCACCGGATCGCCAGGCTTCGTTGAGGGCCGCTGTCTCATCCGAGCCAAAACCGGTGGTGCGGGCAAATATCATTGCCCAGGGTACATCCGTGGGCCGGCCCCATAACTCCCCGCCGATAAAATTGCCCAACCGGCCAAATGCCAGGCCAATGGGGACAAGGGGTGCAACAAAATCAGCCACCTGCCAAAATGAGCGGTGCTTGTGTCTGGCAAACCAGGCCATTGCCACCATGACACCCAAAAGACCACCGTGGAAAGACATGCCACCATCCCATACCCTGAACAGGGAAAAGGGATCCTCCAGCAACAGGTCAGTGCCATAAAACAGCATGTAACCAATTCGTCCTCCAAGTATGACGCCTAGCATGCCGTAAAACAGGATGTCACTCACGTCCTGGGTGCTCCAGCCCCACCACCTGCGTTTTACCGCCACAAGGCTGCCGATAGCCCAGAAAGTCAGGAATGCCAACAGGTACATGATGCCGTACCAGTGAATATCCAGTGGACCGATGGATATGGCAATGGGGTCAAAATTGATCAACGGATACCTGGCTTGCAAGCAGTCACTCCCGGCTCGGGTACAATAAGAATCGCAGGCAGCATAAGACAGACACAGGATACAGGCAAGCGCAAGGATAGATTGTCAATAAACCGACAGACCGGGAGCGCTGACCTCAATCAGTGGTTGATGGATGGGATGCTGTACACTGCCGCTTGCTGTCGGTCAGTTCAATGCAACAACTGGCCCTGGTCAAATCGGAAAGCCCGGGGGCTGAGATAGTCATGCTCGAAATTACCCTGCCAAATATGCATGCTCTGGCGGTCATGATCTTGATCGTAATCGCTCTGGTTCTGTTTGCACGCGATGATATCCCGTTGGAAACCACCGGCCTGGTGGTGCTGGTTAGCCTGGCGATTGGCTTCCAGCTATTTCCCTTTGCGGCGGAGGGTCAACGGCTTCTGCCACATGAATTCTTCCTGGGATTTGGCAACCGGGCACTGATCGCGGTGTCGGCTTTGATGGTCGTCGGACAGGGTCTGATCAGCACCGGTGCGCTTGAACCCGTCGGTCGTCTGCTTGCACGGTCATGGCGACGCAGCCCGGTTATCTCTCTGCTGCTGACACTCCTCATCACCGCATTTCTCAGTGCCTTTATCAACAACACACCGATCGTGGTGTTGATGTTACCCATCATGATTGGTGTGTCCGTCAAAATCGGAAGGTCTTCTTCGGATGCACTCATGCCCATGGGATTTGCCAGTATCGTCGGTGGTATGGCCACGACCATCGGCACGTCCACCAACCTGCTGGTTGTCAATGTTGCTGCAGACATGGGTATGCCACGCTTCAATATGTTCGATTTCGCTGGTCCGGTCCTGATCGCAGGAATCGTGGCAGTGCTGTACCTGTGGCTACTTGCCCCGAGGTTATTACCACATCGGGCACCGCCGATTGAACGGGGGGTGTCCAGGGTTTATACCGCGCAAATCGCCCTCAACACGAACAGCCCGATGGCCGGGCGCTCGCTGGCAGACGCGCTCGCTCGTTCCGGGGAAAGCTTCAAAGTTGAATCCATCGAGCGCGGCAAGGGTGTGTTCATTAATCCGCTTCCGGATGTGATACTACGCGCCGGTGACCGCATCGTGACCAGCGACAGTCAGCAGAACCTGCGTGAATATGCACGACTACTGGGCGGAACCCTGTATGCGGATAAGCATGCGGTAGATGCCAGTCATCCGCTCACCTCAAAAGGCCAGTTGATAGCGGAGGTGGCCATCACGCGCGCTTCCAGGTTAAACGGAGTACGCATTGGCGCAGCCGGTCTGATGTCCCGGTTCGGGCTCAGGTTGCTGGCTTTCAATCGCTTCGAAGGTATGGAGCAAAGGGAATCCCCCGGTCTTGATGATACCCGCCTGCGTTCTGGCGACGTATTGCTGGTGCAATCCACACGCAAAAACCTGGCTGGACTCAAACAGATTCCGGATTTTCTTATTCTTGACGGCAGTATCAACCTGCCACATGCCCGCAAGGCACCAATCGCCCTGGCGGTCATATTCGGTGTGGTCGCCCTGGCGGCCACACACATCATGCCGATCGAGATCAGCGCGATACTCGGTTGCCTGATACTGATCCTCACTGGTTGCCTGACCTGGAAAGACGCCATGAGCGCGCTCAGCACCCAGGTTATATTAATCATCGTCGCCTCATTGGCGATGGGTATGGCCTTACTCAAGACCGGCGGTGCCGACTATCTCGCCAACCTGTTTGTGTATATCACTTTTGGCGCACCGCCAGCCATCGTGCTGATGAGCCTGATGTTGATGATGGGTATACTCACCAATGTCGTTTCCAATAATGCCGCTGCGGTGATTGGCACCCCGATAGCGATCGGTATTGCGCAACGGCTTGGTCTGCCTCTTGAACCCTTTGTGCTGGCAGTTCTTTTCGGCTCTAACCTCAGCTTTTCAACGCCCATGGCCTACCAGACCAACGTACTGATCATGAATGCCGGGGGTTACAAATTTGGTGATTTCGTGCGCGTGGGTGTACCACTCACCATTATCACCTGGCTGGTTTTAAGTGGCGTGTTGATCTGGGCATACAGACTCTGAGAAACAAGCCCGACCAATTCGCGTCGCCCGGTTTCAACTTATCTTTATAAATCCATGCCAAAATAAGTGCATTTACCACTGTGGAGCGTTATATTACCCATGTCTGGTCCGAGGCAGTGGATGGGTTGGCGTTTGTGCCCACAATTTCTCTCGTCCGCGCAAGTTTTTGCCGCGTAAGATATTTACGCACACCGCTCCAGTCAACGCTGTCAACAGCCTGAATTTATCCATTCACGATAAAAACTGGTCGGTTTATAGCACCTTGAGTACAATATGAATTGACTGAACGCTACTCTGACTATAGAGTGTGCCCACCAATTTTACCGTTCAACACATTTGAGAGCCATTGAGACGAAGCATGTTAAATATCAGAAAGATTACCTGCCTATTGTCCTCAGTCTTTATTTTTGCCATTGCAAGCCTGTCAACACAGGCATTTGCCGTGACCATCAATGAAGTCATGCAGGAAGGTGAACAACGCGCAAACGCTAACGCCAAAGCGCAAACACAGGTTGATTCCGTCGCCGATCAGACTGAAAAAATCGTAAATGATTTCAGGACGGTCTCAAAGGTTGTGGATGGCCTGAAGATCTATAACGCCCTCTTGCAGAAGCAATTGAACAACCAGGAATCCGAAATGCAGGCCCTGTCGGAATCCATCAGCAACGTGGCATTGATCGAACGTCAAATTACACCATTGATGACACGAATGCTGGACGCACTGGATGAGTTTGTGAAACTGGACACCCCTTTCCTGATGCAAGAACGCACCAACCGCCTGACACGCTTGCGTGAAATGATAGAGCGTTCGGACGTCACCGCAGCCGAAAAATTCCGCCGCGTGATCGAGGCCTACCAGATCGAAAACGATTATGGCCGTACGATCGAAGCTTATAAAGGCTCTACGGATGTCAACGGTAAGGAACTGGAAGTGGACTTCCTGCGTATAGGCCGTGTTGCACTGCTGTACCAAACCGTCGGTGGCAAAACCACCGGTGCATGGGACAAGGAAACACACACATTTGTCGAACTCCCACCTGCAACTTACCAGTCACAGGTCGCCGCTGGTCTGAAGATCGCACGTAAACAAGTTGCACCGGATCTGCTCGTGGTACCGGTAAACGCACCGACGAGGGCAATACAATGATGAATTTGATCAAGAAAATCGGTCTTGCCAGTGTCCTGATCCTGGCTTTTGGCCTGACAGCCAATGCCGCCACGCCGGTATCCCTGGAAGAATTGCTGCAGAGTGTTAAATCCGGCCGGGTTAAAGACGCGGCAGAAAACAAGTCAAGGATGGATGCCTTCCGTGCTGACCGGGCGCAACAGACCAAAAAACTGAATGCCATGAAAGCCGAACAGAAGCGACAGGAAAGGCTCTCGGCCCAGATGGAAAAACAATTTGAAGTCAATGACTCCAAGATCATAGACCTGGAACGGGCCTTCCAGGAACGTCTGGGTGGTCTCAAAGAGTTGTTTGGTGTATTGCAACAGGCATCGGGTGATGCCCGCGCCCAGTTTGAAGCTTCGATGACACAGGTGCAATTCCCGGATAGAACTGCATTCCTGCTCGACTTTGCCAAGAAAATGGGTCAGTCAAATCGTCTTGCTTCTCTGGAAGAGATCGAACGTTTGTGGTTCGAATTGCAACGCGAAATGACCGAAACGGGTAAGGTTGTCACTTTTAAGACCAAGGTCATCAGCGCAGACGGCGAAGAAGGCCAGCAGGATGTTACCCGTATCGGCGCCTTCAATGTTGTATCTGATGATGACAAGTACCTGGAATATGTTCCCGAGACCGGTCGCCTGGTCGAGTTACAACGTCAGCCACAAAGCCGTTACACCAGTCGTATCGGCGATTTGGTCAACGCCACGTCAGATATGCACCCGCTCGGCATCGACCCGACCCGCGGCCAGTTATTGGGTCTGCTGGTCCAGTCACCCAGCCTGACCGAGCGTATCGCCCAGGGTAAAACGGTCGGCTACGTGATCATCGTCCTGGGTATATTTGGTGTACTCATTGCAATCTGGCGTGTATTGGTGCTTTGGACGGTCAGTGGCAAGGTCCGCCGACAGATGCGGAACATCAAGAAGCCGGGTGATAACCCCCTGGGCCGTGTCCTTAAGATTTATGAGAATAGCACCGATGCCGATGTCGAAACCATGGAACTAAAACTGGGTGAAGCCATTCTAAGAGAAACACCCAAGTTCAATTCCATGTTACCACTACTGAAAATTATATCTGTTGTCGCTCCCTTGCTGGGTCTGCTTGGTACCGTAACCGGTATGATCGTTACCTTCCAGGCAATCACACTGTATGGCGCCGGTGATCCGAAACTCATGGCAGGCGGTATTTCAACTGCACTGGTGACAACGGTGCTTGGACTGGTGGTGGCAATCCCGACCGTATTCCTGCACACACTGGTCTCCAGCCGCGCCAGGCGTTTAACGCAGATACTACAGGAAGAGGCCGCAGGCATGCTTGCTGAGCGTGCCGAAGAAGGTCGGACAAACGCATAAGGCGGTCGTGACATGGATCTGATTTTTTACTATCTGCCGGCGCTGGAGACGATCCGTGATTTTATGGAACTCGGCGGTGGTGTCCTGTACGTCATTGGCATACTGACGATGTACATGTGGATACTGATCGTCGAACGACTTGTTTACCTGCGTATCGGTCACAGACGTCTGGCCAGGTCTGCCCTGCAGCTTTGGGAGGCGCGCACCGATCACGGGTCATGGAGTGCACATCAGATACGGAACCGCCTGATTTCGCAGGTATCTGCGCAAGTGGAGCGTAATATCCCACTGATCCAGACCTGTGTCGCCCTGTGCCCTCTGCTGGGTTTGCTGGGCACGGTGACCGGTATGGTGGAAGTTTTCGAGGTCATGGCAATCGCAGGTTCAGGAAACCCGCGCTCCATGGCCGCCGGCGTATCCAAGGCAACCATACCGACAATGGCCGGTATGGTTGCGGCCTTGTCCGGTGTCGCCATGGCTACCTACTTACAACGCAGGGTGGCCAGGGAACGCGAATTGCTCGCTGATAACCTTTTCGTGGAACACGAGTGACGGTTTGTCACTGGAGAATTTGAATGAAGCAAACTTTTAATCAGGCCCCTGTTGAAGAAGAGTCCGAGATTAATATCACGCCCATGCTGGACGTGGTATTCATCATGCTGATCTTCTTTATTGTTACAGCGACCTTCGTCAAGGAGGCAGGTATTGATGTCAACCGTCCGGATGCGGCTACCGCTGTCAAAAAGGAAAACGCCAACATCCTGATTGCCATCGGTGCCAACAACGATATCTGGATTGACCGTCGGCAGGTGGATATCCGTTCGGTCAGACCCAACATCGAACGCCTGCATGCGGAGAATCCACAAGGTTCCGTGGTCATCCAGGCAGACAAGGAATCCAAGACCGATACGCTGATACAGGTCATGGATGCCTCTCGCCTGGCCGGGGTGTTCAATGTTTCAATTGCCGCCCAGAACCCCTGACCCCCTCATGGCAGCCACGATTAATCAAACATTGAACCGCAACCCGGGGCTGGGTAGTGCAACCCGAATCGTTTTCGGCATCATCATTGCAACCATCGTCACACTCAGTCTTTTTTGGTTGATGCAGTACCTTATTGCAACCGCTGATCGAAGCCTGAATGAGGACTCGGCGGGGAGCCTGGTAGATTTTGTCAGGGTCAAACGCGATGAAAGTATTAAACGTCGGCAACTCAAACCCAAAAAGCCGCCACCACCTGATGCACCGCCACCGCAACCACCGACACCACAACTGGATGACCTGAATCCGAACGCGGAAAAAATCGCAATTTCAGCGGTTCCGGTTACAACCGACATCGAAATGACCGGTGGCTTCAGCCTGGGAGTGGGTGAAGGTGACTACCTGCCGATCGTAAAAGTGGCACCGATCTATCCCAACCGGGCTCTGACCCGCGGTATCGAAGGCTATTGTGTGGTCCAGTATACCGTGACCCGGCAGGGTACTACCAAGGACCCCTTTGTCGTTGAAGACCAGTGTACATCGACACTTTTTTATCGCGCATCTTTGAATGCCTCGCTTAAATTTAAATATAAGCCCAGGATAATGGACGGTGAAGCCGTGGAAGTTCCTGGCGTACAAAACAAGTTTACCTATGAAATTACTGAGTAAGAACCTGATGAGCCCTGCATCTTCAATCTCCCGTATGGGCAAGGTATGGTTGCACGCCGTGTTTATCGCCCTGCTGGCCTCATTTATCGCAGCACCCGCTGGTGCCCAGAATAAAAAGGAGCGTAAAACCAAGCAGACCGTGGCCATGAGCCAACAGGTGTATGAAAAGCTGATGGCCATTCAGGAGAAGGTTGAAGCCGACGACTTTGCGGGTGCGCAAAACGACATCAGGGATATCCAGAACGGCAAAAAGAAAATGTCACCCTACGAGAAGGCCCAGGTATGGAACCTCTCAGGTTACACTTACTACCTGCAAGAAAAATATGATGACGCCATCCGTTCTTATCAGAATGTACTGCTGCAGCCCGACCTGCCGGAGGCATTGCAGCAGAGCACGCTTAAAACGATGGCTCAGTTGTATTTTACCATTGAAAAATACCAACTCGCTCTGGACACGATCAAGCGTCTGATGGCTGTTGTGCCAGAACCTGCAGCGGACGTTTACATGCTATTGGGCCAGGCGTATTTCCAAATGCAGAAATACCAGGAAGCCCTCAGCCCCATTAACACGGCCGTACAGATGTACAGGGAACAGGGCAGGATTCCAAGGGAAAATTGGCTACTACTGTTGCGTGTCTGTTATTTTGAGCTGAAAGATTACCCCAGCATGATTACGGTCCTGGAGGAACTGATCCAGAACTACCCGAAGGACACTTACATCCTGACACTGGCAGGCGTTTACAGCGAATTGGGTGACACCAAGAAACAGCTGGCACTGACTGAAGCGCTCTATGAAAAAGGCTATATCGAAGGCAAAACACACGCAGTCAACCTGGCAAACCTATATTTACTGCACGGTGTACCGTACAAGGCCGCCAAGGTGCTTGAGAAGGAAATAGCCGCGAAACATGTAAAATCAGACGTGCGCAATCTGCGCCTGCTGTCACAAGCCTGGTACCAGGCCCGGGAAGATGAAAAAGCAATCCCACCCCTAAAACAGGCAGCCGCGGCATCGGATGACGGAGAGCTTTATATCCGCCTGGCCCAGTCTTACATCAATCTTGAGAAATGGGCAGAGGCATCTGATGCCGCCAAAAAAGGCCTGAAAATGGGTGGTCTGAAACGTACCGATACCGCCAACATCATGTATGGAATGGCACTGTTCAACCAGAAAAAGCTGGAGCAGGCGAAGAAAATATTCCGGCTCGCAGCCAGGGACAAGCGCAGCAAACGCACCGCTGGGCAATGGATGAAATACGTCGACAGCGAAATTCGCCGTCGCGATACCCTTGATCAAAAATTACCACAAATGAAAGCGCGTGATATTGACGCCATCCTCAAGGCGAACCAATAGCGCCTAGCAGCCTGATTTTCCCGGCAAATAATGTATCACGCGGATATTCTCCAGCGTCACCAGCCCACCGCATCCCGCCTGCTCAAACAGCTCTGACAAGGCTAATTTGAACGGCCTGATTTTTTCTTCTGTATCCACAATTTCGACAAGCAGTGGAAGATCAGAGCTGAGATCCAGAATTTTGTGGGTACGGATACGTGCCGTGGCACCAAAACCCAATACACCTTTGAGAACGGTTGCTCCGGCAAGACCGGCATCACGTGCGCGTTTGACAATGGCTTCATATAACGGCAGGTGTCCCAGTTTGTCGCTCTCACCGATAAATATCCTCAGCAGTACTGCCTGACCCGTGATTTCCATAGTTCACCTCAAAAACAATTCACTCAGCAACAAGCCCATTAAAAACGCCAAGCCGGCGCCCACCACGGTGCCCGCAAAATAGGAAGACGCATAGAAATATTCCTTGTCCTGCACAAACTGACCCAACTCATAAATGAAAGACGACAGGGTGGTGAAACCGCCGCAAAAACCCGTTGCGAGCAACAAACGCATTTCCGTCGAAAGCAGTTCTGAACGGGCACCAATGCCCGCTACCAGGCCGATGAC
>CAZYVH010000007.1:0-60163 GCA_964650905.1 uncultured Wenzhouxiangellaceae bacterium | reverse complement strand
GGATATATCTTGTGTGCAGGATTGCTCTTGCTGGTATTGGGTTTTGGGTAAATAGAGTCTGCTCAGCATGTCAGCATATCGCAGTCTGATTCGATGTGCCCCTCGACAGGTACCCTGCGGGTGCAAGGCACCTGCCAATAACCGTTCATCTGCCGTATCGAAACCTGCAATAGCAGCAACCAGAGCGCCACAACGACCCGTTTTAGGCGCGCAAAAAAGATCCTCAGCAGGATCAGCAGATTCATCACCAGGAATATGCTGTTAATCCACGCATAGGAGGTATCTGGACGCTTGGCGCGAATGTAGTTGAGATCATAACCGTTCTTGCCCTGCCCGAACTTGCCCTCAATCGGGATGCGTTGCAGGTACTCCGCACGTCGCTGTGCCTTCAACTGCTGCAGTTCTTCCCGGTTCGCTGCGGTGACTTTCTTGGGCCTGCCCAGCGGTTTACCGGCAAAGCGGATGCCATGTTCCTTAAGATAACGACGGTTGTCTCGTGTACCGTAAATGGGATCACCCAAAACCGCTTCTGGATACACACCGTAGCATCTCCGGTAGGCTTTAACCTGGGATACCAGATCACCGCCTTCATGAAATGCATTCCAGCGTAAGTGATCCACCCGCGCCAGGCCCTCGTTGGTCAGGCTGACACTGAGCTTGGCGCCAAACTCGACCGGCTTGTTCACCTTGCCCCGGATGATCGGGCGCACATACGGCTGGCTGATACTGACGATGCGGTTAGCACAGCGACGGCTTTTGTTCTGGTACATCTCCCACTGCTGGGCATAGACAGACTGGATCACCCAATAACGGTAGAGCAGCCAATTGGGTAACGGCAGTTCTGCACCCTCCGGCCAGTGTTCCAGTAAGCGCTCGATATGACCCAGGTTGCGGCGTAGATACTGCAACTGCTGCTTGATCCCACGCCGTCTGACCTTGCCGGCAGGACGCCTGCGTTTGACTACAGACAGGTAAGCCTTGCAGGCTTTTTGACGATAGGTGCGCGGCTTCTTCTGCCAGTCGGTTTCCGGATAGAGAAGATCAATGATCTTTTCACTGAACACCCGGGCCTCATTAAGCAGGTTCAGGTCAGTGGGATAACGGATGGCCTGGGGGGCAACGGTCGCATCCAGGATCAGCTTGCCCTGGTGTGCCGGTTCCGGTTCCTTATCAATCATATCCGGTGCTGCGGGCGGGCCATCATCATGATCATCCGGGTGGCTTTTACGGGGTTCAGAACGGGCGGCTTTTTTTGCCTTGGCTGTTTCCACCGCATCGATAATGACACCATGAAAAGCCTCAAACATCGATTCTCCCATGCGTTTGCGAATCTCAACCAATAACGAAGGCGCAAACGGGGCTGCCATCTGGTAACCCGGCAAGCCGACAAAGTACTGCAGGTATGGATTCTCCTGTATCTGTGCTACGGTTTCGCGATCAGACAAGCACAGCTTGTGTTTGATGATGACCGCACCAATGGCCAGGCGGGCATCCTTTAGCGGCCGACCCTGGCTGCTTGAGAAGCCTTGATAATACCCCTCTGCCAGTTCATCCCAGGGGATACATTGGCTCATTTTGACCCAACGGTTGTTTTCATCCAGTGCGACCTGGAAAGGCCAGTCAAATTCGGCAAGGGGTAATTGTTTGTGGCTGCGATTACGAATCATAAGTGCACGCTTTTTGGTGGATTTGGCTTGTTTTTCGTGCACTATTGTACCAAAAAATGACTATTTAATCTATATATATCAATATGTTAATACTTTCTGAGCAGGCTCTATCTATGCCAAGAGCAAGCCCGCCCGGCGCCTCCCCTTCGGCGAGGTCGTCGCCATGGTACAGCGCGCCAATCGTGGCGAGCCCTTGAAAGCCACCGGTTACTATACGCCGCGTGACTGCGGCCTGGTGTCGCCCGCATTTTCCATCGGGGCACAGATCGCCGATACCACGGTCGATCTCGAAACCGGCATGGTTCGCGTCAATAAAATGTTCACCGTGCACGACTGCGGCACCGAACTCAACCCAATGGCGGTGGAGGGGCAGTTGGAAGGTTCGATCCAGATGAGCCTGGGTTACGCCCGACAAAATCCGCGCGCACCTTACGCGCAAGTGACGTGTCCTGAAATAAGACACCGCACCCCCTCGGCGGGCCCGGCAGATCGCGAGTTGTAGTCTGGGCCAGGGCTCAGGTGGTCGTTTGCGCGGCTATTTCACTCTGTGTGAATTGCTGTTCCTTGCTTGCGCTCAGCCCACGCGCAAACAGGGCTGCACCATAGGCACCGCAGTACTGTGCGTCATCCACCAGCAAGGTGCGATGGCCCGGCAGTTTTTCCCGGAAAAGGTCAGCTAAAACCGGGTTGTAGTTCATTACACCGCCGGAAAAAACCACCGTATCGGTGGTGATAGTTGTCATTTCAAGGATACGCTGCACCACCGAGGCATAAAGCGCATGGATCAGGTTTTCAAGACGTTCGCCGTTCATCAATATCTTGATGACTTCCTGGCCGGAAAACACCGTGCAGTAGCTGTTGAGGGTCATCTCTTTATCATGCGCCCGCGCCAGCGCTGTCAGGTCCTCGAGCCCGACTTCGAGACGATGCGCCAGTTCCTCGATAAAAGCACCGGTACCGGCCGCGCATTTACGGTTAATGACGAACTGCCCAACGCGGCCATCCTGCACCTCTATGACCTTGGAATCCTGGCCGCCGATATCGACGATGGTGTATGGGCCCGCCAGTTGCAGCAACTGTTGTGCGCCCCGAAAATGGGCAGAAATCTCGGTCAGGGCACCATCGGCAAAGGCAATGTGTTTGCGGCCGTAGCCGGTAGCCACAAGCGTATGATGTGCCCTGACTGACTTGAGGTCGTCGGTCAGCGGGGTCAGACCTGAATCTCCCGGCGCCAGGGTTTTGCGCACATGCTCCATCAACGGGAACAGCGTGCGGCCGATACGTTTATGCAAGACATTGCCATCGGCGTCACAGGCGCAGACCTTGATTTGCGTGCTACCGCAATCCACACCCCAGTAATAATGACCCGGTTCCATTACAAGGTCTCTACAAAGGCTTCTATGACGGTACTTGATTGCTCATCGGAATAACAACGCAGATCATTCAGGTCGCCGTTGATGATCACGGTCGGAATACCGCTTTCGCGCAGGCGGGCCGGCAGGTTGTACTGGCTGTTGCTGTTATTCGGACAGGTCTTGGCTTCGTGGAACAGTACACCGTCAATCGCGTATTCATCCACCAGTTGACGGATGTAGTCCTCCTTGTAGCGGTCATTGCGATTGATGAATATCTTCAGGTAGGCACGGGCCATGCTCGCTAAGGGGTCCTGCGCGTCAAAATCAGAGAAAATCCAGCTATTGCAATAGGTCGAGGCGACCACGCAGGCATGGTTATCCTTGAACAACTCCGACATGCTACGCAGACGGCCCCAGATCGGCATACCATCCCAGTAAATGCGTTTGCGCTCACCGGGCACAGCGGCAGAGCCACTCCTGACCTTGTCCCGCAGTTCATCCAGCAGCGAGTGGTAATAATCACGTGCGATCGTGGTACCGCGCAGTACCACGATCGGCCCCATGTAGATGGTGCCATCAAAAAAGGTCAAGGGGCTGGGCCGCGCCGTGGCGGTCGCCAGCACCTCTTCCCATAGATCGGTTGCCTCCTTTGAAAGCGCACAGGTTCGTTGCAGGTCGGCGAATTCAAGGGATCTTTCCTGGAGTTTCTCCAGCAGGGTGATAAGTTCTTCAAATTGCGCCACCACGTCAGCGACATGTTCCGACCTGACCTCGGGCAGATGGGCCGGCGGATGGATACCGAATACCGGCGCGTCAAACTCACGTGCAAAATACTCGAACCAGTGCATCACGTCCTTGCACTGATTGGTGTTGTAAACGAGTATGTCCGGGCGTGGGATCGACTCAATCCCGTAAGCCCGGGTCAGCGGCGTGACGCCCTTTAGGTAGGCACCGACATCGCTCGTCAGGTAACTGCAAATATCCGGCGAGTAACCAAATGCATTGGCCTTGGGGATGGTGTCCATCGAGACCCGTGTAGCGCCCAGCATCGCACCGTGGTTCTCGGGAAAGTACACCTCAAAACCCATGGCGCGGAGAATTTCCGCAGGACCCACCGAGGTGCACCAGGCGACCTTGCGCCCGGGGTCTTTGGCGGCCGCGTCCAGATCAAGAAAATAATCCTTCATGACCTGTTTCAGGTCCATGGGTTTCTCCCGGTATTGCTGGGTGTATTGTTCGGTATTACCATCCTGGGCGTCACTTGTGTTCCATCTCGATGATACTCGCACCGGATGGTAACTCGTCCAGCTTTTTATTGCGCAATGCCTTGATGTGTTGCTCGAAGTCCTTTTCTATTTTGCGTGGGATCAGCTTGAACGAGGGGGTCAACTGGTTCGCCTCCACGCTCAGTTCGGAATCGACCACCAGGGCGCCCTCGACCCGTTCAAAAACTGCCCCGGCCGCCTGCTCGGCCTTGATGCAGTCACCCAGGCAACCAGCCAGATCATGCGTGCAACCCGGGTAAACACAGTCTGATTGGTCCATCTCACCACCATCCCCCGCCCCCATCAGTTCGCGGTTGGGAAATGCCAGCAATGACGGGTGTTTTTGACCAGAACCGAAAACGTAGGCGTATTTGATGAACTTGCAACGCCCGGCGATGCGGTCTTCGATACGGGCCGGAAAAACCTTCTCGCCATTATCGAGTTTGAACATTCGATCGAGACGCGAAATGATACGTACGCCCTCATCCGTTATTTCACCGACATCACCAGTGCGAAACCAGCCATCGGCAAACACTTTTTCGGTGGCATCAGCCTGCCTGAAATAACCACGCATCACGTTCGGCCCCTTGACCAGTATCTCGTTATCATCGCCCAGCCTGATCTCAACACCGGGGATCGGGAAACCGACCACGCCGGGGGTGCGCTCGAGGCTGCGCGCGGTCAATGTGCAACACGGCGAGGTCTCGGTCAGGCCCCAACCCTCGACAACCGGTACACCCTGGGTGCGGAATATTTCCGAGGTGCTCAGCGGCAGCGGGGCCGCCGCGGTAAACACAAATTTAAGCCCGGGGTGAAAAAAATGCTCACCCAGCGACGGCCTGGCCAGGATTTGGCTGATGATTTCCTGGTAGACCTTGGGGACACTGAAATAGACATTGGGTTTGATCTCGGCAAAATTCTCCAGCAGACGGCCAGTATCCTTGCCAAAAGAATCGTCAATGGCCAGGCAACCACCCGAATGCAGGGCAAACAGACGTTCGAACAGACCGCCAAAACTATGGTGCCACGGTAAATAACACAAAAACCGCATACCGGGTTCAGGTTCCCAGAGGGTTTCAAGGGCTTTTTGCTGCGACATCAGATTGGCGTGGGTCAGTTGTACACCCTTGGGAAAACTGCTGGTGCCTGAGGTGAACATGATCATTGCCAGACGCTTCGAGGGTACGGTGCGCATGCACGTTTCCAGGTCGCTATTGTCCACGTCCAGCGCTGTGGCCAGCAGGTCGTCCATGAAAGTAATCTCGGCGACACCCAGTGAGGCGAGTTTTTCCAGCAAGCCGGACTCAGTCGTCTTCCTGCTGCCGGTCAGGGCCAGGACCCTTTGCGGCAGGCAATCGGCCCGCAGCGTGGCAACTTTTTTCAGCTGATCACTCACCAGCATACCGACATCGCCAAAACCGACCAACTCCGACATCAGTTCAGACGCATAACCGGCAAACACCGGCACCACGGCCCTGCCGGTCGCCATGACCGCCATTTCCGCAATTAAACGGTGGTAACTGTTGGCGGAGAAAATGGCCACCCGGTTGGCAGGTGAATCTTCCTCGATCAATGTGTTCAATTTTTGCGGCGCAAGCACGAAGTCTGCAACCCTGAGTACATCGCCGACCATCTCACGCCACGACCAGTAACGGTACACACCGTCCCTGCGCTCGGCAAAGGCGTTGAATTCGGGGAATCGATCACGGTTATTGAGCAGCATACTGCCGATATTGGGTGTGAAATCACCCAGGGGTATGGAGGATTTTAACCCGTGCATTGTAATTACACCCGCTAATTAATTCATATTTTCAGAGGCTATAGTCTAACACTTATACGATACATAATAAATGATTTTAAATTATTTTATGTATCGCTTTTCGATAAAGATAAATGGGACCAGAGTAAAAATTGTTTAAAATTATTGGCGAGGTCTTTATCTCAAGTAGTTTTTACTCTGAGCACTTTGCCTGATAATGGGTCATGCTCAGGATAAACGACACGCTCAGCCTGGCCCTCGATGAGATCGAACTCAACGCGGTCCGCGCACAGGGCGCGGGCGGGCAAAATGTCAACAAGGTGTCATCAGCTATCCACCTGCGTTTTGACATCAAGGCATCCTCACTGCCAGACGCGATCAAACGACGTATGCTGGCCTTGCACGACCGGCGTCTCAGTAGCGACGGGGTGGTCATCATCAAAGCCCAGAACCACCGTACCCAGGACAGAAACCGCAGCGAAGCACTAACGCGGCTTACCGAACTCATCAAAGCCGCCACACAGGTACAACGTAAACGCATACCCACCCGGCCCGGCAAGGCGGCAAAGCAAAAAAGGCTGGACAGCAAGAAAAAACGTGGGGCACTGAAGAAACTGCGGGGTAAACCGGGCGATTAAACCGCGTTACGGTGTGAGTAACGACTCTGTGCGGGAAGGCGGTGAGTTCGCGCAGACTCTGGAGAATATGCCAAAAATCCGTGTCGCCCAGCGCGATTGCAATACCCACTCATAACGATGCCAGCGCTGCCTTGGCACGTACGGCCAGTTGTCCGTCGGCGTTCACTGCCTTGAGACTAACTTCATCACCCTTGCGATGCCCATGAATCATAAACGACTCAGTATCGGTCAGTGGCCGTATCGCCCGGAAACTGAACCTGATTATGGATTTGGCGGGACAATGCTCACGCAACAATTCTGCCAGTAAGGTTGCCGTCCATGGGGCCTGGACCAATAAACCTGGATAAGCTTCCTCCCGGGTTGCATAGTCCCGGTCATAATGAATGCGGTGGGTATTGCCAGTCAGTGCCGAGTAACGGAACAGCATCACACTGTCAGGATTAATAAGCCTGGACCAACTCCCCGGCTCAATGGCTTCTTTGTCAGCGGTTTTTTGCCGGGTTTTTTGGTCTTTCCCGGTATAAACCAGAGTTTGCTCCTCGCATACGCGTAACTCACCTTCAACTGAGTACCGGTGATCAACAGTCACGAAAACCAACGTGCCCGAAAGGCCTTGTTTGAGTTCCACACTAAAAATGTGGGACTGCTTCTGCACCGTTTCACCCAGACGCAGCGGGGCTTTAAAAACGATACTGCTGGCCGCCCACATGCGCCGTGGCAATGGCACGGGGGGCAGAAAACCACCGCGTACCGGGTGTCCGTCGACACCGATTTGAGAAGCCAAAGGGATCGGTGTGAAATAAACCCATTGCCATAAGGGCGGTAGTATATCGCCCACTTGACGAACACCGGGCTGATCAAGCATAGCCGCCAGGGTCAGCGCGGGGCGCAGGTTCAGCGTTTCGGTCAAGATTACCGGTTCACGCCGGGTCCAATGCTGGAGATAGTCGAGATCAATTTCTCCGGTTCCCATTTTAGTCTTGTTCATGACGATCTTGTCCGAATTCTGCCCGGATTGCGGCACTGTGCTCACCCAATTTCGGTACGCGACTGCGTCTCGTACTTACTTTGTGACCGGATGGCGCGATCAATTCTACTGACCCTGCCGGGGAATCTACAGTGAACAAACTCAATTGTGGATGTTGTGAGAATTGCTCAACGGAATTCAGCGACCCGAACGCAATCGATGCGTGCCCCAGTCGATCAATCAGTTCCTGTTTGGTCAATTGTTCCAATGCATGGCCAATTATCTCATCCAGCGGCTCCCGGTTTTCAACCCGATCGGGGTTACTGGCAAAACGCTTGTCTGTTGACAATTCAGGCAGGCCGCAGACGATGTCACAGAAACGTACAAATTCGCGATCATTCTGGATACCGATCACAACGGTTCCTCCATCCCTGGTCCGGTATGCGCCATAGGGCATTATAGACGGGTGATTGATGCCCACACGCTTTGGCGCCTTACCACCATAGACATAGTGCAGGTAGGGAACGTTCATCCACTCTGCCAGCGAATCAAACAACGAGACCTGGACACATGACCCCCTACCAGTTTTTTCGCGTTCCAAAAGAGCTTCCAGGATTCGCGAGTAGGCACAGATGCCGCAAGCGATGTCAGAAATCGATACACCTACCCTGCCAGGTTCAGACGGGCCGCCGGTGACCGCCGCAAGGCCAGTTTCACATTGCACCAGCAAATCGTAGGCCTTCATGTCGTGGTAGGGTCCAGACTTGCCGTAACCGCTGATGTCACACGTGATAAGCCGTGGAAAATGGGCGGCCAGTAATTCCGAACCAAAACCCAGCCGGTCTGCAGCACCCGGCGCCAGATTCTGTAGAAAGACATCTGCCTGGCTGGCAACATTGAGCAGCAGGTCATGATCACTGGTATTTTTGAGATCCAACACAAGTGATTCCTTGCCGTGATTGAGCCAAACGAAATAGGCACTTTCACCGTTGACCACAGAATCATACGAACGCGCAAAATCCCCTTCTGCGCGCTCGACTTTGATCACACGCGCGCCCGCAGCAGCCAGCCTGGACGAACACAACGGTGCCGCCACCGCCTGTTCAATCGATACCACCAGGATGTCCTTGAGTGCAGTGTCGCTCACTGGTTCACCATCGATAGCAATCGGTCAAATCGCAGGCACCACCCAGAAAGTTCGTCATCAAAAAGACTTGGGCATACCCAACACGTGCGTAGCGATATGAGACAGAATCAGGTTGGTTGATATGGGTGCCACACGGTACAGCCGTGTCTCGCGGAATTTACGTTCTACGTCGTACTCCTCAGCGAAACCATAACCTCCAAAGGTCTGCACACAGGTATCACCCGCAAACCAGGCTGCTTCCGATGCAAGCATCTTCGCCATGTTTGCCTCTGCGCCACAAGGTTTACCCACCTCAAACAGCTTCGCAGCGTGATTAACCATCTGTGCTGCAGCCTCGGTCTGCGCATAGGCCCTGGCAATGGGAAACTGTACACCCTGGTTCTGTCCGATCGGACGACCGAAAACCTCTCGTTCGGTTGCGTAGTTCGAGGCCTTATTGATGAAAAACCTCGCATCTCCGATACACTCCGATGCGATCAGAATTCGCTCGGCATTCATGCCGTCAAGGATGTAGTGAAACCCTTCGCCCTCTTTTCCGATCAGATTTTCTGTGGGGACTCTCAGGTTTTCAATAAACAGTTCGGTGCTTGAGTGGTTCATCATGGTATGAATGGGCTTGATTGTAAGGCCGTTGCCGACGGCTTTGCGTAAATCCACTATGAGCACCGACATACCCATGGTAGGTTTCTCTACCTGGTCCCGTGGAGTGGTTCGCACCAGCAGAATCATCAGATCCGAATACTCTGCCCGGGAAATAAAGACTTTTTGCCCGGTGACCACGAATTCATTACCATCTCGCACCGCTCTGGTTCGTATACGCGTGGTATCGGTACCGGATGCTGGTTCAGTGACCCCAAAGGCTTGCAGTCTCAAATCGCCGCTCACGATGCGGGGCAAATAATGTGATTTCTGCACCTCGCTACCGTGTCTCAGCAACGTACCCATAGTATATAGCTGTGCGTGGCAAGCGCCACTGTTACAGCCACTAAGCTGGATCTCCTCCAGTATCGCGCAGGCTGCAGACAGCCCGAGGCCGCTGCCGCCATATTTTTCCGGTATCATGACAGAGAGATACCCGGCTTCGGTGATTGCGCGTACGAACTCCGTTGGATAAGTGCGCTTGCGGTCCAGCTGCTGCCAGTATTTCCCAGGAAATTGTGCACAGAGTTTTGCAATTGCTTCGCGAATTTCCGGGTGATCCCTTTCGGTATACATGAATAGTCCCCTAAAAATTCAACGGAGCTTGAACCGTTGAATCTTGCCGGTAGCGGTCTTTGGCAAATCGTCAACAAAATATATCCAACGGGGATATTTGTAATGCGCCAAACCCTGTTTGCAATGCAAAAGCAGTTCATCACGTAAAATATCGCCTGCATCGGCCGGGTCGTTAAGTACAACATAAGCAGCCGGCTTTATCAGGTCGTTATCATCAGCCTGTGCCACCACCGCTACTTCAAAAACTTTGGGGTGTTCATTTAACCTGGCCTCAATTTCAAATGGCGAACACCATATCCCGCCCACTTTAAGCATATCGTCGTTGCGTCCGCAATAATAAAAATAGCCGGATTCGTCCTGGTAAAAAGTATCACCTGTGTCGAGCCAGCCATCGATCATCGTTTGCGCTGTTTTAACGGGATTGTTCCAATAATATCTGGCAGTAGAGTCACCTTTTATGAGCAATTTTCCTTGCTCCCCACAACCCACCTGGGTGCCTGTTTCGTCAACAATTTTCGCCGAGTAACCCGGCACCAGGCGACCTGTACACCCAGGTTTCAAATCAGTTGCCCGGTTTGAAATAAAAATGTGCAGAGCCTCTGTAGACCCGATTCCATCGATCAACGGCACGCCAACAAGCTCAAGCCAGCTTTTGAGGATGTTGGGAGGCAGGGCCTCACCGGCTGAGGTACATAAACGCAGCGACGACAGATCCGGTGATGCGGATTCAAGTTCCCTGAGTTGCCCGGCGTAGAGCGTAGGGACACCAAAAAACAGTGTAGGCCTGAAGTCTTTGATGATCGCAAAAGTGGATGCGGGTGATGGCGCTGCACCGTCGAGCACAGCGCTGGCACCGACCCAAAGCGGGAACGTCATCGCATTACCAAGTCCATAGGCAAAAAACAACTTGGCCACCGAGAACATGACATCGTACTCGTGTATTCCCAGGGTTTCTACACCATAGTATTGACTGGTGACTGCCATATCTCTGTGTAAATGCACAGCCGCTTTAGGCCGACCGGTAGAACCGGACGAATACAACCAAAAACACTCATCGGTGCTACTACTGGGAACGGGATCCAGTTCACCGGATGCAGTGGCAATCAGGGACTGGATTGAGTTGTCAGATCCCTCAACGGGTATACAGTGTGCTGGTTTTGGGGAAAGCCTGGATAATGCCGCGTCGACCTCAGTTTTGTATTCCGATGAATAGGTGAGCACACTGCAGTTGCTGTCATCAATGATGTATTCATAATCACCAGCACGCAACAGGGTATTCACAGGCACCGGAATCAACCCTGCCTTGATCGCCCCCCAGAAAATGTAATAAAACTCGGCACAGTCTTTTACGATCATCAAAACGCGATCGCCGCACCGGGTTCCCAGGCCGATGAGAGCGTTACCACATCGATTTACGCGATCAGCAAGCTCACGGTAGCTTACCTCGTCACCTGCTGTGGTTCGGATGACAACCTTGTCCGCCCTTCCCTCTGCTAAATGCCGGTCAATGAAAGTGGCAGCAGCGTTAAATACAGATGCAAATTCCAACCTGGAATGGCCATCTGTTTTAATGCGTCTTACGCTGTGGTCTTTCATTAGAACCAGTTAATGCAAAATCATTGCCAAACCTGATTCATGCGACCGGTGACGCCACGTTTAATCAAGCGCATCATCCAGGAAGTACCGACATAGTCCGAAAATGCACCCCCGATCCACCATTGATCAGCCATCCATGCTTCCCCGGGGGAGAGCAGGCCCCGAAAAACTTTACGGAAGACTTCAGCATTTGCTTCAATGGCGAGATCAGGCTCGTCCAGTGAACCATTGAAGACACTTACTTTTCCACCCTGAACTTCGACTGCAAAAGGGTCTTCACCTTCTATGTTGAATTGAATTGTCCGGTTGTGCCGGGCAACAAAATCCTTGTTTGCCGGTTCTCCAGCAAGTCCCTTTAAAAATATTTCGTTGGCCAGCTCGTAACTCTTGCCAGTTTGTTTATCCTTGACCATTACACATCCTCTTATAGTTACCAGGAAACACCATATTCTTTCGCCATATCCTGAACATCTGGATCGTCCAGTACGAGCAACTTACCTTTGTCTACGAGCAGAGTGCCATCAAAGGTCATCGTTGGTTCAATAATAAAATTATCGAGATGTACATTTGCGTATACATTACCACCCAAAACCTTGCTATTGCCGATAGCCGTATGCAAGGCCCCGGCATGGCGATGCGCTTCCACATGCGTTACATCTTCATCAAGAATAATCCGTGCTTTCGGATTCAGACCGATCATCCACTCAGCCAGATGATCTCCATTTGGAACATTTTCGACAATATTCCGGAAGTGTGCAGCCTCTTTACCACCATCCACTTCGACGACACGACCATTTTTGATAACGTACTTTAGTGGCACGTCCAGCTGGCCAACAAACATGTGTGCAGCATCAAAATACATCACACCATTGGCATTACCTGCCTCACCTCCCGGCCACATTCCGTAAATACCCATGGCGCCCCCGAAAGCCAGAAATTCACCTTCCTGCATGGGAAAGTGTGGCATACCACCGGTTAAAAATTTGGACACAATTTTCCCGCTTACATCTGTACCGTTTTCAGCAGTTATATGGATGTTCTTCGCCCGCCCCCAGATTTCGTGCACTTTTTCGTAGATCTTGGAAATGATTGGCGCAGGGAACCTGGCCGCTTCGGATTTCAATGAATCCATGCTGAGTGTAGGCAGATTGATATAGCGTCCCCCGTACTCCAGCCTGGCGATAATGGAGGCCCTTGTGTGGCTGATCGAGTAATAGACCGGAGTAAAAATAACGTCTGCGTAGCGCATGGCGTGGGCAACGGTTTCCGGTGGCTCCTGCATTGGCCAGTCTCGGGGTTTCATTACTATGGTCGAGACATCAGCACCCTGTGTCGTGCACATGGCCGCCAGTGCCTGAACGATCCTCTCCTCGCACATCGTGTCGGTTACAATCAGCACGTTTTCACCTTTCTTCACTCCAGCGCAGTTCACTACACAGTTGTGAACACCCTCCATGATATCTGCCATTTCAAGTCCGCGAATCACTTTACTACCTCCTCTGGTATGAAAAAATTAACTGCTTACCAGGCTGTCGTTCCACCATCAATAATAAAATCTGCACCCCTTGTCTTTAAGTCTCTGCACTTCAATTATGTTCCACTGCAACAGCATTCATCGAATGGGGTGATTTGCACATTATTTGATCAAATACTTTGGCACTGAAGTATCATAATACTTCGCATACAAAGTAATGTAAAGGGTCATTCGGGAAATTTTTTTTGACGAATAAAACGGCGCTTCGCACAAAAACCGGCACTTCTATATGCTATTGATAATTAAACACTTTACGAACCGAACAATGCTGTTGAATTTTCGGTTCGTGCTAAAATTCCGGGCTGCCGGCTGCTTACGTCCCTTTGCGTTCACTCTCAAGCCAAGCAGGCAACAATTCATCAGATAGATCGGTATGCCCGGCACACTTTCCCATGGCCTGTCTCACGGCGGAAAACTTTTCCAGGTCATGTTCGATAAGCACAGCTTCTCTGGCCCGCTGCACCCCGTCAACAACAATGGCAAATTTACATGCCTGAATGACGAGGTCAACCAGGTAGGGGCAACCAATCACACCCCCAACGGCTTCACTTACTTTGCGGTGCAGACTCGGACCGATCTGCAAACCCGTCAGCTTGTCCATACGCAGTAAACTATTCGGACAGTGATCCACGTGGGGCACCCTTATCATTTCGGCATTCGCCTCGACGATGGTGAGATCGGCAGTCCTGATCCGCAAAGCAACCTCGATTTCATGGTATGGATCAGTAAGCCGCGCCACAGCACGGGAAATACCGTCACCGTCAGAGGTCACCTCGGTATCTATATTTCTTTTGACAGAATCCACCTTTCTATTACCTTAATCCACACACAATGGAACTTCAGATCATTCTGGCAAAGTATGCCGCGCCATGTATAGCCTCTTTACAGGTTTTAGGTGCTATACAGTCTCCCAGTTCATAGAGCTCGCACGTTTTATCATTGACTTTCAGACGCAGACCAACATAGTGCCCCCATTCACCGCTATCGATCATGTTGTCAGACGTTCCAAATCGCTGTCGAATCTGTTTCGACAATGAACGGTCAGCCACCCTGTCTGCAGCGATAACCACCGTGTCGGTCTCAACCAGCTCCGATTCACCGCTTTCGTTAATAATACGAACGCCACCATCTTCTATGGCTTCAATCTTGATTCCAGAACGTACCTTAACACCTTCTTTTGCAATAAGTTCGTACAGGGCGATCATGCGTGTCACGGTCAGTGCGATGTAAGGTGCAAAGCCAATCTGCGGTGCTTCTTCAAGCACGGTCACGTCCTTGCTCTTGGCAAGTGAAACTGCTAGCTCGGTACCATGCTTGCTGCCGATGACCACAACCCGTTTGCCAACCGTCTGGCGTTTGGTTTTTTTATCCTGCATCAAATAGTCGTCAATCAATGTGATGACATTGGGTTGGTTTGTGTGATTGCTTCCGGTAATCGACGGCCGGGGTTCCTTTGCTCCAACGGCGACAAAAACGACGTCTGGCGCTTCCTGTTCGATAAGCTCGGGTGTCACCGCTTTTTCCATATGTACCTCTACACCGAGTTTTTGCAATTGATTTTGCTGCCAATTGGAAATATATCTCAGTTCACGCATATAAAGATGGGGCATGCTCGCCGCAGCAAGTAGCAGCCCTCCCAATTGATTCGTTTTCTCATACAGGACAACCTTGTGTCCCCTTTTTGCCGCGACCCGCGCAGCCTCCATTCCCCCCACTCCGCCACCCGCTACGAGTACCTTCTTCAACACCGGAGCGGGGTGAGTAATCTGGAACTGCTGCTCCCGCTGAAACGAAGGGTTTATGCTGCACTCAGCCATCCGGCCGGAAAATCCATCCCCTACACAATGGTCACAACAAATACACATACGGATATCATCGTATCGACCTTCCATAAGCTTGCGTGGAAAATGCGGGTCAGCAAACATGGGCCGTGTATAAGAGACCAGGTCAACCTTACCCATCTCAACAATGCGCTCAGCCAGCGGTTGATGCATGAGTTTGCCGACAACCATGACCGGGACCCTCGCAACGTCTTTGATCCGTTCCGCGTATGGGACGTAGTGTCCTTCAGGCATATACAGGGGCAAGGTAGCAAATACTGAAGATTCAAACATACCGGGGTAAACATCTATACAATCTATGCCGGCATCTTCCAGCACGGGCACAATCCCAACCCAGTCGTCTACGGTTAACCCCCCTTCTGTCCCTTCATCTACAGCACCCCGATAAATCAACGCGACGCCGTTGCCAACTGCGGCACGGGTCGCTTGAATCATTTCCACAACAAAGCGGGTACGTTCTCCGTATTTATCAGTACGGTCATTTGTCAGTGGAGAAAGAAATTGTGCCGGTAAATGTCCCAGAGAACCATGAAAGCATATTGCATCAAAACCAACCGAGGCGGCTAAACCAGCTGATTTTGCATAAAGTTGAATCATTTCCTCGCACTCTGCAGTCGTCAACACATGCGGCTTGTCCCGCCATATTAATTTATCTGACGGAGCGACAGGGTCGGTGTCGATAAATTCTTTCTGAGCATTACGCCCTGTATGGATTAACTGCAATCCAATCTTCGCACCATGTAAATGACAGACCTCAACGAGTTTACTCAAGCCAGGCAGATATTTGGGATGGTCGGCTGCAAGAAAACATGGAAACGCCTTGCCATCATCACGGATGGTGGCAGCCTCTACCTGAATGAAACCGAATCCTCCGATTGCCCGGTCACGGTACATGTCAATTTGCCGATCAGTGACCTCGCCAGTATGCGACGCATTGTAGGTTACGCTCGGCGCTGCCGCGATTCTGTTCTTCAAGGTCATGGGGCCAATTTGAATGGGAGTAAATATTTTTTTCATTGCCTTCTCCAGTTTGCCAGATAGTAAAACCGGTTATCTTGTGTATGCCAGAATGTTTCTCGCGCCCCTTTTGATATTCAGCTCTTGACATTCAGGTTCAGGATGCGGATGGCGTTTTTATAAAATACTTTCTCTATCACTTCCGGTTTGTAACGTTCTTCAAATTCATTTAACCAGCGCTCTGGGGAAAGCGCGGGGTAATCCGAACCAAACATGCACTTGTCCTGCAACCTGCCGTTTACTTCACGCGCAAGCGACTCGGGGAAATATTTTGGCATCCAACCCGATAACTCGTTATACACATTGCCCTTGTGTAACAGTACCGCCAGCATCTCTTCCTGGAACGGCCAGCTTGGGTGGCAGGCAATGATTGTTAGTTCGGGAAAGTCGGCAGCGAGGTCATCGATGTATGGAATCGGTCTGCTGCAGTCAAGTTTTACCCCGGCGCCTCCCGGCATACCTGCGCCTAAACCGGTGGTTCCGGTGTGTAGTTGTATAGGCACACCTAAACCACTTATTGTCTCCCAAAGGGGATAAAAGCGACGATCGTTTGGATAAAAACCCTGCATATTGGGAGCAAACTTGAGACCCATCAAACCGAGCTCTTTGACACAGCGTTCAGCCTCGGCGAGCGCCAGTTTGCCCTTCCACGGATCTACTGACCCAAAGGCACCAATAAAAGTATCCGGAAATTGCTTTACCACCGAGGCCACGTAATCGTTTGTACATGCCGGTGCACCGGTTGCGGTCTCCGCATCAACAGCAACCAGTATGGTTTTAATATCAAGCGCGTGGAAATCTTCTGCCATTTCTTTTTCTGTACGTACCGGCGTGGTAACACGATAGTATTTGAGCATTGCCTCCCGAAACGGGCGAAGCGTCTCTTCCATTTCCTGCGTGCTTGGGTGGGCGTGAACATCAATTGCGCGCATTTCTAAGTCCTCGTATAAAATTATTCATAAGTCTTCTCAATCAGCTTTCCCTTAAGCGTCGAACGCTCAAGTGAACCAGGCTCGACCATTTCAATGACGGCCGTAAATCGCAAAAGGTTTTTCAATTTGGCAAGCAGTTCCAGACGCAAGTCTTCTATTTCGGCATCAATCAGCCCGGCGCCATACTCAACCTTGATTTTCAATGGTGGTTTAACCGCAGGTGGCGGTGAATCCAGCACGATGCGCATTTCGCCGGTGGTACGCGGCGTAAATGAATTTATGATATTCCTTACTGCCGCCGGATAGACTTTAATGCCCTTGACGTTGAGCAGATCGTCCACACGACCAAGAATTTTGAAACGCCACCCCGGCGCGCCACAACGACAAGGATCGGTAAACAACTGCAGGATATCGCCAAAAGAATACCGAAACGGTGGTCCCGCCTGGTGGTCAAAGGCTGTGATTACACCCTCGCCAACTGCGCCATTTTCCAGCGGAACAGGCTCTTTACTGTTGGGATCTACCAAATCCGTCCAGATGCAGTGTTCCGGTGATACAACATGCATTCCCTGATACTCTTTGCTATCACAAGAAACATTTCCCAATCCCCATGCGCCCTGGGCCGAGTCGAATAGTTTTGCACCACCAAATCCTTCCGTGATACGCTTGCGAACATCAGGAAGACCTGCGCCAGGTGCGCCGGCGACAACAAGTATTTTGATACCCAGTTCATTTGCCGGATGACCAAGAACATCAGGACACTTCTCGATGATGTATTCCGCCAGCGAAGGTGTTCCGACCAGAGCAGTTGGCCGAGTCAGACGGGCAAACATCAACATACGCTCAATACCACCCTCGGCTCCGGCTGCGATGGGACGAGCCCCCATGGCAGCCAGCGCACGTACAACGGGTATGCCGGCTGACCACATGCTCAAACCAAAACCCTGCAGCACCGTGTCACCAGGCCGGATACCTGCCCGCCAGAAGGTGCGTGCCCAGCATTCGTCATTGATTTTCAGGTCATTCTCGGTATACGTGTAGAAACTGGGTTCACCCGACGTGCCGGACGTACAGTAGATATGGGTCACGTCTTGTAATGGTGCACATAAATAAGTCCCAAATGAGTGACCGTATCGCTCCATCGATTCCAACTGCGCTTTGCGATCCATTTCCTTATTACGCATGATGGGAAGTTTTCGAAAGTCCTCAAAACTTTTTATGTCATCAGGGCGCGCTCCGGCATTTTTGAATTGAGGCCGATAAAAATCAGGAGATTCGTCATATATGTATTGCATTTGTGCTTGTAGCTTTTGCCACTGGATTTCATGAATTTCCACCATTGACCTGGTTTCCATTTCTACATTCCAGAATAGTCGCTTAGACATTTTGAGTCCTCCTTCAGCCAATGGCTTTATCTGGGATTAGCCTGGATAATTCCGGCACCAGCAGAATGACAGCAAGCACCACCAGATCCAGGATTAAAAACACCGCCACACCTTTGAATATTGCCTCCAGGGGTACTGATTCAGGCACCACGGATTTAATGACAAATACGTTGAGACCCACCGGCGGCGTAATGAGCCCTATTTCCAACAGCTTGACCACGACTACACCAAACCAGATGAGATCCAGGCCATACCCCTGGATCAGGGGCACCACGAACGGCAATGTCAGCACTAGTATACCGATTGAATCCAGAAACATACCAAGGACAATATAAAGTAGGACTATGAATAGCAGAACAAACTGCATCGAAAAATTAGAAAATTCCAGCCACTTGAACATTGCCCCTGCGATCTGCGTCACGGTAATAAATACGGCAAAAAGTTTTGCACCCATCGCAATCATGAAAATCGTGGCGGTTTGTAATACAGTTTCCCGTAGAGATTCAACCAGTGCTGGAAAATCAAGCCGGTGATTTAAAATCCCGATCAGTATTGCCAGAGACAGACTGACGGCAGCCGCTTGTGTTGGTGTGAAGTAACCCCCGTAGATACCACCAACTACAACGATGATCAACAGGGCCACAGGCCAGGTTTTGATAAGGGACAATAGCTTTTCCTTGCGCTTAAAAGAAATTTTTATACGCGGGGCAAGTTCCTGTTTTCGATTCACCAGGATCGCTGTTGTAAGCAAATACCCGGCCAGTGAGAGTATCCCGGGTAAGATGCCTGCAAGGAAAAGCACCTTGACTGATTGTTCGGCAAAGATTGCGTAGATAACAAAAAGGATACTTGGCGGAATGAGTGAACCAAGTGTCCCGCCAACGGCTACGGAACCGGTCGCCAATGCTGGATGATAATTGTTTCGAAGCATTTCCGGCACTGCAATCCGGCCCATAGCTGACGCACAAGCAACGCTGGAACCTGTGACAGCCGAAAATCCGCCGCAACCAATGATCGATGCCATAGCCAGACCACCAGGCAAGCGAGCGAACCAGATTCTGAGAGCAGCATAGAAATCTTTTGTGAAACCCGCGCGATAGGCAACGTGGCCCAGGCCGATGAAAAGCGGGATCATGCTCAACGGATAGTTATGAACGAATTCGAACGTAGTTGAACTGAGCAGGGACAGCATCGGTACAAAGCCCTGCTGCGCATCAAATTCATCGCCGGTACTCGAGCCGTACAATAAAAACAGTCCTGAAGCCGCAACAAAGCCAAGCGCAAAAGCAATGGGCACACGTAGCATCAGTAGCAGGAAAACCAGTCCCAGAGAAACGCAGGCTAGCAGTATCGGATCCATTGCTCAGGCCCCCGGGCTCTCCTCATTGCGTTGGGGGAATGCCACAAAAAGCAGCAGTCGCAGGAAGCACGCGCAAAGACCGCTGACATACAACGCGTACCCTATCCAGGTTGGAATGGAAATATTACCATCATAGTATTCGCCCGTTTCCAGAGCACCAACCAAACTCCGGGTACCTGCCCACAGGAGCAACCCGACAAAAAGCAGCCCAATTACATGCCCCAGTACCGAGAGCTTCTTCTTGCAGTTTTCCGATGTCCAGTCGGTAAATACTGTCACTTCAATATGCATGTGTCTGCGTGTAATCGAGGCAAGGGGCAACAGAACTACGGCAATCATCAATTCACTCACCAGGTACACATCATCGGGAATCAGCGGTTGATAGAACCAACGCGAAATAACGATCGTGGTGACGATGACACAAAGGGCGCCGGTTGCTATCATAGCGATCGAAGTCAGAAATCGCTCCGGCCAGGAATCCTCCCGTTGATCTGCTCTTTTTTGTCTCATCTTCTCCATGGATAACCCACCATTTTCAGTTCTTTGGTGAAGATATTTATCTGGTGTTGGTATTCAGACAGAATGTCCATACCCTCCTTACCCTCTGCGGTAGCTTCTGAAACCCACGTGTTGATGTACTTAACTCCTGCCGCCACAAGGATTTCCTTCTCTTTGGCCGGCAACGAGCTTGTTTTGATGGACGCTCCATCAATGCCTTCAACCATCGCCGCCTTGTCCTGGTTGTTGGTTTCAATCAGGAGTTGTGCAAAATAATCAATAAACTTAGATCCGGTTTCCCTCACAGCCATTCTTTCCCTGGCAGAGAGATCGGCAAAAACGTCTTTGTTCATGATGATGCCAAATGCCATGTTCTGCCCCCAGTTGAGTTCCAGCACATATCTGGCAATTTCATATTGTTTGTACGCTTTCATTGAATAAAAGTAGTTTTGATTGCATTCGAGCAAGCCCGAATCCAGCGCCTGATATACATCAGGCTGTGGTAGCTGTTGAACCCGTGCACCGAAATCCGCGAAAATTTTGCCGTAGGGTCCGGAACCACGAAGCCTGGTGCCTCTCAAGTCCGAAACACCACTGATCTTCCTGGTGCAGATCAGTTGAATAGGGCCAGTAGAAAAATTCGTAACATAAACAACACCAGCCTCCTCAAACTCCCGCTTGATTACCGGGTGAGTAGTTGACAGTGAGTACATCGCCCGCATACCCACCCATATATCCGGGTTGCCAAGCGGTAAGTCGCCAATGTTATAGCCACGGAGTTGTCTGGGTGTCATGTGGCCGATGACTGATCCCATATCCGCTACGCGATCCGAGACACCCTGCAGCACTGCATTGCTGCTTAATAGTGATTTGCCCCAGTAAAACTCGATCTCCAGCAAACCATGGGACCGCCTGTTGATTTCCCTGGCGAACCACTGCAGGGCGACAGCCCGCGTACCACTATTGGGACCGAATTCCGCGTACCGCAGGATCTTCGCCATGACGTCAGTTGCGGTCAAGGAAAACACAAGAACCACAACTACAGCCATACCGGTTACATTACCAGACCTGATTTCGCTGATTCTCCTTTATTTATGCCCGCAACCACAGGATGAACCCGGCATCCAAAAATCGGCATGCTCATGGCAGAACTTTGGATCACCACCCACCATCGGCATAAACAGATGATGCCAGTGCCGACAGATATTAAGTTCAGATTTGACCCAGTGCAGCGGATCTTTTGCATAATGTTCCCAGTAATTGCCGTGGACATTGATACCAGGGACAGCAGGAATCCAACTTTCTTGTAACCACAGATCGCCGTGGGGGTATTTCGTTGCGATCTCTCTGATTGCCGGATCGTCAAGGGCGCACAGTCTGCCGTCTTCAATGATCGCTTCGTTATCGCCCTTCATTTCAGTCGTAACGGTTGGAAAATACAGGTGAAGGTGCCAGTGGCCTACAGGCAGCCCCTGACGCGCAGCAAGCCGCTCGTCCATCGATGAAACAATCGTACCAAAACCCATATGGATTACGCCGGACCGAACCCGCTCATAAAGGCAGTTGACGAAACCCGACGGAAAATCCTTTCGTGGCCGATGAATATGGGGATTGGTTCCAATGGATGCTTCCCACCAGTACATCAGGCCCTTGCCTGGATGACCGGGGTATTGAAAATCTTGAGTCGCTATCATCAGTTGGCGCAGCTTTTCACCAAATGCTCCACCTTCATTGATTTCAGTGATACGGCTGTTTTCAACCTTCAGCTGAGTCCATTCCACAGGTGCGATATGGTTAGCCGTACCCGCTATCACTCCATTGCCATCTTCCTTTCCAGGCAGAAAAACCCACGGTCTTCCGGTGATATGACCGGGCAGGTAGGTACGGCCGAACTTCTCATTGCCGGACCAGGTATGGCCAACCAGGTCTGCATTGTAAAATTCCCTTCCTGGATCATAATATTCAGCGTGGTTGGTAAATTCAATATCAGTCCCCTCCGGGTCAATTATCCGCATGCGTCTGGCATGCCTGACCCGCTTCCATGTCCACTTGTCAATTGCATCGAGCAGTTCATATGGCATCAGGTGTGCAGGTGATGCCAGAATTTCCGGTGTTATGAACGGCATTCGCTGGATTTTTACTTTTGCATCGACAAGTACAGGTCCACCATAACCCCACAATAATTTGTCGTAATAACCTTCCTTGGACATCTGATCCCACTCATCCATCCACCTTGCCAATTCCTGAGTGCGCTCCAGATAATAATCAACTTCGTCGGCCCCGACCCATTCTTTGATCGGACCTTTATCAGCTTCCCGGATTTCGTATTTGCAGCCAAACTTTTCCAGGATTTTCTGACAGGCTTCGATGACCAGCGGATCCGTCCAGTTATCTACACGCAGCAACACCTTTTCATTCTTTTGCAAATCCCAACATGCATGGAGACCGTGGTCATAGGGTCTTTTTGCAACCGCCTCCAGATATGGAAGCAATTGATCACTGTTATTAATCTCAAAGTAAGGTGGGCATCTGGGCGGACGCTTTTCCAGTAAAGGGGGCTCGCTGTAATTAGGTTTGTTTTGCTCCCACTCTTGGGTGTATGTCTTGGCCATCAAATTAAAAACCCAATATGTTCCGTTTTTCTTCCGCCCCTGGCAAGGGATCCCATTTTTCTTTGCAAACAGGTAGTTTTTGTGCCCGCTCAGCATTGATTTCAATCCAGATTTCGAGTTCTTCTGGAATATCATCATCCTCATAAATTGCTTCAACAGGGCATTCCGAAATACACGCACTACAATCCACACAAACGTCGGGATCGATATACAACATCCTGTCATCGTAGTGAAAACAATCGACGGGGCACACCGTAACACAGTCAGTGAAACGGCAACCATCGCAATTTTCAGTCACAACCGTTGTCATTATTTTCTCCTGCTCCCGGGTCAGATTTGTTAAGCTCGTTGGTCACGTATGGCATCAAAATACCGTGTCAAACCGACTCCCATGACTTAATTTTATACTTCGGTGCCGATATATTATATTACTTCGTCACAAAAGTAACGCAAAGAATGAAGAGAAGAATACGGTCACAAAATGGTGGTTGTATGCTGAGTGCGTAAGTACTATATTGGGTAAGAATTATTCTTCTGTTAAATTTGCACATTTTCAAACATACCCGCCGCTGCCGTTAAAGGTTGCGCCAAACACAATTGGGACACCATTTAATAATGGCTTACAAAAGTAACGACACAACCCAGCAAGATGCTGAGCCACTGGATCTGGACCATAGCACCGCGCATCTGATAAGAATGGCTCACCGTTCATTTCAACAATCACTGCAAGCACAATTAGCGGTCTATGAAATAAAATTGAGCCATTGGCATTGCCTGCGTTACCTGTTCGAAGAGGAGGGTCTTACACAGAAAGAACTGAGCAACCGCGTGCAGGTTAATGAATCGACGATCGTAGCGGTCATTCAGGAAATGGAAGATATCGGCCTTATCAAACGTACTCGCAATCCCCTTGACCGACGAAAGTATGCTTTAAACCTAACTGCCAAAGCCAGGCGGCTTACCAAAAAACTATTACCCTTTGCAAAGGAAGTGAACAGGCAGGGTACCAAAAATATCTCAGAAGAAGAAAAGAGACAGTACCATATGCTGACCCAGACAATTATTGCTAATCTGAAAGAGTCCAAGACAGAGTCAAACCAGGCCGTAGAAAATCCAACACGTGGGTAAGCTCGGTAATAGTATAAGGTTGAGCTGTTTTAATAGAACGACGCAACTGCTTGCCTAAATACACAGGCTGAAATCACAATTTCATAACTAATCCAGCCGCCGGTTCAAGCATTGAATTGCCGGCTGAGGTTCTGACCAACACATAATGTACCTCCTTTACATTACTTTTGTGACGAAGTAATATAATATATCGGCACCAAAGTATTTGGCTATCGAACTTGAACGATGACTAAAAAAACAAAAACGCAGACAGGAAATGACATCCCGGGATGGATCGTGGGTCTTTTCCATACAATCGATGCCATGGATCCGGATACATTTGTGGGGCATCTGACCGATGAAGCCGTTTTTGTGTATGGCAGTGGGAATCCGGTCAAAGGAAAAGAGAACATCAAGAGTTTTCTTGGGGCGTTTTTTGGCAATCTGGCCGACATAGAACACAGAATTACCGGAGTCTGGGAAATAGGCGAAAACACATTCATTCAAACACGGTGCACTTATACAATGAAAGACAGCCGGGTAATCACCATCCCGGCCATGAATCTGTTCAACATGGAAGGTAATCTCATTAAAGATTACCTGATTTATGCAGACCCGACACCCATGCTGGCGACTGGATAATGTTAAAAAACAAGGTAGTTCTGATTACTGGAGCGGCCAATGGTATAGGACAGGCGACAGCACTTACAGTCTCACGTTATGGTGCCAAAGTCTTGTTGGGTGATATCGATGAGGCCGGGGGAGAAGCCACCAGGAAAGCGCTAACAGATGCGGGTGGTGAAGCGGTGTTTTTCTATGTGGATATCACCGATCCCGATAATGTTGTCCGGTTTGTAGACCACGCAGTGGAGCGCTTCGGTCGCCTTGACTGCGCATTCAATAACGCCGGAATTGAAGGCAGTTATGCAACAACGGCGGACTATGATGAGAAAGAGTGGGATCAGGTTCTCAACGTCAATCTAAAAGGCACCTGGCTGTGTATGCGGTCTGAAATAAAACACATGCTGGCTGGCAGTGGTGGCGCCATTGTCAATGCTTCTTCTGCCTTGGGGAAAACCGGCATTTGGAATATGCCGGCGTATGTCACTTCCAAACATGCTGTAATCGGCCTGACCCGAGCAGCAGCACTGGATCACGCCCAGCAAGGTATACGGGTCAATGCAGTTGCCCCTGGTGTAATCGCTACCCCGATGGTTTGTGAACGTATTTATAATGCGGACCCCGATGCCGAGAAGAGATTGCTGGACATGCACCCAATAGGTCGTATAGGAGAACCGGATGAAGTCGCCGAGGCAGTAGCGTGGTTGTGTAGTGATGCGGCATCATTCGTGACCGGCACGACACTTTCAGTCGATGGTGCCTACATGGCCAAGTAGCTTTCAGGCAGAGTATAAAGGCTGGAGAATCTACATAATCTGCCAGCGACATCTTTGATTTACCCGTTTTACTTTGTGCGGTGAAATTGTGTCAAAAATCATAGCTGTTTCCACGCCTGTCCACATATCCCAAAATAGTTTCCAATTGAACAATACCCCATTTATTAACGATAATTACTTCTGTATCAAAGTAAATATTGCTTAATTTTTTGAAAGTCATATATAATACTTCGTAAATAAACCATGTGGGACCGAAGTATTCTATTATCAAACCATAAATAATTTCACCGGGGATAATATTATGGCTCGTTTATCAAACTTATTTTTTCAGATTCTGAATGGCTTGATCCTAACCGCCACGGCAAGTTTTGTTTTCGCCCAGTCAGGTAGTAACGGGAATACGGATGAAGTAGTCCAGGGCACCCTGGAAGAAGTCATAGTTACTGCTCTAAAACGTGAGGAAAACCTGCAAAAAACAGCGGCAGCGATAACAGTGCTTAATGCTGATACGCTGGTAGAGGCTGGTATCTCAGATATTAGGGCAGCGCAGATGCTGCTCCCGTCTGTGCGTTTTCAGGAAGAGCAGGCAAACACGGAAATATACATTCGTGGCGTTGGTTCCACGCTTGATTTGCCACAGTTTGAACCGCCGACTGCGTTCAACTTTAATGGCATATACATTCCCCGCGAAGCCAATAGCGTACCATTTTTTGACATTGAGTCGCTGGAGCTTTTGCCCGGACCTCAGGGTACTCTATATGGACGCAGTTCAATCGGAGGCACGGTCAATGTCAATTTCAAACGGCCCACGCCAGAGAACGAAACCAACTTTTTGCTCGAAGCGGGCAATTACCAAATGGTGCACGCAACAGCGGTGCTCAACACCCCTTTGACAGACAACTGGTCTGCACGCATCGCTGCTGATTATGGCAATCATGATGGTTATATGACATCCGGGGCCAACTCAAAAGACGATGTTGGCGCCCGCTTGTCGTTTCTATACGAACCCGGCGAAGACTTGAGCGTCTATATTTGGGCATTTGCAGTCAACAAAGATGGTACTTCCCCTAACCTGGTTAACAAGGGCACCAACCCAACTACCTTTGCATTTGATGAAAACGCTTATTTACGTCCTGATCCTTATGACGATAGCCGGCCAGGTGCACTCGCCGTCCTTGCCCCCTTTGGCCAGGCACAGGCGGAAGACCAGAACTATAAAAACTATATGTTTGGGGCCCAGATCGATTGGCAACTGGGTGATAAAACACTTACTTACATCCCGTCCTACCTGTACCTTGACTGGGAATCAGATTATTGGATAGGCGCTTTGCCCGCATTTTTAGGGGCACACTATAATGCTCATTCACATGAGTTGCGCCTGACCGGTGACAGTGACAAATGGAACTGGCTGGTGGGTGTCAATGGATATCGTGTCGAAAACAGGGGTAATTTTCTTATCGTCGGCGGCTGGATACAGAATGTTACTAATCACACTTTGCAAGGTGTCGGTGTCTTTGGTCAAGCTACTTATGATTTCTCGGATGTATTACGAACAACCATCGGCGCACGCTTCAGTTATGATGATCGTAGTGGCGAAGGCCGGGAAGCGCTGGCCACGCCGGTTCTTGGAGATCCGTACAAATTTGACAAAAATTACAACAGCGTCGATTTTAAACTGGGTGTGGAATACGATACGTCAGATGAGGTAATGCTCTATGCAAATATTGAAACTGGGTATCAGCCCGGTACCTTTAATCCCTTCCCCAGTACTCCAACACTGGATAATTCAGTAAAAGAAGCCGATCTCATCGCCTACTCTGTTGGCTTTAAGTCTCGCATGCTGGATAACAGACTGCAGATTAACAATGAGGCGTTTTACTACGATTATACAGACCTGTTTGCCCAGGCGTTCAATGCCAGTACCGGTAAGGTAGCGACATTTAACGCTGATAAAATAGAGATTTACGGCAACCAACTGGACATATTATTTCAGATGACCGGCTCGGACAGGCTTAACCTGGCTATTGGCTACCTGCACGCCCGCCAAAAAAAGTTTGTTCTGCCGGGAATAGGAGGTGTTGACCTCAGTGGTTTACAAATGCAGTACGCGCCGGACTGGACTGTTGCCGGCGGTTATCAGCATGACTTTCGTTTAAGTACCGGTGATATCAAGTTTCGAGTCGACACGCGTTATGAAAGTTCTTTCTTTGGTGATTTCTTCCACACACCCGGTACCAGACAGGATAATTATATAAAGACTGACGCGTCTTTGACTTATTATGCTGACGCAAACTGGAGTGTTGGATTATGGGTCAAGAATATAGAAGATGAAGCCGTATTGGCGGCTACTGCTGCAGCAGGCATACCCGGTCCGGCCTCACCGTTTCTTGAGTCGCCAAGAACCTACGGTGTTCGATTCACATACTTTACGAGGTAGTGATTTTGAACGACAATCCGCATTCGTAGCAGTGACGGCTATTGAAGCAGGTACCCGTGGTGTGCGCATTGATTGTATGCTGGCGACAGATCGACCTGTAGAAAGTTAAATCCTGAATAAGTTGCGCTGGGAGAACTGAGGATGGAAAAACTAAATCCATATATTGGACTCGCTGGACGAGTTCTGATTGCGCTCATGTACGTTGGTGCCGGCACGAACTTCATTGGCCATTACGGCGCCACTGCCGCCTTTATGGAAAGTAAGGGCGTGCCAGGTTATCTGCTGGTTCCAACCGTTGTTCTTGTTTTCGGTGGGGGATTGGCAATTATCCTGGGTTGGAAAACCCGTTTTTTTGCATTTTTACTCGCGGGATTTACTTTGATCGCCGGTCTTATTTTTCATAACGAATTCAGTAATCCCAACGAATTTAATCATTTTATGAAAAACTTATCGATTGTTGGTGGCTACCTGTATTTACTGAAATATGGTGCAGGTGAGCTAAGCCTGGATAACAGAAAGTCGCGCAAACAGTAAGGGTTATGTATCCGACTTAACAGCCAGGAAGAATGGACGTGGCTATCAGGCTGATCCGCTCATGGATGTTCGTGCCGGGACACCGTCAAAAGATGATCGACAAGGCACTTCGATTGCATGTCGACGCGGTCATGCTGGATCTAGAGGACGGGGTTGCAGCATCAGAGAAAGAAAAGGCTCGCCGGACGATCGCTGAATCACTTGATCAGGTAGCCAGCAGATTGAGTGACCCTGAACCGTTTACGACACCTGCGCGTTATGTGCGGATCAATAAGGTGGGGCACGCACACATGCATGCGGATCTCAATATGGTGATCAGACCAGGACTCGAGGGTCTGGTGATCCCAAAGATCGAGACTCCGGATCAGGTTAAGGTCGTCGAAGACATTCTTGATGAGCTTGAGACAGGTGTTGGAATTGGAAAAGGTGATATTCGGTTATTGATCGCCATTGAAAGTCCATTGGGATTGATCAATGCGTACGAGATTGCTGCCAGTTCCCAGCGGATCATCGGATTGATTTTAGGGGCTGAAGATTACGGCAAGGAAGTCGGTCTTCCTCTCCAGCGCGAGGGAGAAGCCCGTGACCTGCTTTACGCGCGTTCTCAGATAGTTGTTGCTGCAACCGCTGCTCGTGTGCAATGTGTAGATGCCATCTGGCCGGACTTCACCGACATCGAGGGATTAAGTGGCTATGCACTGCAATCGAGACGGCTGGGCTTCACCGGAATGTCGTTGATTCACCCTGTTCAGACCGACCCAATCAATGCAGCCTTCACGCCCACACCAGACGAGATAGATTATTGCCAGCAGGTTGTTAAGGCGTATTCAGAAGCCACCGCGCACGGCAACAGTTCCATTGCGTTCAAGGGGCAACTGATTGATCCACCCATCGTTGAAAGGGCAATCCGCACACTTGAACTGGCCCACACTTCGCGCACCCAGACATCCGTGGCCGCCAGCAAAGCTAAATGAAATGCGGCGTACTGAAGAAACTGCGGGGTAAACCGGGCGATTAAACTTCCCCCTTGACCATGATTTTAAGCATGGTTGCGATTGTGATCGAACGCAGGGTTGCCTGCATCATCTCGCTGATCTCGGTCATGGCGACCGCCAGACCCGCTTCAACGTCGGTATTGTGGGGGGTTGTGCGATGTTCAAATCCTTCGATCGAGACCGGTTCGAACAGCTCTACCACATCCATCAAGGTTGTACGCTTGGCATTGCCCGAAAATCGATAACCGCCACCGGCGCCGCGCACGGCCTGCAACAGGCCGGCACGCACCAGTATGCGTAGTACCTTGGACAGGTGGTTGATGGACACCGAAAATTTTTCCGCGATCTCGGCAGCCGATTTTTGTCCGGGCTTCGAATGCGCCAGGTCCAGCACGGCGTACAGACCCAGCAGGGTTGACTGCTGCAGCTTCACAGGTCTTTTTCCAACTGGATGTAAGGGCCAGCCATCATACCCTGGCTACGGAAAAAGGAGTGGCTGTCGATGTCCGTCCGTGCCAGCATGGTGCGTACCTTTTCAATACCGGCTTTGATGAAAAAATCACACATCGCGGCGTACAGACGTGTTGCGACACCGGCCAGACGGACATCCGGTCTTACACCGAGAGCGAAAATCCAGCCGCAGGGGGGTGAGCCGAACTCCCAGTCTCTGACCTCACCGATGATGAAACCGGCGATCTCAGCGTCCTGCTCACAGACCAGGAAAAGTTGTTTCTCAATATCATCACCATAACGCTCGAACATTTCCTGCCAGTAATGCGGGTTGGCTTCCTTGTTGCTGCGTTCGTCAAAGGTCTGGATGCCTGGCAGATCGGTGAGCCTTGCGCGCCTGATGCCCAGACCATTGGTGCCGGCTTGTGTTGGTGGTTTGCTCATTTTTCGTCCTGCAAAGGGCTCAGGTTCAATCAATCTCTTTAAGGGTTTGCTAAATGCAATGATTCATGATTAATTGAACCTGACCCCTGTTACCGACCCCAATTGCATATTATAGTACCATTTTATTGATTTATGGATTTCTCAGCCGCATGCAAGAAGCCATCAACTACGAAGACCTGCTCGTACCCTACCTGGAAGGCACGGCCGAATCACCCCTGGAACCGCAGGTGGTGGAAGCCTTGCAAAGTGTTTACGACCCGGAAATACCGGTCAGCGTTTTTGACCTCGGTCTGATCTACGACCTGCGTTTTGATGCACATGGCAAGGTACTGGTTATCATGACCCTGACCGCGCCGGCCTGCCCGGTGGCCGAGGACATCCCGGAGTGGATCAAAACGGCCATCATGAAGGTCGAAGGCATCCACGAGGTTGAGATCGACCTGACCTGGGAACCGTTCTGGAAACCCGAGTATATGACCGAGGCGGCCCGTCTGGAACTGGGGATGTTTTAAAACATCGAATTGGCTCGTTCGCGTACATCCATGACCGGTTTAATGTCCTTGCTGACGTGGTCACTGGTCTGCCAAAGCCCTGCGGGTGCGTGCACTTTAAGGTGTTGCATGACCGCCGGGGTCAGGAACCGGGATTTGGCGCCGTAGACGTGTTTATCGCCAAGCCTGGTTTGCTCCGGCACCCAGTATTTTAATGGTCTTATCAGTGACAGTGACTCCTTCGCCCGGGTCATTGCGACATACAGCAGACGCCGTTCCTCCTCGATACGTGCCGGCTCACCACAGGCAAACTCGTTGGGAAAGTTGCCGTCATTCACATTGAGGACAAAAACATGCTTCCATTCCTGGCCTTTGGCACTGTGGATAGTGGACAGGATGAGGTAATCATCATCCAGTTGTGGTGAACCGGCCAGATCACCGGATGCGATGGGCGGGTCGAGGGTTAGTTCAGCGAGAAACTTTTGCCGATTGGCGTATTGCCCACCGATCATCTCGAGCTGCTCAATGTCCCCGCCGCGTACGTAGTGGTCGTCGTAATTAAGTTCCAGAATCGGCTGGTACCAATTGCGCACAAGTGCCAGCTGACCCTGCCAGGCCTGCGTGTCGCAGCTCAGTTGGCACAAAAGCTGCACCAATTCTGACCATAATTCGCAGTCCTCTCGTACGATACGATAATCGGCAAACGCACTGAACTGCCCGGCGTTTTCCGCCAGGCGATCCAGTGCCCTTGCTGCCAGCACCGGTCCGACACCCGGCAACAGTTTCAAAACCCTGAAACCAGCCACCCTGTTTTTGGGGTTTTCGGCCCAACGCAGGACCGACAGCGCATCCTTGACATGGCCGGATTCAAGAAACTTGAGACCACCATACTTAACATAGGGTATGCCACGCCGGACCAGTTCCACCTCCAGCCGGTCACTGTGATGGCCATTGCGAAACAGCACGGCCTGTTCACGCAGAGCCGCGCCTTCTTCCCGTGCCTGGAGGATACGCTCGACGATGTAAAGTGCCTGCTCGTGGTCTGATTCCACGCTGACCAGTTCCGGAACCCGGCCGTCTTTCCTGCACGCATAAAGTGTTTTTCGATAGGCGTTGGGGCTTTCCGCCAGCAGGGCGTTGGCAAGGTCCAGTATCGGCTGGTTTGAGCGGTAGTTTTGCTCCAGCGCGACCACACTGGCCGTTGGTGTGAAAGTCCTGGGAAAATTTAGTATATTTTCGACCTCCGCAGCCCGGAAGCTATAAATGCTTTGGGCATCATCGCCGACCACGGTCAGACCGCTACCGGTGGGCCGCAACAGGTTCAATATCCTGGCCTGCAGCACATTGGTATCCTGGTACTCGTCCACCAGGATGTGGTCAAATTGCGATGAGACCGTTGCGGCCAGACCCCGATCCTCGCACAGCCACATCCAGTGCAACAACAGGTCATCATAATCCAATAGCGATTGCTGTTGCTTGGCCACAATGTAGGCCCGAAACAGCTGTGCCAGCTCTTTCTTCCACTCGACGCACCACGGGTAATAGGCATCGAGAACTGCCGTCAAATCCATTTGCCGGTTGACACATTGACTGTAAATCCCGAAGCAGGTCATCTTCTTCGGAAAACGCCGGCCTGACCGGGTAAGACCGAGTTCATGACGCAACAGGTCCATCAGGTCGGCAGAATCTGCCTGGTCGATAATGGTGAACCCCGGATCCAGGCCAATTCCGGACGCGTACATCCTTAACAGGCGATTGGCGATCGAATGAAAGGTTCCGGACCATGCGAGTTTGAGCGGCATGGCGCCCCCACGCGCTTTTGCCAGGTGCGTGGCGGTTACCCTGATCGCCCTGTCGGACATCTCCCGGGCCGCTCGGCGGCTGAAGGTCAGCATCAGGATGCGTTCGGCAGCAACACCCTTTATCAGCAAAAAAGCGGTACGGTGGGCCAGTGTCATGGTCTTGCCGGTACCGGCACCGGCGATGATCAGCAACGGACCGCAGTCGACCCCTGCACGCACCGGCCTGCCATGGGTTGCAGCCCGGTACTGGTTCTCATTGAGCGCTTCAAACAACTGATGACCCATTACGCCGCCCCATTTTTTTGCTTTTGACTACGCCGGAGTGTGCACGGTGGCTTTCTCAAAACCTGAGAAGGCAGGAATCCCGATGTGGGTGGACATGAATGTCCACCCTACGCAGAGGGTATGAATGTGCTCCCTACGGGCTGTTTTTATCGTCGATCACCTCCAGCAGCACACCGTTCATTTTGTCCGGGTGTACGAAGGCAAACTCGCAGTCGCGGAACTGGCGTGCACCACCGATGATCGGGTAGTCCTGTTCTTTCAGTTCTGATATGGCCGCGCGTGTATTGTCCACGTTGAAACTGATCAGCATGACACCCTCACCACGTTTTTCAATAAAGCGGGCAACGTCGCCGTCCGGTGTGGTCGATTCCATCAATTCAAAACCAACCTCTCCCAAGGTGTAGCGTGCCACCCGGATTTTTTCCGATTCATCGATATAGGCATCGTCAGGTTCGGATTTTCCCAGCACCGGTTCCCATATTTTACGTGCTTCATCGAGGTTTTTGACCGCGACACAAAGATGGTCTATTTTATTGATTTTCATCGCTATTCTCCAAATGGATCAAGTTGAAAAAACTTCGTTTTTTTAAGCTGACCCCGTTACGATCACACCGGCGGAGGCAAGTGCATCGATCTCATCAGCCGGCAGACCGGTTTCGGCGAGCACGCGGCGTGTGTGCTGACCGTATTTGGCCGGAAAAGCTAACTCTGTTTGTGCTGCTTCAACGTCTACCGCCATCGGTTGCATGTGGACCAGACGGCCTGCGGGTGTGCGGGTGGTGGTTAGCTTGTCGCTCAGTGCTTCGAGCACCCTGACCTGGCGAATGTCGTTGATGACCGCGTGCGGGATCGTGGCCTTACTGAAATCCTCAGCCAGTTCAGCGGTAGAATGGCGGGTGGTGATGGCGCTGATATCCTCATAACAGGCCTGGCGCTCGGCCTGGCGGCCCTTGTTGGTGCGGCGCGCATCGTTGGCGACCGGGCTGAATTTTTCAATAGCGGTAAAATGCTGCCATTGCCGATCATTGCCGATGGCGAGGTAAATAAAACCGTCACGCGTCGGGTAGGCATTGGTCGGGATGAACTTGCGGTGTTCGTTGCCGCTGCGTGTGATCTCCGAGTCGTCACAAGCAAAATCAACCAGCGGCAGGGTGGTGATCAGCCAGGAAGCCGCTGCCTGCAACATCGAAACGTGTATTTCGGCACCCTGCCCGGTCTCGGCCTGTTCCGCCAGCGCCAGGCAGACACCTGCATAGACCTCGTCACCGGCCTTCAGATCAATCAGCGGAATACCCGACAACGTTGGCGGGCCGTTCTCCTCGCCGGTCAGCTCCATAAAGCCGGACATGGCCTGCATCGCCGGGTCGTAACCCGGCACACCGGGGTAATCCGGTCCCATGGCCGAAATCCCGGCCCAGATCAGTTGCGGGTTGGCGGTCTTGAGCGTCTGGTAATCTATACCCAGACCCTGGTAGCGTGACGGCAGCGTGTTGCAACAGAAAATGTCGACCTTCAGTTCCCTGATGATACGCAATAACAATTCACGCCCACGCGGGTCTTTCAGATCCAGTGCGATGGCCTCCTTGCCGACGTTGGGCGCAACGAAATAACTGTTGCGGTCCTCATCCGCAACCTCGGTTCCGATATAGCGGTTCGGGTCACCCGGCAGACGCTCGCCCACCGGGGTGGCCTCAATACGTATGACACGCCAGCCCAGCTGTGCAAACCGGAGTGTCGCTGAAGGCAGCGAGAGCGCCTGCTCAAGACTCAGGACAGTACGTTGTCTCATGAGCGTGCAGCTTGCTGGCCGGCCTGCGAGATGGCCCTTGCAACTTTCTCCGGGGTTAACGGCGGTGCAAAGAAACGGATACCAATGGCGTTATAAACGGCGTTTGCAACGGCCGGCGCCGGTACAATGGCCGGCAGTTCGGCAATACCCTTGGCGCCTAACGGACTGGCCTTGCAATCGTGCTCAATAAAGTGCAATTCGATTTCAGGTGTTTCCGGTGCGGTAATTACCTTGTAATCACGGAAATTCGGGTTGAGCACCTTGCCGTTCTTCATTTGCAGTTGCTCACTGAGCGCATAACCCAGTGACACTGAAATCCCACCTTCCATCTGGCCCTCGATACCAAGGCGGTTGATGATACGGCCTACGTCCTGCACCGCGGTCATCTTGAGCACCCGGACCTCACCAGTTTCGGTATCGACCTCGACCTCGGCGACGTAGGCCGCGTGCGCCCAGGCGGCTGACAGGTTGCCGACGTGGTTCTTGTCCTCCGGTTCGCTGTCCGGTTCAAAATACTCACTGACCATGACCATTTCCGGTTCCTCGGCAAAATGCATCTGCCGCAGCAGCCTGTCGAGCCGGACGATGGCAACCCCGTTGTCAGCCTGCACCACGTAACCGGCGCGCAGATCCATTTCGTCAACACTGACATTGGATTGTTTGGCGGCAGCGTCAAGAATCTGCTTACGTGCAGCCCTGGCGGCTTTCAGCGCGGCATTGCCGGCCACAAAGGTTGTGCGGCTGGCGTGCACGCCGACATCCCAGGGACCGAGCGCCGTGTCATTGTTGACGATGGTGATGTCTTCGGCGGGCAGCCCCAGCTCCTCCATCACGATCTGGGTCAGCACCGCGTCGATACCCTGGCCAATTTCAGAGGCGCCGGTGATCAGTGTGGCGCGTGCGTAGTCGTCCAGTTTGAGGATGGAGCCACAACCATCGCTCTTGTGGATCTTGGCGCCACCGGCGTTGTGGATGGAGGTGGCGATGCCGATACCACGCTTTATTCTGCCGGGTTGATTGCGAGCTAAAGTGTAGGCCGTGTGCTTGCGCAGGAAATCGCTCTCCTGCGCGGCTTTTTCAATACATTCCATCAGCTTACAGTCGTCGAGCCGTGAACCCTGTGGCGTGACTTCACCCGGCTTCTGGGCATTTTTCAGACGGAAGGCGATCGGGTCCATACCCACTTCTTCTGCGAGCATGTCCATCACCGAGGCGGTAACGAAGGTCGCCTGTACATTGCCATAACCACGGAAGGAGCCGGCATAGCGGTTGTTGGTATAAGCAGCCAGACCCCGGTACTCAACCGCGGGCACGCGGAAGTGACCGGTAAAGGTACGCATCTGGATCACCGGTGTGGTCGGCCCCCATGAGGTATACGCTCCGTTGTTCAAAAGAGCATTGACCTTGCGGAAGGTCAATGTACCGTCCTTCATGACACCGCTTTTTATCTTAAACTCCACCGGTTGGCGGGTCGGTGAATTGATAAATTCCTCTTCACGCGAAAAGGTCAGCTTGACCGGCCGGCCGGCTGCTTTTGCCAGCAGCGCGCAAATGGGTTCAAACGGGTAGACGTCGAGCTTGGAGCCAAAAGCCCCGCCCACCGGTGGCTGGATCACGCGGATGTCACCCGGGTGGATACCGAGCGCCGGTGCCAGGTCCATCTTGTAATTATAGGGGTACTGGGTCTGCGACCAGATCGTCAGCCTGCCCGCCGAGTCAAAATCGGCCAGTGCACAGCCCGGCCCCATACAACAATGGGTGACGTACGGTACTTCGAACACATGCTCGACGACGATGTCGGAGCCAGCCTCGGCTGCTGCGATATCACCGTGGTTGAATTCATAATACAAGCTGCGATTGTCCGGATGGTCTTCCTGCACCACCGGCGCACCCTCGCACAAAGCCTCTGTGGGTGAAAACACCGCCGGCAGGTCCTCGTACACGACCTTGATCAGGTCAATGGCCCGCGCTGCAATTTCCTCTGTTTCGGCTGCCACGGCAGCGACCTCGTCACCGATACAACGCACTTTACCGGCCTTTAACGGCACGTTGTCACGGGTCGTGCCAAAACGCAAAACGGGTATGTCATCACCGGTCAGGACCACGTGTACACCCGGCAACGCTTTGGCCGCGCGGGTGTCGATCCTGACGATTTTCGCGTGCACCCGGTCGCTGTGCAGAATCTTACCGAACAGCATGCGCGGCAGGACCATGTCGTTGATGTAGACGGTACGTCCACTGGCCTTGTCCGGGGCGTCGGGTTTTGTCACACGTTTGCCGATGACGGTTTCTTTTGCAAACACGGTATCGAGGTTCTGCGCACTCATGACGATGCCTCGTGGAGTACCACAGCAGCGACAGCGTCCACCACCTTGGTGTAACCGCTGCAACGGCAGACGTTACCTTCGAGCCCACGGGCGATGTCGTCGCGGGTCAGTGTCTGTTCCCTGTCCGTATTCTGATCAACGACGTAGCGCGCCTGCATGATCATGCCGGGCATGCAGTAACCACACTGGACCGCGCCGTGATCGACAAACGCCTGCTGCATGATTTCCAGATCGCCGACCTTGCCCAGGCCCTCGATGGTTTGTAGTTCACGGCCATCGCAGTCCACCGCGAACATCAGGCAGGAATTGATCGTGCGCCCGTCGATGCGTACCGTGCAGGCGCCGCACTCGCCCTCGCCACAGGCCAGTTTGCCACCGGTGAGGTCAAATTTTTCACGCAACATGGCCAGTGTCGTCATGGTCGGCGGCACGCGGGCTTGCACCGCATTGCCGTTGAGGGTGAATCGAATTTCAATTTCCAGCGACATGGGTGAGAGCCCTCCTCGTGTAAACGCGGGTAAGGTGTTGGCGATACCACGCCGATGCACGTACATCGTCAATCGGTGATACCTCGTTGACGGCGGCCTGGGCGGCGCGCTCGATCAGTGTTTCATCGAGCGTTTGACCTTCAACCACAGTCTCGGTGGCCCTGGCACGTAGCGGCGTGGGTGCGACCGCGCCGATGGCGATACGCACACCCGTGGCGAGACCATTGTTCACACCTGCCGCCGCACCCAGCGATACGCTCGCAATTTCCAGTGCCGGGCGTGGGCCTGATTTTAAAAATACAGCCCTGAAATCTGCGCCGGGACAGGAGAACTCAACCGCTGTCAACAGTTCATCCGCGCGCATGACGGTTTCTCCCGGGCCGGTAAAAAAGTCCGCCAGGGAGACAGTGCGCACGGCCAGAGCACCGCCAGACCAGCGTGTCAACTCGACGTCGGCATCCAGCAGCAATAGCGGGATACACATGTCACCTGCCGGTGAGGCGTTGGCGAGGTTCCCGCCCAGCGATGCGGCGTTGCGGATCTGTGAACTGGCAAAATGATCGGCGGCCTCGACCAGCACCGGTGCGTGGGCAGTCAGTGCGTCACTTTCCAGGATGTCGGTGACGGTGGTCAGCGCGCCGACGCGGTAGCGCCCGTCAACGCAGGTGATACCGCGCATCTGTGGTATCCGTTGGATATTGACCAGCGTTGCGGCAAACGAACGGGTACCGGCCTGGGTCTGCGGTGTCAGATCCGTGCCACCGGCGACGATGGTCGCCCGGCCGTTTTGTAACAATTGTGCGGCCTCTGCTATCGAGGATGGCACGGTGTAATTTTCAATCATAATATTGAGTTCTTGGCTTAAAATTTTACAGGTTCGTTATATCGGCCGTAGACTGAAATTAAAGCGTCGGTCATTTCCCCGACCGTGGCATAGGCCCTGACAGCCGTCATGATAGCGGGCATCACGTTGACCCCGGCCCTGGCGTCAGCCACCAGTTTCGCCAGTGCGCTTGCCACGGCCTCGCCATCACGTTCTGCACGCAGGGCCGCGAGACGCTCCACCTGCCGGCGCGCATCGTCCTCGGCGTAGGGGTGGTACTCGACCTCTGGTTCGTCCTCGTCGACCTGGTAACAATTGATACCGACCTTTGGAAACTCTCCGGTTTCGATATCACGCAGATGCTGATAAGCCTGCGCCGACACCTTGGACTGGATCGTGCCATCGGCCACCATCTTCACAATGCCGCCCTGGGCATCGACCTCGTCCATGACCTCGACCATGCGATCGCGCATCTGGTTGGTGAGGGTTTCGACATAGTACGAGCCCGCCAACGGGTCGACGGTATCGCACAGACCCATTTCCTCGATCAAGAGCTGCATGGTTCTGAGCGACAGACGCTGTGCGCCCTCACTGGGAATCGTATAAGCCTCGTCATAGCAACACAGCGCCATGGTCTGGGCGCCTGACAAGGCACTGATCAGGGCGTAATAGGCGCCACGCACGATATTGACCTCGGGTTGTTCCTTGGTCAAACCGCTACCACCGCCACCGGCGATCATACGCAACACCATCGAGCGCGGGTTGGTTGCACCATAGTCTTCGGAGATGATCTTTGCCCACAGACCACGTCCGGCCCTGAACTTTGCAACTTGCTCGAAAATGTTACCGTAGATATTAAAATTGAATGATAATCTTGAAGCAAATTCATCCACATCAAGCCCCCGTTCCAGCACCAGGTCGGTATAGGCTTTGGCGATACAAAAGCCGTAGGCCATTTCCTGGGCCGGGTCGGCGCCCGACTCACGGATGTGGTAGCCGCAGACACTGACCGGGCTATACTTGGGGGCGTTGTGGGCGCAATACTCGATGGTATCGGCCACCAGCTTGATCGAGGGTTCCACCGGGAACACCCAGGTGCCACGGCCAATGAATTCCTTGAGGATGTCGTTTTGTGCGGTGCCACGTAATTTGGCTATGTCATAACCGCGTTTTTCTGCCATCGCGAGGTACATCGCGATCATGATCGCCGCCGCGCCGTTGACGGTCAGCGACACGGTGATCTTTTCGAGATCGATGCCGTCAAAGGCCACCTCAAAATCACGCAGGGAGTCGACCGCCATACCGACCCGGCCGATTTCGCCGATGGCCAGTTCGTTATCCGAATCCAGACCGATCTGCGATGGCAGGTCAAAGGCCACGTTGAGACCGGTCTGGCCGTTTTTGATCAGGAATTTAAAGCGCTCGTTGGTGTCTTCCGGGTCGCCAAAACCGGTGTACTGACGCATCGTCCAGGGCCGTTTGCGGTACATTTCGGTATGGATGCCGCGGGTGAATGGGTATTCGCCCGGCAGACCGACCATTTCCACGCCACCTGAAGCTGCGAGGTCTTCAGCGGTATAGGTTTTTTTGATCTCGATACCGGATTCATTGACCACCGGACGTTCGGTGTCCTGGCGTCGCAAGGACGCGCCGGTCACTTTTTTACTTTGTGCCGTCATTGGCATTTCTCCCGGATAAAATCAATGATGTCTTCAAGCCTGGAACCCGCCGGGAAAATCCCGTCGAGCCCGATTTCCAGGAGTGCCTGCTGGTCCGGTTGCGGGATGCTGCCACCGATGACCCAGAGCTTGTCGTCAAGACCCTGCTCCACCAGCAACTGTTTGAGACGCCGGCAGTACGGCACATGTGAACCAGCCATGCTCGACAAACCGATGACGTCCACGTCTTCCTCCAGCGCGACCCGGGCAACGGCTTCAGGTGGTTGCCGCAGGCCTGTGTAAATGACTTCAAAGCCCGCATCGATCAAGGCACGTACGACGATCTTTGCACCGCGGTCATGCCCGTCCAGACCCGGTTTGGCGACCAGCACCCTGACCCTCTTGGTATTCATGCAGATAGTTCCTTGGCAATGATGAGTTTGAGTATTTCGCTGGTGCCGCCACCGATGAGTGTGAAACGGATGTCGCGCAGGTGCCGTTGCACCGGGTATTCCATCGCAAACCCGTAAGAGGCCAGCACCCGTGCCGCCTTGTCGCAGGCCGTTGCGGCAGTTTCCGAAGCGAACAGCTTGGCCATTGCAGATTGCTGGTGGCACGGCTTGTCGTTCTGTTTCAACCAGGCGGCGTAATGTACCAGTTGTTCGGCGGCCTCGAGTCCGGTCGCCATTTCCGCCAGTTTCAGTTGAATGGCCTGGAAACGGTTGATCGGTTTGCCGAACTGTTTGCGCTCGCCCGCATAACGCACCGCCTCATTCAGTGCGCCGCGTCCGCCGCCGACCGCCATCGCGCCGGTGATGATCCTGATTTCGTCCAGCAGTTTGCGCAGGTGTTGCACACCTTCACCGATACCGCTTAAACGGTGTGTGTCGGGCACAAAACAGTCGTTCAGCGCCAGTTCGGACGTCGGCAGGGCGCGCACGCCCATTTTTTCAATCGCGCGGCCAACCGCGAGGCCTTCAAAATCTTTCTCAACGAGGAAAATGGTCAGTGCCTTTTCTTTGTCTGCTGTTGCGAATACGGTAAAAAAATCCGCCACCGGCGCCGAGGTCACCCACATCTTCTGGCCGTTCAGACGATAACCGCCGTCGACCCGGGTCGCGTGTGTCGCAATGCCAGCGAGATCGCTGCCGGCATTGGGCTCGGTCATGCAGATGGCGCCTGTTTTTTCACCTGTGAGCGCGGGTATAAAAAGCCGTTCGCGGATATCGTCATTGCCCAGCATATGCAGGAACTTGGTACCCATCAGCGACTGCATGGCGACAGCGCCTGCCACCGACATCGAACCGCGGGCGATCTCGGTGAGCGCCAGGCAGAAGGAATTCAGATCCATACCACTGCCGCCATCTTCGGGCGGGTAACGCATACCAAACAAGCCCAGCCCACCCAGTTCACGAAACAATTCATGTGGAAATTCGTGGGCCTCGTCAATGGCCTCGGCCTGTGGGGCGATCCTCTCATCGCAAAAACGCGCGAAGGTGTCGCGTACGGTCTGCTGTTCGCTCGATAGTTTAAAATCCATTAGTCTTTGTCCTCATCGGGGTCAAACCCAACCCAGGCATAATCTTTTGCAGCGGCCTGCCGCGAAATCACACCATTGCGGACCTCACGTGCCAGTGCCGCACGGTCACGTTTGGCCGGGTCACCATAGCCGCCACCACCACCGGCCAACTGGTGATATACGGTCCCTTTGGGCACACCGGTGATCAGGTCCTTGTTGTTCGGCACCACCACGTGACCATCCGGGTAGGTCAGACGGATCTCATTGAGCGTACCGCATTTGCCGCCAAACAGACCGAAGGCCGGTTCAAAATCACCATCGCCGAAAGTAACCAGCTGGGTGTCTTCGGAGCCGATGATGAATTCGGTCTCGACCCCGAGGCCGCCGCGCCACTCACCGGCACCGGCCGAATCAGTCAGGTACTCGTGTTTGCTCAGCAAGTGTGGTGTCTGTTGCTCAAACATTTCATAGTCCTGGTCGAGGATACCGCCAGAGGCATCGATCATACCGATGTGGTCGTAGCCATCGGTTCCGTGCATTGCGCCGGAACCACCTTTCAGCCCCATGAAACCGATATCGACGTAATCTTCACCCTTGGCAGTGTCCCGGCCGGTGGTAAGCGAAGCCAACAGGTTGTTCCAGCCTGCGGTCACACGCTCGGGTATGACCGGCGCCAGCGCACGGATGATGGCATCGGCGTTGGGCGGACACAGGTGGTTGCCGAAAGTGGTTGCTTTCGGATAGGCGGCGTTAAGTATCGTACCCTCGGGGATGATCATTTCAATTGGCCCGACCATGCCCTCATTGTGAGGTATGTCCGGGTTGACCATCTGCAGAAAGGTCAGGATCGCTGCCGAGGCGCTGGACGTAAAGGTGCCGTTGACAAAACCATCGGTCTGCGCGTCGGTCGCCGAGTAATCGAACCTGATGTGCCGGTCCTTGACCGTCACGGCTACACGGATGGTGAATTTTGTGCCTTCGTGGTGGCCATCAAAATAGACATGGCCCTCACCGCTGTAGCTGCCCTCCGGGATGGTGGCGATCTCCGCCTGCATCATCTTACGGGTGGCGTCAAACAGCGCCAGCTTGTGGTTCTCAAAGCTCGTCCTGCCATATTTTCCCAGCACTTCGAGCAGACGTCGTTCACCGACCGTGCAGGCACCGATCTGCGCGCGCATATCGTGCTGGACTATTTCCAGGCGGATATTGGCAAAGATCAGGTCCCACACGTCCTTGCGCAGACGGCCCTTCTCGAAAACCTTGACCGGGGGGATGCGCAGGGCTTCCTGCCAGACCTCGGTGGCGCGCGGGTTATAACCACCCGGCACGTTACCACCGATATCGGCCTGGTGTCCCTTGACTGCCGACCAGGCGACCAGCTTGTCTTGAAAAAATATGGGTTTATAGACAGCCACATCATTGTTCTGATTGCCCATCGAGAAGACGTCGTTGTGAAAAATCACATCACCTTCATGGATGTCATCACCGAAATATTCGACCAGGTATTTGCACACCGGCGCCAGCGAAAAAGCCAGGATCGGCAGGTTTTCGGTCTGCTCCAGCATATTGCCCTGAGCATCGTAAAGACCGGTCACAAAGTCTTTCGCCTCACACAGGATCGGCGAGCGCGCGGTCTGCTCGACCGAGAGACTCATTTCATCAGTGATCGATTTGAAGGTGCGCGCATACACCGACAACAAAATGGGGTCAACCGTATTCGTTTCTGCCTGGTTCATGATGAACCTCCCAAAACCGTGGCGCCAACAAGGTCTTCACGACCTTTCTCATAGAGTACGAAGGAGCCGTACTGGTCGACCACGCAATCGTAGCGGTCACTGACCAGGATCGCTGTCGTGACCTGCTCGATCATGGCCGGACCCTCAACGCGGTTGCCGAATCGCATCCTGTGTCCGTCATAAACCGACAGCGGCTGGAAAGCTTTTTCAGAAAATACGTACATATCGCGTTGACCCTTAAATGCTGCGGCGGCGTCCTCACCAACAAATTCCTGCTTCCGAAAGACCGGTTTTTCGGTCACACCAACCGCCTGCAGGCGGACGTTGATCAGGTCAACACCCACCGCATGATCCTCCAGTGAGTAACCATACAAGCGATTGTGTTCGGTATGGAAAGCAGTGTGAATCGCTTCCGAGTCACCACGCCCGATCCATTCGCGATCGATCGGGACCGAGACTTCGTGGTATTGCTTCTGGTAACGGCAATCCAACTTCACCTGGAACTGCTGGCGCGCCACGGGGATACCCTCGTTGTGTAGCATGGCGGCGCCCTCTTTTACCATCGCCGTCACCAGTGTATTAAGTTCAGGCCAGTCGAGCGTATCCAGCCGGGCAAAAAAGGTGCGTACAAAATCGTGCTTGATATCCCCCATCAGCATACCGACCGCACACAGAATGGACGATTCGCGCGGTACAATCTGCAGCGGGATCTGCAGTTCCTCGCAAATCATGCAGGAATGTATCGGCCCCGCGCCACCGGCCACCACCATCGGAAATTCACGTGGGTCGAAGCCGCGTTTGATGGTCACCTCACGCACACCCTGCGCCATGTTGTTACAGGCAACCCGGTACATACCGGCCGCCGCGTTTTCCACGTCCATTCCGAGCGGGTCGGCAATATGTTCCCTGATCGCCGCACGGGCGGCCATCACATCGAGTTTGATGGCACCACCGGCAAAATAGTCAGGGTTGAGATAACCCAGCACCAGGTTGGCATCGGTGCAGGCCGGCAGCCTGCCGCCCTGCCGGTAGCTGACCGGCCCCGGCACCGCACCGGCGCTTTGCGGGCCCATACGCAGCAAACCACCCTCGTCGATCCAGCCGATCGAACCACCGCCGGCACCGATGGTGTGTATGGCCAGCATCGGCAGGGCGATACGGTGGCGGTCGATCACACCCTCGTTAACCAGCACCGGGCTACCCGTCACCAGCGCCGCTTCGAAGCTGGTGCCGCCCATGTCGACCACCAGGCAATTGTCCTGGCCGTGGGCTTTTGCATAGACCAGACCCGCGCCGGGTCCGGCCGCCGGACCTGACAGCAGGGTTAGTGCAGCGGTCTTGCGGGCGGTTTCCGGGGTCATAACACCACCGTTGGACTGCATGATCAGCAACAGGCCATTAAAACCGTGCTGGCCAAGACGGCCGGTCAGTTGTTCGAGGTAATCGTTCAGAATCGGGCCGATATAGGAATTGAGCACCGTGGTGCTGACACGCGGATAAAAACGGATCGATGGCAGCAAGTCGGTGGATACCGTCAGGTAGGCACCCGGTAGTTTTTCACGTACCATCTCGGCAGCGCGTTGCTCATGCTCCGCATTGATGAAGGCATTCATAAAACAGATGGAAACCGCCTCAACGCCTTCGGCTTTGAAGCTTGCAATCGCCGCTTCGACATCCGCCAGGTTAAGCGCCTCCACCTCGCTGCCGTCACGCCGCAGGCGGCCACCCACACCGGCACGCAGGTAACGCGGCACCAATGGCTCGACATTGGTGTACCGATTGTTGTATTGCTCTTCACGGATACCACGGCGCATCTCCAGTGCATCGCGCACCCCACGTGTCGTGATCAGACCGGATTTTGCACCGTTGCGGGTCAGCGTGGCGTTGGTCGTGACCGTGGTGCCGTGCACGATGGTCTCAACCGATGCCATGAAAGTGTGCAAGCTCAGCGGCGGTGTCTGACGGGCTGCGATTTCACTGAGACCGTTGATGACCGCTGCTGCCGGGTCATCGGAGGTCGACAGGACCTTGAATATTTCCGGTTCCCGGTCTTGCCAGGCAACCAAAAAATCCGTGAAGGTGCCGCCAACGTCAATACCGATCTTCAAACCCATGCTCATGTACTCCGTGTTGTCGGCTGGCTGGCCTGGGCCGCAATGTGTTCTATCACCTGTTGACGCACCTCATCCTTGAGGACCTTGCCCATCACGTTACGTGGTAACTGTTTGATAACCACCACCTCCCTGGGGCAGGAAAAGTGTGCGATACGCCCTTCACAAAAATCTCTGACCAAGGTCGCATCGACCTTGCAGCCCGGTTTTTCGACCACCACCGCGACCACCACCTCACCCCAGTAATCATCGGGACGTCCAACCACGGCAACTTCCTCGATCTCTTTACAAGCGACCAGCAGGTTTTCGATCTGGGCCGGGTAAACGTTCTCACCACCCGAAATAATCATGTCCTTCAGACGTTCATCAACGTATAGAAAGCCCTCTTCATCGAAGTGACCGATATCGCCGGTATGCAGCCAGCGCCCGTCACTGAACACCTGCCTGGTCGCCTCCTCGTCACACCAGTATTCGAGCATGACGTTCGGACCGCGCACCAGTATCTCACCGCTTTGGCCACTCACCAGCGTGGCACCATTGGCATCAACGATGCGTAATTCACAATGTTTCGCCGTCTTGCCGGTGGAAGCCGGTTTACGTGCGGCATCAGCGGGTGGTGTATAGGCCGCAATCGGGCAGGTCTCGGTAGAACCGTAGACCTGTACCAGGGGTACGCCCCACTCACAGACAGTCGTCACCAGGCTGGCGGGCACGATGGTTGAACCAATCGACATCATACGTAATCTTGTCGGCCCGTCCCTTGACCAGCGCTCATCCGCCATCAGCGCCAGCAGGACGGTGGGCACTACCAGTGTCAGGCTAATGTTTTGCGTGCTCAGTGCCTGGTAAAAAAGATCGACGTCGAACTGCCGGTGGATGACGACCGTTGCACCCGCGATCAGTGCAGGCAGTGTCTGTATGTTGAGACCGCCGACATGGAACATCGGTAACAGGGTCAGCACCGTGTCATCGCCGCTGAGGTCGTGCATGTCAATGGAATTGAGCGCGTTGACCCAGAGCGCCTTTTGACTCAAGAGCGCACCCTTGGGCACACCGGTAGTGCCCGAGGTATAACACAGCAGCACAGCACCATCTTCGTCCTTTTGCTCGCCTGTTCCGGCGGGCACCTCACAGCCAGTCTGAGCGTGGACTTCCTGTTCCAGGCGTGGCAGAGAAAGCCAGCCTTGAGACGCCTCAGCCATGCAAACCAGCGTCAGCGAGTTGATTGCTACGCGCATACTGTCGACGTGGTGAATAAAATCATCGCTGACAAACAGGACCCGGGGTTTGGCGTGCCGCAAAAGCTGGATATGTTCGGGTCCCGCCATGCGCCAGTTAAGCGGCAGCAATATGGCGCCGATCCGGGCGCAGGCAAACAGCAATGCCAACATGAACGGCGAATTAAAACCCAGGTAAGCCACCCGTTCACCCGCCCCAATACCTATGCCCTGGCTCAGTATGAGGGCGTAACGGTCGATCAGATCCGCCAGACCGGCATAACTTAGTGTTTCACCCTCAAACACGATGGCCGGTTTTTCCGGTGTTAATTCCGCGTGATGTCTTATCCGGTTGGACAGGTTCATGAGTGCCCTACCCGGATACCCCGAAACACACTGAATGCAGCAGTCGGTATCGTTGCCTGCCATCATTTGATGTTTGAATTGGGATAAGCGGCATATTTTTCATTGTCTCACAGCTACGGTTTATCAATGTCAAACCATGCCTGGAAAATAATCCCAGGAAAATAATCGAACAAAACATGATCCAGGGCAATAAACGTTTCTGTTCTTCCATTATAATAGTTAGTTTAATCTTAAACGGTATTTAAGTACTATATTACCACAATTGCTGTCAAGGCAACCACAATGGAGCAAGATCATGACTTCTAGCTATATACCTTACGGCGCTTACTGGAGCAGCCCCTTCGCACGCTGGCAGGGTAGCCTGCAACACCTCAACAGTGTTGAATTCGCAGCCTGGGTTGCAAAAAACGCTCTGGCTTCACGTGAAATTTCCAGCGATATTTTTGACAGTGGTGTACTCGGTATGACCGTGCCACAGCAATATTCATTTTATGGTCTGCCGTGGCTGAGTGGTCTGGTGGGCGCCACCGGTATCGGCGGCCCGACCGTCAGCCAGGCCTGTGCCACCAGTGCGCGGGTATTGTCTGTCGCGGCTCAGGAGGTCGAATCCGGTTCCGCCGATTGCATACTGGCAGTGACCACCGACCGTCTTTCCAATGGACCACATATGTACTACCCACGCCCGGGGGCGCCCGGTGGTGTCGGTGCCCACGAAGACCCGGTGACGGATAATATGGGGTTTGACCCCTACGCGCATGCGGACATGACACAGACCGCGGAAAATTGCGCTGCCAAATGGAACGTCTCAACCGCACAGCAGCACGAGGTGGTCGTACGGCGTCTGGAACAGTACCAGGATGCACTGGCTGATGATTCGGCCTTCCTGAAGCGCTTTATGAGCCTGCCGTTTGAGGTGCCGGACGCACGTTACCGGAAAACCGTCGCCAGCATGAACGGTGATGAGGGTATCTTTCCCAGTACCGCAGAAGGTCTGGCGAAACTGAAAACCGTCAAGCAAGGCGGAACCATTACTTTCGGTGGACAAACCCACCCCGCCGATGGCGCTGCCGGTATGGTCGTCACTGGAAAGGACAAGGCGAAAGAGCTTTCCAAAGACCCGGCAATCAGCATCCAGGTCGTTTCCTTTGGTCAGGCCCGGGTGGAAAAAAGTTTTATGCCCGCGGCCACCGTTCCGGCCTCATTGCAGGCGCTGGAGCGTGCCGGTATCGGCATTGGCGATCTCGCCGCGATCAAGTCACACAATCCGTTTGCAGTCAATGATATCGTCTTTGCACACGAGACCGGCGCAAATCTCAACAACATGAATAACTATGGTTGCTCATTGATCTGGGGCCACCCACAGGGACCGACCGGTATGCGTTCGATGATCGAACTGATCGAGGAACTCACCATACTTGGCGGTGGCTGGGGTCTGTTCCAGGGTTGCGCCGCCGGTGATAGTTCGATGGCCGTCGTGCTCAGGGTCGGCGACTGAAACATGAAGGACACGTCCTAATCAATTGTCTGGGCCGGGCGAGCGAGCAGCCATCGGGCGTAAATCCCCGTATGGCGAGAATATTGTGGATCAGGAAACGGTGAATTCGGCCCTTGCTGTCGAGGTCCTGGGCGAAGACTGCAGATGACGGTAGCAGGAGAAGAAGAAAAATAGTACGTCTCATGAGATTTGTCCCTGGTCGCTTTTTAAGCCCGTTGGCTGGACTAAAGTGCTTAGAAGAAAATTGGTGTCTGCCTTGCTGTGCTGTAGTTTAATGGTTATTCGTATCGCAGCGCATCAATCGGATTCATTCGGGAGGCTTTTTTTGCCGGATAGAAACCAAAAAATATACCGACGAATGTTGCCGAGCTGATCGCGACAAAAATAATGGGTACATTGAGCAAAACAGGTATTTCGCTCATTTGGCGTATCAATTCACCCGTACCCACACCAATCACAACCCCAAAAAAGCTGCCGATCAGGCAAAGTGTCACTGCCTCAACAAGAAACTGGATCAAAATGTCGCTGCGCCGGGCGCCAACTGACAATCTTAAGCCGATCTCCCGGGTTCGTTCAGTGACTGAGACCAGCATGATATTCATGATCCCGATGCCGCCAACCAGAAGTGCTATCGCAGCGGTGGCCGCCAACAATAAACCAAGGGTGCTGGAGGTCTCGTTTCTGGCACGGATAAACTCTGAAAAATTTCTGACGGAAAAATCGTCCTGCCCGCCAGGTGCAATTTTTCTCAATTCACGCATGAATTCAGCCAGGTCTTCTTCTGCGATGTGTATGTCTTTGTCGAGATTGACGGTTAAATAAATATCCCCTACCAGGTCGGGTACTGAACGCGTACTGCGGCCGCTAACACGCATGCGTGCCGTTGAGATCGGAATGAAAATGATATCATCCTGGCTTCTGCCCCAGCTGGATTCGCCTTTGGCCTGTAAGGTACCAATGACTGTGAACGGCACGTTTTTGATCCGGATACGGGCACCGAGTGGTGGGCTACCATCAAAAAGGTTTTTAATGACATCCTGGCCCAGCAGTGCAACCTTGCCCCCGGAGCGGACCTCACGAGCTGTGAAATTACGTCCTTCTTCGATAACCCACTGCCTCACAGCAATATAATCGCTGTGAATTCCGGTGACGCGGGTGGTCCAGTTTTTATTGCCAAAAACGACCGCTGCGCTGGTATTGATACTGCCTGAAATACCTTCCAGAAAAGAGAACCTGTCTTTGAGGCGTTTAATGTCTTTTTCGGTGAAAGGGGCGGCAGAACCTTCACCCGAGTGCCTTCCATGGGTCATTCGTGCACCCGGTCTGATTGACAGCATATTACTGCCAAGCTGGTCGATAGCCCGTTCGATTTCCTGTTTTGAGCCGCTGGATACAGAGACCATTACGATCACCGAAGCGACACCGATAATAATCCCCAACATGGTCAGAAAGCTGCGCAGGGCATTCAATTTGAGTGCGATCAGGGCAATATTGATCGTTTTCCAGAGTCCCATGTCAGCCGCTCCGTCAGCCCTTTATTGCGGCATCAGTGACGATGCGGCCATCTCTGAATAAAATGTCTTGTTTGGATTCACCCGCAACTTCCGGATCATGTGTGACGACAATAACCGTGATGCCTGATTCGTTCAGATCCCGAAACAGATCAAGTATCTCCAGTGAGGTTTTTGTATCCAGCGCACCGGTGGGTTCGTCAGCAAGGATCACAGATGGGTGATTGACGAGTGCACGAGCAATCGCGACACGTTGCTGTTGCCCACCGGATAGTTGCGTTGTTTCATGCTGCATGCGGTCGCCAAGACCAACCCGTTGCAAACACGCCCTGGCCTGTTCGTTGGCATCAACAGCAGTGTCTTTGCGGGAGTAAAACAGCGGTAGTTTTACATTTTCCAAGGCACTGGTTCTTGCTAACAGGTTAAATTGCTGAAATACAAAACCAATCGTATGGTTTCTGAAATCAGCCAGCCTGTCCGGCTCCTGCTTTGATAAATTCAGGCCGTCCACCACGAGATCACCCCGTGTAGGCACGTCCAACGCACCAATCAGGTTCATCAGGGTTGATTTTCCAGACCCGGAAGGACCCATGATGGCAACGTATTCACCCCTACCAATGGTCAGGCTGACGTCACGTAAGGCGTGGATGACTTCGCCGCCCATCTCGTAGTCCTTACAAACACAGTGGCATTCGATCAGAACGTCGTTCATCCGAATTAAACCCGTGTGCCGCTGTGATGCTTATTTTTTGACATGACGGATGCGAGTGATAACCGCGTCCCCCTGTTTGACATGTTTGCTAAAAATCTGTGTGTACTTGTCATCATTGATACCGAATTTGACAGCTACCGGATTAATTTCACCATCCTCTGATTGTATCCAGATCTGTCCAGACCGGGTTTCAGATGCCTGGCGGCGAGTCTGCTGATACTGCTTGAACTGCTCTTGTGTCAGGTTCTTTTTAAATACCGCAGAGATTCGCTGTGTCATTTGCTCACGTACGGCACGCCTGTCTCCATCGGCTGTCACCGCCTGGAACTGGACCCGCATACCGGCAAACACTTCTTTTAATGCTGCCTCAATGGTGCGCGCCTGGGAATCGTCAAGTTTCAGGGAAGACTTCAATTGATCAATATCCGGTACGCGCCGCGGCCCGGCGTGACCTACGCCGCCATTGCCATCCTGGGTTGCCGTTGCCTTTTTTGCCAATTCCGAACCGCTCGCCGGTTTGAACCGAACGGCATCGTTCGGGACCCTTAAAACATTTTCACTTTTGCCGGTGACGATCTCGACGATGGCGGTCATACCAGGCAGCAATTTTTGAGCGGGGTTTTGGGCCGTGATAATGACTGTATAAGTCACTACATTATTTGACTCATTGGGTGCCAGACGGACCTGTTTTACCTGGCCGGAAAATTCTGAATTCGGAAAGGCATCGACCGAGAAAGTGGCATCATCGCCATCATTCACATTTCCAATGTCAGCTTCATCCACATTCGCTTCTATCTGGATCTCGGTCAGGTTCTGGGCAATATCAAACAATACCGGCGAGGAGAGGCTGGCCGCCACGGTTTGGCCCTGGTCTACGGCCCTTTTAATCACAACACCGTCAATCGGTGAACGTATCTTTGTCCGTTCCAGATCAATTTCGGCCGATTTTAGAGAAGCCTGGCGTTGGTCCCTGGCTGCAAGCGCATTCTCAAGCTGTGCTTTGGCCATGGTCAACTCGGCCTTGGCGGAATCAAAGGCCGCCACTGCAGTATCCAGTTCTGAAATTGACAAGGTACCTTTTTTGGCCAACGGTTCAGCGCGTTTATATTCCAGGCGCGCACGGCGTAGATTGGCTTTCGCGCGGTCGATGTTCGCCTGTTGGACAATGACGTTGGAGCTCGCCACCCTGAAATCCGCACCGCTTTGCAATACCCGTGATTCAAACGTTTGAGGGTCGATGACCGCAAGCAATTGATCTTTACCAACCTCGGTATTGAAATCGACCAATATTTCTTTAATCTGCCCGGATACCTGGGAACCAACTTCGACGGTAATCAAGGGCCGTACTGAGCCGGATGTGGCAACGATCCGTTTGATATCACCGGTATCTATCACTGCCGTTTCAATCTGGCTGACAGACGCAGCAGAGCCTTTATTACGCCCCAACCAAAAATATGCCACGCTAATGATGACGATGAACAAGAGCGCAATTTTAAGTTTTCCAGACATGATGTTTTTAATGGTTTCAGTGGCTCTGGTGGATTATAAATCCAGACCAGGAGAATAAGAACACAGGAGACTTTTTGCCATAACAAAATGGCAAAATACCGTGTTTGAATTTCAATTTACAGGTTCCACCAGAGGTTCCGAAAACCTCCTGGACCTACCAGGCCAAACCGTAATCCTCGCCGTAATCGCTGGCGCCACCCCACATCGTAGCGTGTTTGCGATCAAAATATATGGCTGTGATAGGGCTGTAGGTGCGTTCTACCGTTTCCACGTCGTAGCCCATTCGGCCCAACTCGCCACGAACCCATTCCGGCACCTTTTTTGTAAGTTGCAAGCGCCCCGGTTCAGCTTTATGTGCGCCGAACGAGCTTTGCATCTGGAAACTGGTAATGTTGTGCGCCTCGGCAGCCTGTTGCACGTTCATACCGAATTCAACCACGTTTAGAAAGAACTGCAACAGGTTCTGATCCTGGGTATCGCCACCCTGAACCGAAAACGCCAGCAAGGGTTTGCCATCTTTCAGCGCAATGCTGGGTGTGAGCGTTGCACGGGGCCGTTGTCCGGGGTGCACGACGTTAAAGGGGTTAAGCGCTTCATCCAGCACAAAACTCTGCATACGCTGGCTCATGCCGACACCCGTATGGCCGGCGATAAAAGCCGGAATCCAACCACCGCTGGGGGTGATCGAAACCACCCAACCCTCGGCATCGGCCGCCTGTATGGAGGTGGTGCCGGCGAGAAAACTTTCATCGGCACTCATCAGCCCAGCCTGCTGAAATCCTTCTGCACCTTCGGCTTTGGCAGTAGGGGGTATGGGCGTCCATTTCTCAAGCAGGTCCAGGTAAGGATTCTTGTCGCCCTGGAACGGGTAGGGGTCACCTGGTTTGGTGTTGGGGTTATTGTGTTCCCACACGATCTGTCCACGGCGTTGTTGTGCGTATTTTTTGGATAAAAGTCCAGCTATGGGTTCAACCGGTGGCACGTAAGGATCACCGTAGTAAAAATCGCGATCGGCGAAAGACAGATTCATGACCTGGTAAAGCGTATGAATATAGCGCGCAGAGTTGTAGCCCATACTCTTGAGGTCAATGTCTTCCAGAATGTTCAGCGCCTGCAACATGACCGGCCCCTGTACCCAGTGTGTGAGCTTGTAGACGTCAATGCCTTTGTAATTGGTGGTGACCGGGTCTTCGATATAGACCTGCCAGCGATCGAGGTCTTCCATCGTCATCAGTCCACCGTACTCGGATGATGCCCGAATCATTTCCTCAGCAATATCACCGCGATAGAAACGGTCGTAAGCTGCATAGATCGCCTCCTTACGGCTCTTGCCTGCCGTCAGGGCCTGGCTTTCGGTCTCAAGCAGCTTTTTGAGGGTTTTCAGCAAGTCGGTTTGAACGAAATTTTCCCCCGGATACGGCGCGGCGTGCTGCTGACTGTCGTCCTCCAATAGGTGAGGTAAAAAAACCTGTTTTGAATAGCTCCATTGCGACAACACGTCTTTGCGACGCTCCATGTTGTCGGCCTGAGACTGTTCGATGGGGTAGCCTTCGGCCATTTGCATGGCAGGCGCCAATACATCGGCCAGATGCAGTTTTCCAAATTCGGCCAGCATGACCATCAGTCCACCAGGCGTTCCGGGTGTTACCGCGGCCAGCGGACCGAATTCCGGTGGATACGCCATCCCCTTCCCACGAAAAAATTCTACGGTCGCACCGCTGGGTGCCACACCCAACGCATTGATGCCCTTGACCTCGCCCGTATGGGGGTTGTAGATCAGGGCCTGGGTTTCACCGCCCCAGCCTAGCGTATCCCACATGGTCGAAGTCGCTGCCAGCATGGCGCAAGCCGCGTCCACTGCATTACCGCCGCGTGTGAAAATCATGCCACCCGCGGTTGCGGCCAGTGGTTTGCCGGTAATGGCCACCCAGTGTTTCCCGTGCAAGATTGGCTTGGCTGTTTTTTGTGCTACAACCGGCCCGGCAAAACCAACCGTGACCAGGCCACAAACTATGGTGATCAAGCTCTTGTGGCGTAAATTCAGAAAGCGTTGGTATGATGGCACGTCTTTATCCTGTATGTGTGGCTTTGAGTGCGAAGGTCCGAAACAACTTAGCATCCGTGTCGGGGCATGACCAGCCCCCATCCTGGAATTGGTAGGCTATTGCATCCACCCTGATCGCGTAGTCCGGGTTCACACCTGCTCATCTTTCCTGCTCATCTTTGTTTAAGCTGCTTTCTGACGAGCTTCCCACAGATCGAATTCTGCTTGCATCCGAACCCACATTTCTGCCGATGTACCCAATACTGATTCAAGAGTGATGGCGAAGGACGGTGAAATTCCACGCTTGGCATTAACGATTTCGTTTATTTTTCTAGGTGAACACATGCAAAGTTTAGCGAGATCAGATTGGTTAAGACTCATCTGGTTCATGTAAACTGCTGCTAAGACTTTACCGGGGTGTAGTGGAAGAGGGTTGGTAATCATAGGTTAGTCTCAATGGTAATTTTCTATCTTGACATCAGAAAATTCGCCACTTTTGTATTTGAAAGTAATGCACCAGGGTAGCTTTATCGTGATGCTCCAATATTCTTTTCTATCTCCTCTTAATTTGTGTAACCTGATGTCAGGCGGCTCCCCTTGAATTCTCAGATCATCAAGTGTGGATGTTGCATGCATAATAGTGAGCAATGCTTTCGCTCTCATCCAATGTTCTCGAGCTAAGCTCTTGGATGAATTGGTTCGCCAAATATCTTTTGCGACTTTAGCAGAGAAGCCAGTTATCATTAATGAATACTATGTACATTATACCGAATAGTGTAATAGTTACACGTGCGCACGTCAATGGATCAAACACTGTCCCGAAATCCAGGACGAAAGCCAACAGCGGAAAGCCAGGAAACTCATCTATCAGCAATCGTCTTACAACTAAGTAGAGCCGAATTGCCCTATTTACTCAATGTGAATCCCGTCACACTATACAAAACCCGTTCTTCACCGCTGGCCGGCGTTGATCTCAAGCTTGAACCTGAGTGGGCTGAGCCTTGGAGAAATTCGAAAGGGTGTAGAGAAAATCAATATTGAAAATCCTTACCAGGCGACTGCCGTGGACTCACTGATCAAAATTTCCTCATGCGCGCGACATGTACTCACCCGTTTCAGTGTTGACCCTGATGACTTCGCCCTGGACAAGGTACTCCGGGATTTGGACTTCAAGGCCACCTTTAAGCGTTGCCCGCTTATTACGCCTGGTGGCCGTGCCACCCTTGAGCGCAGGTGCCGTTTCCACGATTTCCAGGTCCACCGAGGCCGGTAGCTGAATACCCACCGGCGTGCCGTCAATGAGTGTGACGAAGAGGCCGCGCAGTCCCTCGCTCAGATAGCCCAACTGACCTTCCAGGTCCGATTCATTGAACGAGTACTGGCTATAGTCTTCATCATCCATGAAGACATACAGTTCGCCGTCGAAATACGAGTAGCTCGCCTGGCGACGTATAAAATCCACGTCCCTCAAAAGATCTTCGCCCTTGAAAGTCTCGTCGAAATTCTGCCGGGTCTGCACATCCTGCAACTTTATCCTGTATAAGGTGTTGCTGCCACGCGATGATGGTGTCCTGACTTCGATCCTGCGCACGGCGCACACCCGATCCTTATGGCGGATAATTTCGCCTCTTTTGACTTCACTGGCTCTGGGCATTTAGCTGTTCCTCAGACTTGTTTCGTTCATTCCGGCCGGGCTGAATTGGTCATGCTACCATTCAGTCTGCATCAAGGATTTTCAGCATAGTATAATGCTGCGAGCAACACAGGACTGCATATACCCATTCGAAACCTCATGGTGTTTCTGCTACAGCGCTCTTGACCGGCAATAGTGCTTCAGAAACCTGGAAACGGTTGATCGCTTCACAAACGGGTCAACCAGCGGATGGAATGTCATAGACCCCTCAGTCTCTGATTGTGTATCCATCACCATCTTAATCATGCCTCATCATCCCCGACATACACTTTCCGGATTTGACTGGTAGTTTGGTTAGTTTTACTATTTAAATTCGTGCACTTACGGCGCACTATCATAAACACAAAAGGAAATTATCATGAAAATTCCTGTTCGCATGGTGTTAGCAACAGTCGTATTGACCTTAGCATGTTCACTAGCAACCGCTCAGCCCCAACCCCTGCCAATCACATTCCAATTCACTTTTTGTGGAGATGACAGCCCGGCTCAAGCCCGTGGCTTCATAACGTTTGATGAGAACCTGTTGATCAATCCCTTCAGCGGTAGTTTAAGTATCCCGGGGCCGGAAATTCTTGATTTATCGGTGACGGTCTCCGGGGCATCAGCAGGAAATGGTGTATTTGCATTAGATGAGTTTACTCAAGTAAGTTTTGATTCCAATGGTGGTACTCTGGATCTTGGCTCGGAACTCGTAGGTCAGCCAACAGACGGTTTGCCTTGGGGAACCGAGATTTCCGGTAATTCCGGTGAATTCAATTTATTCAGCGTACCTGGACATGCACCTTCCGGTGTGTGGTATTTTTATTTGGGAGCTGATAGGGGAGATAAAGAGGCGATGAGGTTAAAGTCCATGTCACCGGGTACTGCTGAAAATGGCTCAGCCTCTTGTGATTTTGGAACCTCGACCCCCATTCCTACAATTAACTTCTGGGGTAAAATAGCGTTGTTTTTGTTGCTGACGAGTCTGACAGGTTTGGCTCTAAGGCAACGGAATGAATGGAGTTAAAAATTCCTGACTAGCAGAGCCTCTGACGCTGAAAAAAGAGGCAACCAAACCGGCCAGTTTAACTTTCTCCAGCAACAGCGTCGCTTTGACGAATTTATCGAGGTATACAATAACGACCGGCCACACCAGGGCTTGGGTGGAATGTATCCGGGGGAAGTGTACACACCTTCAGCCCGTGAGTACTTTCATCCGCAAACGCCGGAGTACCCCTTTCACGACCGCACCATCAAAGTCACCCAATGCGGAAGAATCTGTATGGGTCGACGGAAAATCAACCTCAGTACAGTATTTGCGGGCCAGCACGTTGGCATAAGAGAGGAAGATGACAGAAAATGGCTTGTCAGCTTCATGGATTATGATCCAGGATTCTTTGATCAGGACGAGCACAGGGTGGAGCCAATGGGAATAAACCCATTCGTTCCAAAACTGTAACCCATGTCCTCGGAATAAACTGTCACCTATGTGACCGGAAAGGACCAATCTTACACTTCAATTGAAAATAATCTTAATCCAGTTTAAGATAAATTATAAATTTGGTTTAAGATTAAGTTAAGACTATGGATACTATCCAAAAAATACTGATGCTTATAAAGAAGAGCAAGGGAGGCGTCACTGCTGACTTGTTAGAAAAAGAACTTGGTTATTCCAGACAATACATTGTACGACTTTTGAACCGTTTAATGTCACAGGGCGAAATATACAGGCAAGGGAAAACGAGGGCCGCAAAATATTACCCGGGATATGCAAGCAATGAAATTAACCATCTTGAACTGATTAAAGAAAGACAGGGCCTTTCAGAGTACAACGTTTTTGAAGAAGTCATAAGAAGAATGCAACTTAATACCCAACTCAACAAGAATTGCCTGACAATTTTTGATTATGCCTTCACCGAAATGCTTAACAACGCGATCGATCACTCACAAAGCAAGAAAGTTTGGATTAACGTCGAAATTGATCACGCAAACATCACTTTCATCATTAAAGACTTGGGTATCGGTGCAATCGAAAGCATCAAACGAGGCTTTGAAATAAGTGATGATTTTCTGGCATTGGAACACCTATTCAAAGGTAAGCAAACTACCGCCAAAGAAGCACATAGCGGACAGGGTATATTTTTTACATCCAAGGTCGTCGACACATACAAGATCGCTACCTCCGGCATGGAATTTATCATCGATAACATAAAGGCCGATGAATTCCTGAGGGATATCAGGCAAAGAAAAGGTACAACCGTTACCTGCAAAATAAACATAAATACCAGGCGCAAGATAAAGGATATCTTCGATAAATATACAGGTGACGATTACGAGTTTAATCAAAATATTGTCAAAATTAATTTATCAAAACACAAACGACTAATGTCCAGATCGGAAGCAAAAAGATTATTACTGGGGCTTGATGAATATACGGTGTTGGACTTCAATTTCAAAAATGTAGATGAAGTTGGGCAAGGATTCTGTGACGAGATATTCAGAGTCTATGCAAATAGGAACCCCGGCAAAGTACTGAGCTACCATGGGGCTTCAGATGTCGTTCGCTACATGATTGAAAGGTCGCGGATGTAAGAAATAGCCAAGTAACCCACGGGGGGTGTAGGTGGTGTAAATCACTAAAAAGTGAAGACAAATGGGGCCAGACTAAACTACTGCTTGCACAGGTAGAAATATTGAAAAAATGGTGGGCCGTGTAGGAATCGAACCTACGACCAACGGATTAAAAGTTCGACTATACTAACTCTAAAGATTCATACCTGATTTATCAGGTCTTTATTAATCAGTCACTTACGGTGTTTGTCCATTTGCAATGTGCCCGTAAACGCCAGTAAACGCCGGTAAATGACAGGTGGTGGGGCACAAATGGGGCACAATCATATATTTACAATTGGCTCTCCAAACGTCTGCTTCCGGCCTGCCCACGATGGATACGCAAGGCAAGCCCCCTGCCATATGCGCCTCCACGGTGATCCGGGGTGCTTCCGCACCCACACAGGCGCGGCTGAGGACTTGGGCGAGTGCCACTCATGATTCCTTTTCAGTCAAACAGGGAATCATGAGAGTTGTGAGGACATACGGAGTGCTTCCGGAGATGTCTGAAAATTGCGTAATGATTTCCCTAACGAATGACAGGATCTGCCAACATGTCGGTTATGAATTTCTTTCGTTAGTTCAGTGCTTTAACAAATCCATCAAGGCATCTGCCACCGTCAAAATATCCTCGTACTGGCCATGGGATCTGGAATTCGATAACCCCTGTTGAATACCACCGCAGAGCATTTCGTTACCCAATAGACAGTACCGTAGTGCGCTAAAACTGTTCCTGCCACAATTCCCTTGCATTCGACATTCCATCAATGCGCCTACAGCGGGACCCAAGCTTGAAACATATCCTATGTCCTTGGTGCCAAGATACTCGGCGACAACTCCCTGGGTGGCCCTGTCATATAAGAGCAAGTCCATCGCTGCCAATGCTGCGAGTGCTGGGAAGTCGCTTGAAAGTGCGTTTAATGACTCTGATCGGAACGTCTCGTTCCAGCCTGTTGTTGCAATAGTCTTTGCTGATGCATTGATATAACGCTCATAAGACTCTTTTTGTTGCTTGATTGTTGGGATGAGAGACGGATCGTTGTCCAGCACATTCAAGAACTGTTTGCATCGATCTTCAAATTCCGACAAGGCCTGAAGTTGGGTATCCGTTAAATTGAATCGATCAGATGCTTTTCGAAGGCCCAAAGCACTCTCAATGTGATCGGATATTAAAAAGCTGTCATACCCACAAATAGTTGCCAATGACGCTCCGGAGCCCGACGCCATGAGTTGTCGAAGATCGGCATCGATGGGAACATTTTCTGACTCACTATGCTCGACCAACATTCGATTCCCAATGGGATCTGAAACGGCCTTTCCGGTCTCGGTATTGTCCAGAAGGGATTCACTTAGAGCGGCATCCTCTGGTGGCTTGCTTGAATCACCAGTCCGGGGGCTAGCTAAATCCTCGCGGTCAATGACATAGGCCAGAATCAGAAACAGTATCGCAATCGATGAGGCTAATGTGAAGTGTCTTCGATTCAATGGACTTCACCCAATTTTAAGCGGGAGCCGTGCAAGTAATTTCTCCTGATAGAGGCTGCGTGCTGGCAGGGTTACTGAACCCTATGCTGTATGTTCCGGTGGACCCATCAGGCCAAGGAATCACATACTCGCCTCCAACGGGGTGACTCAGCATAAAACCAACAACACCACCTATACCGGCCCATGTTATCCCCATAGCTTTGTATACCGCATTTGCTACAAGTAGCCTGGTGGTAGGATCACTAGAGCACCCAAAATCGTCGTCTTGCTTCGCCAGGACTTCTTCTGGAGTTTCCAATTTCGTGACTGTCACGGATCACCCTAAAGGCGCCACCCATGTTCGCCCTAATGGCGCCACTGC
>CAZYVH010000006.1:40832-62732 GCA_964650905.1 uncultured Wenzhouxiangellaceae bacterium | reverse complement strand
TTTTGCCACAGTCCTGCGCCAGCGCGCTGGCAGCGGTCATTCCGGCGACACCGGATCCGATGACAATGACGTCAACTTTTTCTATGCTCATAATAAATCTCTCTTCAAATTCTTAAACGTATTCTGCACCCAGCATATCCTTGGCCGGACTGCTGCTTTGACACAGAATGAATGCGATTTTATCTGCCTAAGCAGAGCATAACGTGATAAAGTCCTATAAAGCAAGTAACAAAATGTGAGTTGTGGATTTATGGCAGGTCTGAGGCCGGCATTCCTGCCAGTACGGCTGGTTTGAATCAAAGCGTATGTTTGATAGCCTCACCGAGGATTTCCAGGGCTGTTTGCTCGCAGGGCGGTAACGCTGCGTCACACTGTTTCAGCGGGGTGGTGCGTCCACCCCAGCGGAGTAAACCGGCAGCACGCGTCAGACCGGCACCAAAGGCAGCCAGCAAAATGCGATCCCCCGCCTTGATGCGTCCGGCCTCCAATGCCTCGGCCAGCGCGACCGGGATGGTAGCTGCGGAGGTGTTGCCGTAGTTCTGGATATTGACCTCGACCTTTGACATGTCGATTCTCAGATATTTTGCCAGTGATTCAATAATGCGCAGGTTGGCCTGGTGGGGGATAACCCGGTCAATGTCTTCATCGTTCAGCCCTAATTCATCCAGGACAATTTTTGTCTCCTGGGCCATACCCTTGACCGCGCGGCGAAATATCTCCCGGCCATCAAACTGGACAGCGTATACACCATAGTTGTCTGCAAAGCGGTTACCGGTAGTACCGAAGGCAGGAACCTGCAGTGCTTCCGCCGCTTTGCCATCACAACCAAGGTGGGAAAACAGTAAACCGGATTCCTCCTCAGAGGGTTCAACCACCACGGCACCGGCGCCGTCACCGAATAAAACAGCCGTGTCACGTAACGACCAGTTGAGTAGCCAGGTGAGGTGTTCAGTACCGATCACCAGCGCTTTTTTATAAGCACCGGAGCGAAGCATGGCGGTGGCGACGCTCAGGCTGTAGATAAAGCCTGAGCAACCTGCGTTGAGGTCAAAGACGGCGGCATTGTCGGCACCCAGCTTGCGCTGCACGTGGGCTGCAGTACTCGGGATGACGGTATCGGGCGTGCAGGTGGCCACGATCAGCAGGTCGACATCCCCGGCCTGCGCGTCAGCGGCTGCCAGTGCACGCAGGCTGGCTACTTTCGCCATTTCGGCGTTGGACACGTGTGAAACACGGCGCTCCCGGATACCGCTGCGTGATTGAATCCACTCATCGGTGGTATCGATGACGCTGGCAATCTCATCATTGCTCAATATGACGGGTGGCAGGCATTTGCCCCAACCAGTGATAGCGGCGTATTTCGGCACTGTTATTCCCCAACGTAAATGTGAAGCTGCCGGCCGGGTCAGCGCTGCTGCCCTCTGCCGGCAATTGCTATCGTACAACACCGCATACTATCATCCCGATTCATTTCGTGCACCGGCTTGTTAGCGCCGGCATGTGAAAAGGCTGCTGTGGAATTGGAATCGCGTGTCCGTCAAACCCAACTTCATGTAAGATTGTACCCACGATACCGATCCTTGAGGGGATGAAAATCCTGATGGTGAAGAAACGATGACGGTCAAACAGGGGTTCGTGGTTTCAGGTGTTGTTTCGGTATTTCTGATCCTGGTATGGTCTGCCTGGTGGAAGCCGGTACTGTGGTTGCTAGTGGTGCTGGTCCCACTTATCGTGCTGGGTATTTACGACATACTGCAAAAACGTCATACGATCCTGCGGCTTTACCCGGTACTCGGTCATATTCGCTTCCTGTTTGAATCCATACGTAAGGAAATCCAGCAATATTTTGTTGAAACCGACACCAATGGCCGACCCATCAGCCGTGAATTCCGGGCATTGGTTTACCAGCGTGCCAAGGGGGTCAGGGACACACGGCCGTTTGGCACCATTTTTGATGTCTATCGTGACGGTTACGAATGGATCAATCATTCACTTGCACCAAAACAGATAAGCGAACATGACCCACGGGTCATCTTCGGTGATAAAAACTGCTCACAGCCGTACGCCGCGTCGCCGTTGAATATATCGGCCATGAGTTTTGGTGCGCTGAGTAAAAATGCCATCATGGCGCTCAACAAGGGTGCCCGGATGGGTGGCTTTGCGCACAATACCGGTGAGGGTGGTCTGAGTTCGTACCACCTGAAGTATGGGGCAGATGTTATCTGGCAGATCGGCACGGGCTATTTTGGCTGCCGTACTGAAACGGGTGATTTCGATGCAGATAAATTCAAAGCCGGAGCCATCCGGCCCGAAGTCAAGATGATCGAAATAAAGCTCTCCCAGGGTGCCAAACCGGGTCACGGCGGGATACTGCCCGCCGCCAAGCTGACGGAGGAAATTGCCGCCATACGGCATGTGCCCATGGGTCAGGACGTTGTTTCGCCACCGGCGCACACGGCCTTTGACTCACCGCTGGGCTTGTTACAGTTCGTCGTGCGCCTGCGTGAATTGTCCGCTGGCAAGCCGGTTGGGTTCAAATTATGCATCGGGAACAAAAGTGAGTTCCTCGCCATCTGCAAAGCCATGCTGGAAAGCGGCATCACACCGGACTTTATTACCATCGACGGTTCGGAAGGTGGTACCGGTGCGGCGCCCATTGAACTGACCAATTCGGTTGGCATGCCATTAAGGGATGCGCTGGTATTTGCCAACCGTGCGCTGACCGGTATCGGTTTGCGCGGGGATATCCGTTTGATCGCGTCCGGCAAGGCCGTTTCCGCCTTTCACGTGATCCGCTTGCTGGCGCTCGGCGCCGATACGGTCAATGCCGCCCGCGCCATGATGTTTGCGCTGGGTTGTTTGCAGTCACGCAGCTGCAATACCGATAAATGCCCGACCGGCATTGCCACCCAGGACCCGGCGCGTTACACGGCGCTGGATATAAAGAGCAAGGGTGAACGCGTTTTTAAATACCACCAGGCGATGATCGAAAACCTGCTCGAGGTACTGGCCGCTGCCGGCCTGGAAAGGTTTGATCAGCTGGCGCCGCATCATATCCACCAGCGTGTGGTCGGCCCGGTGGTCAAAAATTACGATGAAATGTACCCTCCGGTTGCAGTAGGCTGTCTGCTGTCCGATGATTGCATACCCGATGGCTGGCGGGGTGACTGGATGAAGGCTGATGCGCGGTCGTGGGTAGCAGAGCCCAAATAGATAGTCACCCGGCATGGGTTAGCGAGCTGCTAAAACCGGACGCTTACCCCCACGCCGTTGGCAGGGTGCAACTTATCGAAACCCACATCTCCTGGGTGTTTCTGACCGGCCAGTACGCTTACAAAATTAAAAAGCCGGTCGACCTGGGATTTGTCGATTTTTCCAGCCTGGACCGGCGCAAATATTTTTGTGAAGAGGAACTGCGTTTGAACCGACGTAATTCGGATGACATCTACCTGGATGTCGTGCCGATCGGTCTGCGCGACGGTCATGCCAGGATCGGTATTGAACCGGCCATGGAATACGCGGTGCGCATGCGTCAGTTTCCGGCTGAAGCCAGGCTGGACCGCCGGCTTGAAGCAGGCAAGGTCAAGGCTGAAGACCTGCGCGCCGCCGCGGTGGGGCTGGCAGCATTCTACAGCCATCTGCCGGCCAGGGAAGGTGTGGGTCCCGAACAGTCTGCTGAAAACGCGTGCAGATCAGCACTGAACAATTTTACCCACCTCAAGGGTAGCCACATCAGCGCGGCATCGCGCCGGCAGATCAAGACCATTCAAAGCTGGACCCGGGAACAGGCGGAGAGCTTGAAACCGATATTCTCAAAGCGTGCTGCAGCAGGTTTTGTGCGTGAGTGCCACGGCGACCTTCACCTGGCCAACCTGTTTGAACGAAACGGTCGTATCTGCCCCTTTGACAGCCTTGAATTTGATCCCGGGCTGCGCTGGATCGACATGGTCAGTGACATCGCATTCCTGGTTATGGACCTGATGGCGCGGGAAAGGCCAGACCTTGCCTATGTTTTCCTCAATACCTGGCTGGAGGAAACAGGCGACTATGAAGGCCTGGCTGTGCTGCGTTTCTACCTGGTTTATCGTTGCATGGTACGTCTCAAGGTCGCTGCCATCCAGACCGAACAACTGCGTGAGGACGCACGTGGTGAGCACGCCATCAGGGCCCGTTTGTACCTCAGCCTGGCCAGCGAATTGATGCATGCGCTCCCTCATCCCTGGCTGGTTCTGATGCACGGTTTTTCGGGTTCAGGCAAGACCCACAGCAGCGACACTCTGATCACCACCCTGCCGGCCGTCCGTGTGCGTAGCGACCTGGAGCGAAAACGCCTGCATGGGCCTGGCCGCCTGCAGCGTTCAGCGTCAGGTATTGAAGTGGGGCTGTATTCCGCTTCGGCCAGCTTGAAAACCTACACGAAACTCGCCAGGCACTGTGAAACGGGGCTCAGGTCCGGTTTCAACATGATCGCGGATGCTGCCTTTCTGAAACGGGCATGGCGGGGCCGGTTCATCGAGCTAGCACGGACCCTTGGGGCCCGGCCCGTTATCGTGGATTGCAGCGCATCGCCAGAGGTGCTGAGGCAACGTATCCACAAGCGTATGGCGCAGGGAACTGATGCATCAGATGCGGACCTTGCCGTGCTCGAGCATCAGATGGCACACCATGATCCTCTCAATGACAAAGAGCGCTTGCTCCGCGTGGAGGACCCGGGGGATCTGACACATTGGGGTTAGACAGATACTGCACGCACCCCGGGACGGTCAATATGTAGCGCCATTTGAACTGGATTTTGACGGTACGGGCTATGTTTTATACCTGAGCAATCGTCTGGCGCGTGTCACTGCGGCGTCTGAGGCTCCCGATAGCTCTGTGGAATAGGTGCCAATGATTCAAAACTGTAGTCGAACAGCTTGATTTCCCTGGCCCAATGTTTGGCAACCAGTGCAATGCTGTCGTGATCAAAATAATCCTGGACCGGTTTACGCCTCGTCACATTCTTGCGTGGCAGTGGGCTGCAGGGGATACCGATACGTTCACAGACGGTTTTCCAGTCTTGTTCAAGGGTTTCAAACTTTCCAATAAAATCTACAAGTAAATTATTATGTTTATCAGATAACATATTGAATTGAAAAGAATCATTACGTTTAATCTGCAAGCGAATAAAATCAATAAAACCGTCCAGACGCCGGATACGTCTGTTGCGCCCATGTTCTGGCCGGGTCAGGATATATTCGTATTCTGATACCAATCGTTCCCAGGGATTGCGTACAAAGGTAAACTTGAAATAGCGCTCAAAGCGCTCTGACGGCATACGCCGTTTGACGGCCAGCATGTCCTCATGGAGGCGAAAATGGTGGCGCTGGTAATTCCATTCGAGCCTTGTGCGGCTTTTAAGATGTGCCAGTCTGCCGTTCGGTGCAGTTATGGCCAGCGGGCGCAGTATTTCCGCCATGCTGGTGCTCGCAACCTTGCGCATCTGTAAAAAAATAAATTCATGGCTATCGGAAATAAGCATGCGTGCGGCCTGTGATGGCCGTTAAAGCCCAACCACCTCACGGTGGATTGCCGTAGGTAGTAATACAATCATGATCCTCACCCAATATGGTTATATCAGAACAATCCTTTGGGGTATTCCCAATAACACCTGGCCTTTTCTTTTTGTTGTTGCCATTATTTTGTCCTGTGGGACTGGGCCGTATTAATACTTGCTGGTTACGTTGTCTGCTATTTTGTTGTGATGCATCACTCCAGGCCTGCATCCGCCGGGCTTCGGTACCAACATAATCCATTATCTGGTTCAATGCAGCATGTTCCTGTGCATTCCATTTGTTAAGCCAGGTGACCAGGCTGGGATAATTCTCGTACCTGGAAAGTAATCCATTTATGTTGGTTTGAGTGGTGGCGTAATAGTTGTGCCAGAGGTCTGCATATCTTCTCAAAGAAGATTGTGCCTGATTGAAGGCTGGAGTAAACGTATTCGGGTCATTGAAATTGTTATACGCTTGTTTTGAGTAAGCCGCATAATTGCTCCAAGCCTTATTTGTTTGGCTTACAATGCTGTTATAACGAGCCAGTTGATCCTTGTAGATGGATTGTGCATCAGTGTTGATGGACGTATTGACATCCACTGGCTGCTCTGCCTCTGCGTTAGCAATAGCAAAGAGGACGATTGTAAGCAGGTTAAAAAATTTAAATACTGCCAGCATTTTACAATACTCCCTCCCGAACTCTCGAAATTCAGGTATATATCGATCTTGCTATGCGCAAGGGTCATGTGTACGATACAGTACACTAGTAAATACCATTCTCCTTCGCGAACCGTAGTAATTTTCGGTATCGGCTGACAGCAGTACTCCGCTCAAAGTCTGGTGAAGAATTTGATCTGTTACGCTGTGTACTAACCAATAACCATATGTCGCCATTCCCTCCTATCAGGAAAAAGTGATTATTGTTATTGACTATACGATGATAAATTTTTGCACCGGTATCTGAATCAACACCAGCAGGTTTCCATCCACTGCCATCTGGGCGAGGTTCTGACTCAACACTTACACGTATCTCATAGTAACTGCTGGGGTTATCTTTATAATCAAATCGATAATGCCCCTCTGTAGCTTGTCGCATATAAGCAATGACATCTTCAGTCATTTTGTCCGCGCCAACGGACTGACTGCCCTGCATGGCACTATACAAAGACAGTGCTATCATCGCTTCATTGGTTACGCTTCCACTGAGCAAATCCTCTGAGGAGCATTTATCACACTTATTCTCCTGTTCCTTTGAGCTACGCAGCAGTTTTTTCACCTTTTCTTGCTGTTGCATTAGTTGCTCTGTGGCAGATAACAATTCCTGTTCCACATTTTCCATACTTTGCAGACGTTCAACCCTTCGCTGCATAGGGTCAATTTTTTCAACCTCGGTGACATATTGAAGGTTTAGCCGATGTGACAAATCACATATGTCACTACATTCAACAGCAGATGAAGGCCTGAAATCAGCGATGACCTGACCTTCAAGAGGTTTGTCTGCCAGTCCAGTGTTATTAATTGCTTGACTCTGATGGCAAATAAGCAATAAAGCCATACCGAAAAGTATGGAAAACAGGTATCGCATATTTTCTCTTTTTGTTGTCATCTCAACCAGCTCCCGGAGCAACTTCGTAATTACTGTTGTCTTGGATGATTCTCTCTTAAATCTGTTACCCCACAATCCACAACACCATCTGATCCTGGAGTGCACTCTTCAGGGCTTCCCCCAAGCTTTCTCAGGGCATCACCGGTAGCTTGCTGCATTTCGGATGCTACCGCATGGGTCTGCGCTAAAATCGCATCCAACGCAGGACCCCATCCCGGATTACGGTCCCTTCGTTCCCCTATTAAATTTCTCAGCCCTTGAAGCTCCTCATCAGTTATGCCTCTGAGGGGATTCTCAATATACTGATTGAGAGCAGCAAATCCGTTTAAAGCGGCCTCATCATTTAACCATTGAACATCCCTGTTCATTATGAGCAAATTTTCGTATTGCTGGTGAGAAATTTTCTTCCGCATGAAAAGCCTTGCCTTTTCGCTAAAAAGCGCTTGTTCCGGGCTGTTTTGTTCCTCTTCTTCAAGCTCATTTGGTTGTATTGCTGCCTCAGGCTGCACTACTGCATTGTCATCTTCCTTATTATTTGCTTCCTCTAAGCATGTTTCGTAAGCATCCGTCAAGATACCAGCTTCCTCGCGTGCACTTTTTACACGTTTCGAGGCACGACCATACCAATCTTTTAATACAATTACCCTTTGACGTAGTTTTTCCCAAATTTCCCATTTACCACGTTTTTTCAAATATTGTTCACGGTAGTATTTGTAATCTCGTAATGGACCACGTAACTTGGGTAAGGCTTTTCGATAAGCTGCCTGAATTGTTTTATCTGCCTTTTCAATTTTATTGAACTTCAGCCTATGTTCCTTTTTTACCTTGCTTTGAAAGGTCTCAGCACATTTTAATACACCTTTTACCAGATCTTTTTCTGCTTCCAGTTCTGAGCATTCACCTGCGTCCATGCCTTCAGTTGAAGGTACAGGGCATTCATCCATCAGGCTTACGTATGATATTGCCCACACCGAGCCAGATTGTGTTGATGCGCAGACGAACAACACTGCGGTAATCAGGAGTTTTCGTCGCAGATTCCATTTTGTAGCTTTATTTGTGGGTGCAGTATTATTGTGCATGCGCTTGTGACCTGCTGCCATTATATTGGCCGTATTAATTGGGCTTGATGAAGTAATAATCTGATGAAGTAATAATTATGTGTGCTTGTCATTAAACCTGATTCCGGCGTGTCAGCAATTGATATGTGTGCTCTACAAGGCTACCTTCTACATCTCTTCACCTTTTCTGTACTCAAATGACAGTTCTCCAGAACTTGTCATGGTTCCCCACCAACGGTTCTGGTTTTTCCTGATAGAGTTGCCTGGCATTTCAGTTGCAATCAACTTTCCCGGGAGCCAGCGTTACAGGAGGTGGTTCGCCACGGGCCTTGCGTGCGCGGATTTCTTCACACAGGTCTGCTTGTGTGGCCTTTTTATTTTTTTGCTGGCTATTATCCTGAAGTACAGTGCTTTTTGACTCTTGTGTATCACAACCGGTCAAAAGCAGAATACCTACCAATAAAACACAGCAAGAATGGAAGACCGGTTTTTTTTTAGCCATGGTTGTTTCTTGATTCCAAAGTCTTCCCAATCTCGAAATATCTATTGTAGATCAAATTAGTAGATACAACAAAGTGAGTGCTGGTACCAACCTGCTCATTCATGGAATTACTGACTAAAACCAGTTCATCTCCGGGTATGGAGCCGGGTACTCGGTCTGTTTTTTTACCAACGAGTATCCCGGCATGGGTTTTTCTATCCAGCCACTCAATTTTTCAGAATGTGTTTGTGCACCAATTGTGAATGAACGCACCGGCGTAAGATGTGCTGTGGAAGAACAGTGTGATGCGCATCATCGACGGTAAAGAAATCTGGCAGGAAAAGTACGTGAACTGAACTGCATTTAACCTGGCGGTTGCTTCCGAAAAACTGGTAATTGTCAGATCAGGTCGCCATGACTATATTTAATGGACCGTACACATTTGGCAAGATGGCTCAAACCTTAGCGCTTGGTGTTAGCCCCATCCTGATCCGGTGACATACCCTTGAGGAATTTGAACATATCACTGTTGGTGGATAGCACCAGGGTGCTGTCGTTGGTGATAATGTCCTTGTAGGCCTGCATGGTCCGGGTAAATTCATAAAAAGCAGCCGCTGCCGGACTTTGGTTATACGCCCTGGCGTAAATCTCTGTGGCCTTTGCATCCGCCACACCGCGAATCTCTTCAACCTTGCGGTATGCTTCAGACTGAATCTTGTCGAGGTCACGTACGCGATCACCGCGAATTCGGGCCGCTTCACCGTTACCTTCTGAGAGGAACCTTTCCGCAATCTGGCGCCGTTCACTGATCATCCGATCATAGATCTTCGGGCGCACACTTGCGTTGTAGTTGATTCGCTTGAAACGAATATCCAGCAACTCAATACCAAAGACCTTAACCTTCTCCGCCGCTGCCGCGAAAATGTCCTGTTCCACCGATTTGCGGCCTTTCTGAATTGGCACCAGGGTACCCATGTCCAGCTCACCTTCGGCACCGGTCAAGAGGGTATCACGCAGGGGTATGCGGTCTTTGGTGGTGCGAATAATCTCGATGAGTTCGTGCTTGGCAACGGCGTTACGGGTTTCGCTGCCCAGAATATCATCCAGCCTGGACTGCGCACTGCGTTCATCACGCAGACGTAAAAAGTACTGTAACGGGTCGACAATTCTCCAGCGGGCAAACAAATCCACCGAGATGTACAGCTTGTCCTTGGTCGGCATATCCGAGGGGCTGCCATCCCAGGGCAGGACACGTTTATCAATCGGATTGACCGCCTGGATGAACGGCAGCTTCATTTTCAGCCCGGCCTCTGTGACAGGCTCCCCGACCGGTTTGCCGAACTGGGTAATGATCACTTGCTGGACTTCGCTTACCGTGTATACCGAGTTGAACAGTACGTACGCAGCGGCAATGAGAAACACGATAAGTGGGATTTGTCTTGAACGGCTCATTGGTTTTCTCCACTGCGTGAACCCGCAACCGGCTTCCGGTCGCCCAGATTCAGCAACGGTAACAGGTTGCGGGTCGATTCATCGACGATGACCTTCGAGTGTATGCCCGGCAGAACTGCCTGCATGGTCTCGATATAAATACGACGCCGGGTCACCTCGGGGGCCTTCTCGTATTCAGCCAGCAGGGCTGAAAATCTTGCTGCATCACCTTCGGCCTCGTTGATCCGCTTCAGACGATAACCATCAGCCTCGCGAATGCGCTGGTCTTTCTCACCTTCCGCCAGTGGAATCACCTTGTTGTAATCACGCCGCGCCTCGTTGATCAGCTTCTCCTTTTCCTGCTGCGCCTGGTTGACTTCGTTGAAGGATTCCTGGACCGGCCTGGGTGGGTTGATGTTTTTCAACTGGACCTGGTCAATGCTGATACCCATGGCGTACTTGGTGGCAAGGGACTGCATTTTGACCAGCGCCTCGTTTTCGATTTCCTGGCGGCCAATGGTAATCACTTCATCGACGGTACGATCGCCGACCACTTCCCGCATCACCGATTCGGAAACATAACGCAGGGTTTCACTGGGATCTCGAACTTCGAACAGGAATTTCGCCGGATCAGCAATCCGGTATTGAATCACCCACTCGACCAGGGCCGCATTCAGATCACCGGTTACCATCTGGGTTTCCCGCTGGGCATCCTGGGGATGGGGGCTTTGATAAATGTTGGTGGCCCCTGGGGTACTAAAGCCAAATTCCTGTTTCAACTGCCGTTTGACCGGAACGATGGAAGCCACATCGATACCCAGGGGGAGTTTAAAATGCAACCCCGGCGGTACGTCTTTCAAATACTTCCCAAAACGCTGTATGACCGCCACGGAGTCACTGGGCACGGTGTAATACGCGGTCCATGCGCCCAGCACGATGAATGCCACGATGGCCAACCCAATCACACCACGCGGGCCACCGCGTGGCATCAGATTTTTGAGCTGTCGTTGTCCCTGCTGAAGAAGTTGATCGATGTCAGGGGGTTGTCTGGTACCGCGCGACCAGGGATTATCAGGGCCGTTACTTCCATTGTTTGATGGCATGTGTTTGCCTTTGGTTGTCTGGGTGATGCATAAGCGTATGACTAAGCTAACATGGGGGCTTTGTAGTGTGATTTCAAAAGTACGCACCTTCGCTGAGTGGTGCGCATCTGTGACCGGGGATCAAGTTTGTGACCGAACCATGCAAACTATAAAAGCCTCTGAATTCAAAGCCCGGTGTCTTAAGCTGATGGACGAAGTGAAGAATACCGGTGATGAAATAGTGATCACCAAGAATGGCAAGCCCGTCAGCAAATTGGTGCCCTATCATGTTAACGCAACTACGCTTCTTGGGCTGCACAAAGATAAAATCAGTCGCTTGGACAAGGACATTTTTTTGAGCGGTGAGATGTGGGAAACAGACACACGATACAGCTTGTTAGATACTGACGCCATCCGCCAATTGCACAAGCAACCTCATGGATGCATAATTCCTTGCTTGCCTGGGGTCACCTCCACTTATCAGAAAGATAATCGACGGAAAAGTTATGAGTAAGACAATGTACGAAAAAATCTGGGAATCACACCTGGTCCACCAGCAACCCGGACAAGCCCCTCTTTTGTATGTGGACCGGCATTTGATGCACGAAGTGACCAGCCCACAGGCTTTCGAGGGTCTCAAGCTGGCCAATCGCAAGGTACGCAATCCGCATGGTATTTTGGCGACGCTGGATCACTGTGTTCCCACCAGGGATCGCGACAAGCCGATTGCAGACCCCGTCGCCAGGAAACAAGTCGACACCATGATAGACAATTGCAAGATACATGGCCTGAACTTGTATGACATGGAAAATGCTAACAATGGCATTATTCATATCGTTGTACCTGAGCACGGATTCGTACACCCCGGCATGGTCACGGTTTGCGGCGATAGCCACACCGCCACCCATGGCGCTTTTGGCGCATTGGCATTTGGTATTGGTACCTCGGAAGTTGAGCACGTGATGGCAACCCAGACGCTGCCCCAGGAAAAATCCAAATCGATGTTGGTGAAGATTGAAGGCGCCGTGTCGGAATATTGCACCGCCAAGGATATCGCCCTGGCCATTATTGGGAAAATCGGCACTGCCGGTGGCACTGGCCATGTCATTGAGTATGCCGGCGAAGCGATTCGTGAACTTTCCATGGAAGGGCGTATGACACTGTGCAACATGGCCATTGAAGCAGGCGCCAGGGCGGGCCTGGTGGCACCGGATCAAAAAACCTTTGACTATCTTGAGGGCAGAGAATTTGCACCCGGCGGGGACGACTGGCAGCTCGCACTGAACTATTGGAAGAGCCTGCCCAGCGACGCCGATGCACAGTTTGATACCACCGTAATATTGCAGGCTGATGACATCGCCCCGCAGGTTTCCTGGGGGACATCGCCCGAGCAGGTGGCAGCGGCCAACGCCCGTGTACCCGGTCCCGACAGCTTCAGTGATGACAAAAAGGCCTTGGCTTGCAAGAACGCCCTGCACTATATGGGCCTTGAAGCGGGCACCAGGATTACGGATATTGAGATTGATTACGCTTTTATTGGTTCGTGTACCAATGGTCGTATAGATGATTTTCGTTCTGCCGCCAAAGTGGCCAGGGGCACCACGGTGGCAAAAGGCGTTACCGCCATCGCCGTGCCGGGTTCCTACCATGTAAAAGCGCAGGCAGAAAAAGAAGGCCTGGACAAAATTTTCCTGGATGCAGGCTGGGAATGGCGTGATCCCGGTTGCTCAATGTGCCTGGCCATGAACGGCGACGAACTCGCAGAAGGTGAGCGTTGTGCATCCACTTCCAACCGGAACTTTGAAGGGCGCCAGGGTAAAGGAGGAAGGACCCACCTGGTCTCACCTGCGATGGCCGCCGCTGCAGCAGCAGCCGGCAGATTTGTCGATATCAGCAAATAGAATTTACGGATTGAAAATATTATGGAACCCTACCAGAATCACGAAAGTATCGTGGCATTAATGAACCGCAACAATGTAGACACTGATCAAATTATACCCAAACAGTTTCTGAAGAAAGTCGAGCGCACCGGCTTTGGCGCACACCTGTTCCACGACTGGCGCTTCTTAGCGGACGGTAGCGAAAACCCGTCATTTGAACTAAATAATCCGGCATTTAAAGGTGCCCGCATATTGGTTGCCGGTGACAACTTCGGTTGCGGTTCTTCCCGTGAGCACGCGCCCTGGGCCATTGCCGACTATGGATTCAATACCATTATTTCCAGTAGTTTTGCCGATATATTTTACAGTAACTGCTTTAAAAACAGTATATTACCGCTGGTTGTTGACAGCGAAAAACTTGCTGACCTGATGACCGAAATCACTGACAATGAGGGTGTGAAATTTGCGATTGATCTGGAAAATCAGAAAGTCACCACGCCGGCTGGAAACGACTTCAATTTTGAGATTGAGGCCTTCCGCAAGGAGAATTTGCTTAATGGTTTTGATGATATTGGTGTAACGCTCAAGAACGAGGACAAAATTACAGCATTTGAACAACATCAGAAGCAAACACTGCCCTGGTTGTGGAAGGATGCCTGATCGCCAACATGGTATCCTCGCTTTAGGGCAAACACGATGATGACGCGCATGAATATCTTGGCACTCGGTACCCGTCCTCATTAACCATGCGTGAATCAGTTGAATCAAATGGCAGTTTACAACAGTGTTTTGGACACTGGTTTCAGTCCGGGCGGGTGTCCAATCACATCTGTCGAGAGAAATCATCCGGGATATTGGTGAAATATGCAGACTAGTGGCCGACATATCCAGATATTGGATACGACATTGCGTGATGGCGAGCAGACCCAGAGTGTATCGTTCTCACCTGCTGAGAAGATGAACATAGCGCAGGCGCTATTGCAATTACTCAAAGTTGACCGTATCGAAATAGCCTCCGCACGTGTTTCGCGTGGGGAAATGGAGGCAGTTACCCACATCAACCAGTGGGCGCAGGAGCAGGGTCTGGCGGACCGGATTGAAGTGCTGGGTTTTGTAGACCACAAGAAGAGTGTAGATTGGGTTGTGCAGGCGCAAGGTCGGGTACTCAATCTGTTGACCAAGGGTAGCGAAAAACATTGCCGCGAGCAATTGGGCAAATCACTGGACCAGCACGTGGCGGACATTTTGCAGACAGTCGAGTATGCAAAACACAAAGGTCTGGTTGTTAATGCTTACCTTGAAGACTGGTCAAACGGCTACCGCGATAGCCGCGACTACGTTTTCAGTATGATGGATCAACTGCAAGACAGTGGTATCAGGCATTTTATGTTGCCCGACACACTGGGTGTCATGTCACCAGAAGAGGTGTTTGAAAGCCTCGGTGAAATGTGTCAGCGATATCCGGAACAACAATTCGATTTCCACCCACACAACGATTATGGTCTGGCTACCGCCAATGTCATGGCGGCGGTGCGCGCTGGCATCAATTCGGTGCATTGCACGGTCAATTGTCTGGGTGAGAGAGCCGGTAATGCCTCGTTGCCGGAAATATGTGTGGTTTTGCGCGATAAGCTGAATATGAATTTATCCATTGATGAAAGTTTTATGGTGCACCTGAGTAACATGGTGGAGACTTTTTCCGGCAAGCGGGTACCGGCCAATGCCCCCGTTGTGGGAGCGGATGTTTTCACACAAACCGCTGGAATACACGCGGACGGCGACCAGAAAGCTGGTCTCTACGAAAACAGACTCACACCGGAACGTTTTGCCCGCACCCGTAGTTACGCGCTTGGCAAGATGAGTGGCAAGGCATCCCTCGCAAAGAACCTTGAAGTGTTGGGGCTTAACCTGTCTGTAGAAGACCAGAAAAAAGTCCTGGCGAGGGTGGTAAAGCTGGGTGATTCAAAAGAGCAAATTACTATTGAAGATTTGCCTTTTATCATCGCAGAAGTACTTGAAAGTAAAAATTATCACCACATCAAATTGCTCAATTGCTCTGTTACCAGTGGTCTCGACCTGGAGTCCACGACGAGCATCCGTGTGGATATCGATGGCGACATACAGCAGGCCTCGGGCGCCGGCAACGGTGGTTACGATGCTTTTATGTTTGCCATAAAAAAAGTGATGGCATCAAAAAACTATCAATTACCCACGTTGTTGGATTACGAAGTGCGTATACCCAAAGGTGGGCACACCAACGCCCTGACCGAATGTGTCATTACCTGGGATTGTGGCAAACGTGAAATAAAGACCCGCGGCTTGCATTCCAACCAGGTTTTTGCCTCAATATTGGCAACACTTCGAATGATCAATCTGCAATTGCATGAGCGTGAAATCAGCGAGTAGTGTGTCTTGGAAAGGACAAGCCATTCCCTGCGAGACCCGCCTGGCAGCTAATGGCTTCTCGACACGCTGATATGTGCCATTTATACGTTACACCACACTAGTTGGCATTTCCCTGAGTGCTGCCACGACTTTATCGCCAAACTCGTCGGTCTTGATCATCTTCACATCACTGCCGGGCTTTGATAAGTCCGGTGTTGAATAACCGTCGGCGAATACGCTCTGCATCGCGTTCCAGACATTTTTTGATTCCCGGGGCATTGCAAAGCTGTCTTCCAGCATCATCGCCACCGAACCAATCATGGAATACGGGTTGGCAATATCTTTGCCGGCAATATCGGGCGCCGAACCGTGTGACGGTTCGTAGTAACTTTTCTCAGGACCCTTACACGCTGATGGCATGAGGCCCAGGGAGCCCAGAATACCACCTGCCTGATCACTGAGAATATCACCGAACATGTTCTCCATCACCATGACATCAAACTGGCAGGGATTGAGACATAACTGGGTGGCCGCTGCATCGACCAGGATGTGCCTGATCTCAACCTGTGGATACTCGCTGGCAACCTCACTCAACACCTCGTTCCACAGCACGCTGGATTTCAGCACATTGCTCTTGTGTATATTGTGCAATATCTTTTTACGGCGCATGGACAACCGAAGTGCTTCGTGCATGATCTGCCGTATCTGCTGCTCGTCATATTCAAGGGTCTCTTTCACATAGCGCAAACCCTGCTCGTTCACGCCCACTTCCTTTGCACCGAAGTACAAACCACCCACCAACTCGCGAACCATTATCAGATCAATGCCTGCACCAATGATCTCAGGTTTCAATGGCGAGAAATGTCCCAGTGTTCTTGGCAGGAAAACAGGGCGGAAATTGGCAAAGGTGTTGTAACGTTTGCGTAACGGCAGCAGGGCACCCCGCTCGGGTCGCATATCGACCGGGATTTGCCTGGACTCTTCATGTCCAAGACCAATCGGGCCCTTGATAATAGCGTCGGCCTCATCACAGATCGCCATGCTTTTGGCAGGAAAAGGATGACCGCACTTGAAATAGGCAGCAGCGCCAAAATCAGCATGATTCAGCTCAAAACAAACATCATTTCGCTCTTCAATCAGCTTCAGGATCTTAATGGCCTCCCGCATAATTTCCGGGCCGATCCCATCTCCCGCCAACAGCGCGATTTTGTAGTTTTTCATAGCGTGATTCTCTGTAATAAACGTCACAAAAGCGCGACATTTTACCGTGGCTGGCTGGAAGTTTCATCCTGAAAACAGGTACAACGCATTGCTTCGAACAATTCGCTTTGTACCAAATCCCGCCCGTGGTCAGTGCAGTTCCCGGGTATGGCCCTGAAACTAAAAAAGAGTGGCACAGTTTAGCTGTGGGGAAGTGCCTCGGGAAACACCTTTTGTCATATGCAGAGATTTCATGATGGCCCGCAGACTACATTTTTGAAACTTGATAGCCTAACGACTTTATCAAAGGTTCCAGGTGTGTCTCGTATTTTTTCCAGGCCTCAGAACTCCCCTGGTACATTTTTTGTCGAACTTGAGCGGTACTTGCTGTTCTGACCGGGCGTTGCGTCTTGTGGAAGTTGAGACAGCTTTCTTCCCAGTCCAGGTTACAGTATTCCAGGAGTTTACGGGTCTCTTTCACCTGGTTTTTGGTTAAATCCTCGTAACAGATGTCATAGATTTTATGCGGGAATTGCTCTCGCCAAAATGACATCAGGTCAATGTAAAGCTTATAGTACTGCGCCAGGTCCACCATATCGTATGCATACGCAAGACCTTTGCTGGCAAACAAACGCCTGTAAATTGACCAACATGTGGCCATGGCATCTCGGTTCAGATTGATGATTTTCGCAGCTGGAAATGCAGATAGTATGAATCCGATCCATCGAAAATTTGAAGGCATCTTGTCTGTTATGATTTTTTCGGGAACTCTTAACTCAGCCAGCGCATCACGATAAGCACCGCGTATGGTGTCAATATCAATGTTGCTAACCGACTTGTTTCGCTGGCCGACGACTCGTTCCGCGGGTGGTGACAAATTCGAATCCATTATTCTACCCATGGTTTTCAGCTCGCCGGCACCAAATACTTTCGTGTGACTGGCCAGAATTTGTTCCACCAATGTTGTACCCGAGCGAGGCATCCCAACAATGAAGACAGGCCGTAACGCTGAATGATCGTCAGTCGGTGCGGCACTGAAGGAATCTTTTTGGGTATTAAAGACGTCTTTAATTACTGAAAAAAACCGCTTGCTGCTATCAATGTCATAGCGCGTGGTTTTTTTGCGAAGACCGTTGGCTTGAGTCAGATAATTAAAAAATACATTGTAGTCACCTAAATCTTCGTAAGCCTCAGCCAGTGCAAAACAAAGATGGGTGCGCTCAGCATCACTCGAGTTTGAATCCGACAGCAGATGCTCCATGAGTGCTATGTGTTTATCACCCGGCTTGAATGCTTTATGGAGACTCAGGTAGTAATGCGCTTCTGCAAAGGCTGGATTGACTTCAAGTGCCCGTTGATAACTGGCTATCTCTGCGTCCGGTTGTGCGAGATCACCGAAAATGCAACCGAGATTGCTATGTGCCTCTGCGCAGTCTGGCTTAATTTCCAAGGCCTGCTTAAAGCTCGCAATCGCTGCATCTGCTTGTCCAAGTTCCCTGAAGACGTTACCAAGGTTGTTATGAGCCTCGACATAATCGGGTTTGATCTCCAGAGCCCGTTTAAAACTTGCAACGGCTTCATCCATCTGGCCCGTATGCCTGAAAATGACTCCGAGGTTGTTATGTGCTTCGAGCTGCTCAGGTCTGATTTCCAGCACTCGTTTATAACTTGAAATCGCTGTATCAAACTGTTCGAGCACACTGAAAATATGACCAAGATTGTGATGTGCCTCTACGTAATCAGGTTTGATCTGCAATGCCCGTTCAAAGCTCGCAACCGCTGCGTCCAGATGTCCTTGATCAGCCAGGGTCGTGCCGAGATTATTGTGCACCTCCACATAATCAGGTTTGATCGCCAGGGCCTGCTTATAGCTCATCACCGCAGCCTCTGGCTGACCCAAACCAACATGACAGGCAGCTATAATATTATGTAGAAATGGAGCATCTGTGTGAGCGTTAGACAGTCGCTTTGCCTCACTTAAAGCATCTTTTAACCTGCCACCGGAGTATAGTGCAATTAGCCGATCTATTAACGGCTTCAGGTCTCCTTGGGTTTTCTGAGCTGAATTTTTCTCTATTGCCTCAAGGCCTTCTTTGGCCTTTTTATTCATAGGGAATTTAGCCAAAATCATTAAATAAAGCTGCCGGGCCTTTCCCTCTTCACCTTTTGTTGCATGAGATTGTGCGAGGACAAGAGCTTGATCCACCGTTAATGTCTTTTTCTCCATGTCTGCAATTAAACCTGATAAACCTGCATATTGCACCGGTGTGTAGATGAAAAATTGGGCGGATAAGCGTAATTCGCTGCATTATCCAATAAAACAGTTTTTACCCGGCTCATAGCTTATCCCGATCCTGACTTGTTCAGGCTGGCCTGAACCTGGTCTTCCTTCACACCATAACTTCCCGATCCCAAATGGTATCAAGCGTACTTGAAGAACGACGCCCAATTGCAGAAGTGGCCATCGGAAATAAACATGCCGGGAGCCTTTGAATGGCAAATTGTATTATGCTGAGTTTGTGATGAAATCGTCAATGCACATGCAGACAAACGAGCGGGCGGGTGTACTGCCATTGATACTGCTGGCAGGCGCGTTGCTGGTATTGAATTCATGTACAGTCCAGGAAAGCGGCCGGCGTATTCAGCCTGCCGCTTGTTACGTGATCTTCGATGCCGGCAGCAGTGGAACCCGGCTGAATATTTACCAGCGTTCGTCTGCTGGCTGGTTGCGGCATGCCGGGCCGATTACGGCTGCACTGGCCGACCCTGTAAGGGGCATACGCGGTAAATCCATGCGCGACGCCCCACGTGTGACAGACGGGATTGTTGCCCTCCTCGATGCAATACGACGAGCCGGCCCTGTGACAGAAGATGGTGTGTCACAGTGGTCAGCTTTTGATTGGCAATCGCAATGTCTGGTCAAAACTCTGGCAGTTTATGCAACCGCAGGTATGCGTTTGGCTGAGCAGAAAAACCCGACCAACACGCGTGCGGTATGGGCCCTGTTGAATCGCAAGCTTGCCGCCAAAACCGGTCTTCAGGCCAATACCAGAACATTGAGCGGCTTCGAGGAAGGTCTGTATGCCTGGCTGGCGGTTCGTGTGACACAGGCGGACGATCATTTTGGCAGCGTTGAGATGGGCGGTGCCTCGGCTCAGGTTACTTTTCCGTGTGCGGCCTGTACACAATCGGTGCCTGTCAGGGTCAGTGGCAGGCGCGTGCCAATGTTCAGCCATTCCTTCCCTGGGCTCGGTCAGGACGAGGCCTGGAAACAATTTGGCACCAGGGCCGCCTGTCAACGCGGCGCAGGTTTGCGTGACATTCACTGGCGTGCGGCTCAATGTACCGCCGGGATCGAATTGGCTGATGGTGTTGTCATAGCGGCAAACGCCGTCACGGCCAGTTCCCACGCCCTGCGCTGGTATCTGGGTGAGGCATTACGGTATTTACAAGCAGCAGATGTTGATAGCTATTGCCGGGGTGATAAGGACACAGGCTTTGAGCCTGAAAAAGCATGTTTCAGAACACTCTACCAACTGTATTTCCTGCGTAATCTGGGGATACCCGAAACCGCCGTGCGTAGCGATGCAGACTGGACCCTTGGGGCCGTGATTTGCGCAGCCACGAAGTGCCTGAAGCAACAACCATAAGCAGCGTTATCCGCTGCCAACCCCATTCATGGATAGGTGTTGCAGTTACCGGAAGTATCGGACTTCTTGATCACGTTGGAAATAATATTGAAGCAGGCCCTGGCCGTAGCTTCCGGGGCCGGATGAGGCCATCTGGCATTGCGCTCAACGTCGGGGTCGTTTTTCGTGTCGAGGTATTCACAACCGCCCGGGTCATAGTCATACCAGTCGAGACTCGCGCTGGCAACGACATTATAGTCTTGATCTGTGATGGTCACTTTCGCGCTGCATTCCGCCTTGTAATCCTGGGCACTGCATTCGACCATGCCCTCATCGTCGGTCATGTTTACACCACTCAAGAAGATTGATTCGACCTCTTCATAGTTAAAACAGGGGCAGGTCTCCCTGGTACTGTCCTGGGCCTGCAATCCCATACTCATAAGGGCCATCAGGAGCACTGCAGACACGGTTGAAAACAGCAATAGTCTGCGAGGCGATTTGCGCGCAGCACGAACCATGCACTGAGTATAAGCTGATTCCGGTCGCTGAGCACGTTTTCAATATCCGGATGTTGATTTCAGATTCCGGCACCAGCCACCAACCACGCCACCCACTATTTACGCAAAAATCGACAGGTCCTGCTTTAAGCAGGTGATTGTGGCCGGTGTTCTGCCTCTGAACTCTCCATCCGGTCCGAGCAGCATGCCAGCGGGTTTCCTGATGGTTATCTGCTTTGCCTGATATACACAAACCTCCGAATAGTCAACATGGCGGCCCTTGTATATGGCAGGAAAAATTCTTAACAGGCGGGGCCGTGGCAGATTTTCTAAAAGTGTTACATCGAGTTTGCCGTCATCAATCAACGCGCCGGGTGCGATCAGAAAATGTGTACCGGTGTAACGCGTGTTGGAAATTTCAAGCAGCACATTGTTTTGACTGATCTCCAGACCATCCACATCGACTACAAGCGGGTAAGGTTTGAGTCTCAGCGTCTGCCACAAGGTTGCCAGTGTATAAGCGCCATTACCGACAAATTTGATGTGCCGGGCGGTGAGGCCCGCATCGACCGCGAAACCCATACCGACCACGTTCAGAAAATAGTAGTCACAATCGGCTGCCTGCACCCATCCGACATCGAATGGGTGGGTGCGTCCCTGCTGCAACAGGCCAATCGCAGTTCGCCAGTCGGACGGCTGTAAATTCAGATCGCGTGCAAAAGCATTACCGGTGCCTATGGGTAGTAAACCCATGGGTGGCCTTTGGGCCTTCGGATGCTGATAGAGGCCATTGAGTACCTCAAAAATGGTCCCGTCCCCACCGGCAGCGATAACCCCGTCAAACGCTTCAAGATCAGTCTCTTCAACCAGTTTGGTCCCATGGCCAGGGTAGTGGGTGGACATGATTGTCGTGCGGATACCCAGGCTCGTGAAAGCTGTCTGAATGTCTGCAAGTTTCCTACGTGAACGACCGCAAGCCGCACTGGGGTTAAAAATGACCAGCAGTTTCAATGACAGGGGATCCGGACGGGTTTTTGAAGATACATCATGGTCAAGTGTAGTGTCCCAGACACCTTCTGGTAAGGGATCATTGTATGGCAGTTGGATGTTGTCTTCATTA
>CAZYVH010000006.1:20249-40732 GCA_964650905.1 uncultured Wenzhouxiangellaceae bacterium | reverse complement strand
CCAGACACCTTCTGGTAAGGGATCATTGTATGGCAGTTGGATGTTGTCTTCATTAGCGGGTCAAGAGGTGACGTGTTTTTCTGTAATTTTTGGTATCCTGTTGCCATCATCAGGAAAGGAATCCGGAAATACCGGCAATGAAAAGGACACGCTTTAACCGAAAGTTACACATGGCGTTTGCCGCGATGCTGGCCATTACACTGGCCCTGGCCTGGTATTTCTACGACAGTGTGAGATGGTTTGAGTATGATGTAAAACGTATTACGATTGCCAATTCGGTCTTAAACAGCTATCGATCATTATCCACTTATACTATTGAAAAACTAAGGTTAATTGAAGACAGCACCGCGCAGGGTGAAATTATCGACCTGTCAAATTGGCATAATCTAGATAGCAAATTGAGAATGACCGTCGGCAATATTCGCGAGTCCCTGCTTGAAGAACATGCTTTGCAAGGCATCGGCCAAGGTAATGAGGACCTGGTAGTACTTGAGGAACTGGATGGTTTTGTGGAGAAAATCACCGCCTCCGGTGAAATCGTGCGGCAGGCACTCGAAAAACATCAAAAAGAGCTTGCACTGACGGAACTTGTCAAGTTGCATGGCACCGGTACAGAGGAGCTTTTCAACGAGTTGACGAACACGACACTGCGATCCAGGACCAGGGCGTTCAGCGAAGCCAATACCGAGGCCATTTCGCTGGCTCATTACATCACGGGTGTTTTACCTTTGTTTATGCTGGCACTGGCGGTCTTCACAACATTGATAGCCTGGCTCTTTTCACATGGACTGACACGTTCCGTCAACAGTCTCTATTATGGTGCACAAGCTTTTACCGGCGGTGACCTCAAACACCGGATACCGCGATTGCGGGAAATGGAATTTGACCGACTGGGTGAAGCTTTCAATACCATGGCACGTCAATTGGCGGACCACCGGGCTGAAATGCACGATTCCAATACCAGGCTCGAAGCGATCGTTGATGAACGCACACGGGCCTTAAAAGACAGCAATGAGGTGCTGGCTGCAGTGGACGACAACCGGCGTAAATTGCTGGCCGATATCAGCCATGAATTTCGCACGCCACTGACTGTGATGCGTGGTGAGGCGGAAATCGCCTTGCGTGGCAGGGCAAAAACCAGTGCCGAATACCAGGAAACACTGTCGCGCATCATGGAGCAGGCGGACCAGACCACCCGACTGGTAGACGATTTGTTGTTCATCGCCCGCGCTGATGCGGGTGAGCCACGTCTGAAGATACGACCACTGGCCATCGGCAACCTGCTCAATGATGTATGTGACGACTTTGGAGCCCGGGCCAAACAACGTGACATCAGTATCAAAAAGAAGTTGACCAGGGACACGACGACGGTTATGGGTGATGATGGACGTCTGCGTCAGGTATTTTCCATCCTGCTCGATAACGCCCTGCGTTATTCGGACGATGAAAGCACGGTAGAGGTGGTGCTTGAAAGGAATGCACGTAAAATTATCGTGTCGGTGCGTGACAGGGGAATAGGACTGAACAAAAATGAGGCCCAAAATGCTTTTCAGCGATTTTTCAGGGGTGGACGGGCGCAGGGTCACGCCCGCGGCACCGGTCTGGGTCTACCGGTTGCCAAGGCTATTGTCGAGGCACATAAGGGCATCATTACGCTACGGGGTACGCCGGGTAAGGGCGCACTGGCTCAGGTGCTTTTACCCGCTGAAGACAGCTTGAGGTCGGTAGCATGAGAATTCTGATCGTTGAAGATGAGCATCGGATTGCGGATTTTCTGCAACGCGGGCTGCGTGCGGAGGGACATTTCTGTGTTGTTGCCAATGACGGTAAAGCTGGTTTGACGTTGGCACTGCAGGGCGATTTTGATCTGCTCCTGCTCGATATGATGCTGCCGCTAATGCATGGTCGGGAAGTTTGCCAGAAATTGCGTATGAACCGTATCAATACGCCGTTAATTATCCTTTCGGCGATGGACAGCCTGGATGATGTCATTGCCGGTTTGCGTATGGGTGCAGACGATTACATGACCAAGCCATTTTCCTTTGAGGAATTGCTGGCACGGATTGAAACGGTTATGCGCCGCAATACGATAGTTGCGAGTGATGAGCAGGAACTAAGCGTCGGACCATTGACATTTGACCGGGACTCTTTACGTTTTCTGGTGCGTGGTGAGAACATCAGGATGACAGCCAAGGAACTGGCCATTATGGAGTTGTTGATGAGCCACCCGGGTACCCTCTTTAGCCGCGAGCGCATACTCAGCAATGTGTGGGGTTTGAACATGGATCCGTTGACCAACGTCGTGGATGTCTATATTGGTAAATTGCGTAAAAAGATTGATGACGGCAGGTCCGAGTCACTAATTGAAACCGTTCGTGGCATGGGTTACCGTCTTAATTGCGAGTTTTAATTTCATCAAAAATTTAATCTGCGTTCATCCCTGTTTCAATATGTATTCACACATACTAAATAATATTAGGTTGTGGTCTTCGTTTACCCGTTCAGTTTACCCCTTGCTGACCTCCCAGGTAAATCGAAGGCCCTGTGAGAACCCAATGACCGACCCTCGGCTTTCCTCGGGTGGCGAGGAAAGTTCGAGACGGTCTGAGGGTAGCCGATTACTGAATTGTGGAGGGATCACGGCGTTACGGGCAAGGACGCCACTTAGTAGCGATCCCAGAAATGGTCATTGGCTTGAGCAAGACTGATCACCACTTCCCAGGGATGCTGAAGTGGTGATTTTTTGTGTTTGACCGGCGTACCCATCATCGCTCAATCAGTTATGTTGTATTTCAGATGTGTGGCCGTTATTTGGGCATCGGCCCGGTACGTCTGTGCAGTGTATTTTATACTGGCAGGAGCCAGGTAAATGTGGGTGGGCAGAGGTTGTATTTCCAATTGCAAATGGCCGTGGTAAAACGCTGAGCCTGTACCGGTGAGCGCGTGTGCAACATCGTTTGTTGTCAAATGGATTGCACAGTCAGCAAGTAAATGGGGGTTCATTCTGAAAGCAGACTCCAGTGGTGTCGGACTAATGGTGACGGGCAGGACATAGGCCGACCAACGGCTGGTGTAGACATGGTCCTTGGCCGTCAGTTCCGATAACAGGGTGTTGGCCTGCAAGGGGGGGATAATTCGGCTTGTGTAAGGTACATTCCAGGCCGAGATACAGTTAGTCAGGATCTGCGGTCCGGGCAAGGGTTGGAAATTCAGTTTGCCATCCAATTGCAGGTTGGCGTTCAGGACAAGGTCAAATTTCAGACGACTAAAATTATCTTTAGTAGCAAAATTCAGGAAATTGACAGCGAGGCGGCCACCTGCCCTGGCGGTCGCACTCGTTCGGGCCAATAGTGTTCCGCCGGGTAGTGACGCAATTTCATTCTTGGCCGCCTCACAGCTGGATTTTTCAAAATCCGATTCAATTTCGCAGCTGCGTTTCAACTGTATCCAAAGTTCTTCACAATCCTTTTGGGCGGTTTCTGCAGCGTTAATGCAATGCGAGCGTTCGGCCTCATATTTAATATTTTGCCGTCTGCGAGTCGCTTCGCAAAGCGGGTCGCTTGTCTGGCTCACACAACGATTATTCAACGGGTTACGAAACAGGCAGGAAGAGCAATCACGATTGTCGTGCAGGCGTTTGCATTGGCTGAGCGACACGGTGCATTCCGGTGCAGGCGGGCAGTCGGCCTGGTCACAGGCAATAGCTTCCGTATCAAAGGGTTGCAACGACGCGGATGGGCTGATCTCGGTAAGTTTATCCGTGTCGATTTGGACATCAAGTTGTAAATCGTGAAGTGAGGTTGACAACGCCTTTTCGAAAAACTCACGGTCGACTTCAAGCAGCGCGATGTCTGGTTTTTCAACCAGGATTGAGTACCCCTGCAGCTTTGCAATGAAGGCTTCACGCAGCAAACTGAAGCTTTGGACCCCAGGCTCTTTGTCTGCGTTGGGCAGCGCATCTGAAGTTGTATGTTGGCGCAGGGATTGCGTATGCAGAATGCAGCCGGATTCCTTTTCTACCACCAGGACCTCCCACCGCCTTGCGCCAGCATGCCCTGGAACTTTGGCTGACCAGGTCCGCCAGTGCTTGCTGGGCCCAACGTGGAGCTCTTTCACGGCCAGTGGCTTACCGTCCTCAAACCAGTAGTGAATGACGGTTAGTGGCCGTTTGGCACCGGCTATCTCGGAATAGTAATATCGCACCTCGTCTGGTTTGCGTATCCGATGTACCAGGCCAATCGGCTCACGGTTTTTGATATTTTGGGTGAAACCGGCTCTGGAGACTGACACATCTGCCGGGCAGTTGCTCAAATCGGGGATGAATTCAAGACTAAGTGCGATCGTCGTTGTTCGCCTTTCGATCAGCGTGGCGCTGTTTTTTACAATAAATATACCTTTGAGTGTCTCGCTTTGCCTGCTTTCCAGGTTGCCAAATCCGGACAACACGAGGCCCACTTCAAGTGTACCCAATGGCACCGCGGTCAGAGCAATAGCATTTTTGTCATGCAATAACAGGACCGCAAAAACAGCCTCATTCAGTTGGCCGAGTATGCGGTCCTGCAATGCGGTCGTTGGCGCACTAAAAACGTTGTTTTCAAAGGTAAAATTTTTGGACTGGATCTGCAATTGATCAAAACGCGGAAACCACTCCAGATGATTGCCGCTGAAATCCAGCAAAACGTCACCGGTTGCCGTAGCAACAATACTGTTTCCGATTGTGTCTGAAATACTCAGGGTCGCTTCAAGCTTGATGAATTGCTTTGCGAAAACTACTTTGAGCCTGTCAAAATGGTAGGGGGTTTCACTTGCCTGCTGCGTAATGTGCCGACTGATTTCTTCAGCAAGCTTGTGGTTGTCCAGCCTGATCAGGGTATCGACCTGTTGCAGTTTTTGCAGGTCCAATTCAGTACTGGCTACGCGCTCACTTTGAACCGGGGTCAGCTTGCCAACCATAGCACTGGGTGGCAATACGCTGCACGCGAAAACAAGCTGGGTTGCCAAAGTCAGGGAAAAGAGACGGTTCAATAGAGCTCGCATTGACGGATTGTGCGTAGTGCTTGCCAAGAAATCAATCTGCATGGCTGATTACTGATCGTATCGGTATGGAGCCACTTGTCCTGGATGCCATTCATCCTGAACCGTTACCCCACTGCTATTTCCAGCCACAGGCGGCGATAAGCAGCACCCAGACACACCTCACTTCGGTACCATGGCGGGTAGTCCAGCCAAATTCCGGTGTAATGGTGTCCCAGAAGCGTTGCAAATCACCCCTGACACCCGGCTCGTACGCAAAGCGGACAAGCCCGGGCGTATATTCAAAGGGCAGGTCGGGTAAAGGTTTATCCAACAGGCTGCGCATGTCAACCTGATCCGGAAAGTGGAATGCCTGGCGGTCCTGTTGATTATCCGGGCCGGGCCTCACACCAAATATCTGCTCGGTGACAGATTTTTCTGAGATGAACTGACGTGACAGGAGGGTACTGGCCAGATGAGATTGTCGGTTGCTGTCCTGAACATTCAGAGCAGGTAGATCGGCGGATGCCGGCGGTTCGGGATTAACCGGCGTAAGTGGTCGCGGGTCTTTAAGTGTTGTCGGCTGGGTCGTGCGGGTAACCGGGAATTTGGGCCCAAGCGTGGATTGAAGCGGCGGCTTTGTAGGGCGTTCAGGGGTCGTCATTAGTACCTGGAGGTGACCGGGAAACTCCACGGCAGGTGGTAGTTGACGGCTCATTGGCACGAGAACCAGCAGTAAATGCAATAGTATTGCAATACCCAGCGCGGTACCCGATGCACGTCTTCCATCCGCAGCTGTGGGGAGAGCCATCTGCTAAGTAAACCGGCTGTGAGTTTGCATACTTAAATGATAAGCATTGAAGGTTAAATAGTGGTTAAAAAGGGGTGCAAAAAGCGGATTACCGTGTTTACTTATGATAGCCTTACAGCTAAGTTTGGGTGGCGGAAATGGCGACGTTGCAGCACAGCATTTACACAACCCGGTCAACATTCCAGGTGGCCGTTCTTTGGGCTGTGGTGTTGATCAGCCAGACAGCAACGGCGGCTGAGACGGATGCAAAGACGCTGGTACGAGCGGCCATGGAGCATTGGCGCGGGCAGACGTCGTATTCAGAAATGACCATGGTGATCCACCGGCCCAGATGGCAGCGTTCGATGTCAATGCGGGCCTGGAGTGAGGGCGACAAACGCTCGCTGGTACAGGTTACTGAACCCAAAAAGGACGCCGGTAACGGCACCTTGCTTGACGGTCGCAACATGTGGACTTACTCACCGAAAATAAACAGGATCATAAAAATTCCCGGGTCAATGATGGGCCAGGGCTGGCTGGGTAGCGATTTCTCTAACAAGGACATCAGCAAGTCCACGGATATCCTCGATGAATACGAACATCATTTGCTGGGGCAAACTCAGCTTGATGGTCACACTGTCTACACCGTTGAGGCGATACCACATGAGGATGCAGCCGTTGTGTGGGGCAGGGAGGTGCTTAAGATACGTGATGACTACGTACTGCTGGAAGAACAGTACTGGGACCAGGACAAGCGGCTCATAAAGACCATGCGCGCGACCGTGATTACCCTGATGGGTGGCCGGTGGGTGGCCAGCACACTGCGTATGGCTAAGCTGGACAAGACGGATGAATGGACCGAGATCAGGATCTTGGATATTGCCTTTGATATGGACTTGCCGGCCAATATTTTTACCTTGTCAAACCTTAGAAACCCGCGCCAATGAGGCTGGCTGACGGGCTCAGTTTACGTCTTGCCTGGCGCAATATCTGGCGACAGAAACGGCGTACGTGGTTAACGGCAACGGCGATGATATTTTCCAATATCCTGTTGATTTTCATGATTTCAATACAGCTGGGCTCATACGAAATGATGATCAACAACAGCTTGCAGTTGTTCAGTGGGCAACTGCAAATCCAGCACGCCGGTTATCACGAAGATGAGCAAATAAGACAGCAGGTGGATGACATTGCCATTCTGGCAGCAGACTTGCGCAAACACTTTGCAGAGGCTCATTTTACCGCTCGCGCCTCAGCTTTTGTTCTGGTCTCGGGCGAGCAGCGTTCCTTCGGTATTCAACTGGTTGGCATAGAACCCGCTCACGAGAAGGATATTTCCACCCTTCCGGGTCTGCTCAAAAGTGGCCGCTACCTGCGTGAAGGTGACGGGCCGTCGATAGTTATCGGTCGCATCATGGCACGTAATCTGCAGCTTGAGGTTGGTGACGCACTGACCTTTCTCGGTAGTGGCAAGGATGGGTCTTTTGCCGCGGGGGTCGTACGCGTGGCAGGTATCTTCGAGAGCGGGATCAAGGACCTCGACCGGGGTCTTGCTGAAGTCCCTCTTAAGTATTTCCAGGAAACATTTTCCATGCATGGCGGTGGTCATGTTATTGCAGTATCGGTGCCTGATCTCGACGCGGTTGCTACTACCAGGGCATCGTTGCAGGCGGCTGTTGCCGAACGACCGGGTCTGGTTGTGTTGGACTGGGATGCACTTATGCCCGGGCTCAGGCAGGCTATACAGGCGGACATGACAAGCGCCTGGTTCATGTACGGTGTGCTGATAGTGCTGGTTGCCTTCAGCGTACTCAACACGCAATTAATGTCGGTGTTAGAGCGCACACGTGAATTTGGTGTCATCATGGCGCTGGGTATCAAACCTCGCCGCCTGGCGTCTTTGGTGCTGCTGGAAACTGCATTGATGGCCCTGCTGGGTCTTCTGATCGGGCTATTGCTGGGTACTGCGGTGACCGGCTATGTAGCCCATACCGGGTTCTCCTATCCGGGTATGCAGGAGATGGCGGACAAGTTCAATCTGTCGGCTGTGATGTTTCCCAGGGTCAGTGTGTTGTCTGTCATGTTTGGCCCACTGGTCGTATTTTTGTTTTGTCTGCTGGCTGCCATCTACCCGGCTCTGAAGTTATATCGTTTGCAACCGGTGGCAGCGATGAGGGCGGCCTGATGGCGTTACAGCCACGCATGCTAATGCACCTGTCATGGCGTAACCTGTGGCGCAACTACCGGCGTACCCTGATCATGTTGCTGGCCATAACGGTGGGTGTCTGGGCCATTATATTTATGACCGCGTTGTTACGCGGCATGGTTGATGACATGGTCAGGCAGGGGCTTGAGGCCTTACCGGGGCAGGTGCAGATCCACGCTCACCACTACCGCGACGATCCATCGGTAAACCACAGTCTGCCGGCGCCGGATGCTGGACTGATGCGATTACTGAATGGGCCGCAGGTCAAAGCCTGGACCAGCCGGGTCAAGGTGCCTGCGATGATTTCCAGCGAATGCGCCAACCGCGGTGTCAGCCTGCTTGGTGTTGACCCTGCAACCGAAACCGCTCTGGGTCTCAGCCTGACGGACATAACTGCCGGACGTTTCTTAAATGGCACCGATGACCCCGGCATTGTGATCGGGGAAAAACTGCTTCAACGTTTGCAAACACGCCTGGGTAAGCGTGTTGTAGTGATGAGCCAGGACCCGGACAATGTGATCGCGGATCGTGGTTTCAGGGTTGTGGGTGTGTTTCACGCGGAGCTTGAGAGCCGTGAAGAAAGTGTTATTTATGCCGGGCGCAGCGTGATCCAGGGCCTGCTTGGAATGGGTTCTGATGTTTCAGAGATCGCCTTGCTGGGGCACGATTACCGTAAACCGGAGAACCTGGTTCAGAGTCTCCGCCGGGTGTTGGGTGAGCGCGCTGAAGTATTGCCTTGGAAGGAACTCGACCCCTACCTGGCCAGCATGATGCGGGTCATGGATGGTTTTGTACTGGTGTGGATGATCGTGGTTTTCATGGCTTTGTCGTTTGGCCTGATCAATACCCTGATGATGGCGGTATTTGAGCGGGTACGTGAAATTGGCCTGATGCAGGCACTGGGTGTGCGTCCGTCAGCCATCCTCTGCCAATTCCTTATTGAAGCACTGATGTTGCTGGCTCTGGGTTTACTGGCTGGAGACATACTGGCCTTCGCCAGCATTGTACCCTTACAGGATGGTATCGATGTCTCGGGCGTGTCCAAAGGCCTTGAAATGATGGGTGCGTCAAGTGTTCTCTACCCGGTATTGCATTGGCCCGACCTGTTGCTGGCAAATGGGGTCGTCATGGTCCTGGGAATCCTGACCAGCCTGCTGCCGGCCTGGCGGGCCGCCCGCTACCAGCCGGTCGAAGCCATCGCCAGGACCTCCTGAGAGTGAATTGAGGGTCCTGGAAAGCAGATGATAAGCTATAGGAAGACAATATGGTAAAGGTCAACAAAAACGGTCACGGCGGAGGGCAGCATGTCAACGATTGAGTGTGTTGACCTGTGCAAGTATTACCACCAGGGTGATGCGCTGATCAAGGGTCTTGACCACGTCAACCTTGAAATAGAGCAGGGTGCATTCGTGTGTCTGTCCGGTCCGTCCGGATCGGGCAAAACAACGCTGCTAAATGCCATTGGTGGTCTGGATAAGCTGGACAGCGGTCAGATCTCCATTGATGGCGAGCGGATCGACCTGCTGGGTAAGGCCGCGTTGGCCGACCTGCGGTTGCACAGCATTGGTTTTGTTTTCCAGGCGTACAACCTGATCCCGGTACTGAGTGCCTGTGAAAATGTTGAATTCGTCATGCAGGTGCAGGGCGCGGGGGCATCAGAGCGCAGACAGCGGGCGCTGACGATCCTCCATGAGGTCGGTCTCGAGGGTATGGAAGACCGGCGTCCTGCACAACTCTCTGGTGGACAACAACAGCGTGTCGCGGTCGCGCGCGCCATTGTCAGTCACCCCAAGCTGGTATTGGCCGATGAGCCGACAGCCAATCTTGATTCGGTCAGTCTTGGGCACTTAATGGCCTATTTTCGTGAACTCAATCAGGTGCATAAGACGACTTTTCTGATTGCCACCCACGATGAACGGGTGATGGGGTGGGCGGAGCGGCGTATTGGCATGGAAGATGGCAGAATTATCAGTGACAGGTTACAGACAACCGCTTGAACGCGTTCACCGCGCCTGGCTGATTCATCGCGCGATAACGATTCTGCTCATTGCCACCAGCGCTCCGGTGTTTGCATCAGAAACGGGCGCCGTTAGCAGTAACTGGACCTTTGGCGGCCACACCAAATTACACACTCTGTTTAGTCATGTTCCCGCTGACAGCGTTTTACACGAAACCGCAGGTGATAGTTTACAGAGGCTGGAACTCGAAACCCGTCTGAAGTTTAAGCTACGGCAGGGGCCGATGGACTTCGATACTCACTTCCAGGTACTTGCACAGCACGCGGACAAGCTGCCGGGCGGTCAATCGGGTTTAATAACCATGTTGTCGGGGAGCGGCGCGATGAGTGATACCCGGCGTTGGTTTAGCCTGACGCGTAGTGTTTCCCCTAACGGTAAAAACACCGCGTTTGTGCGTCTTGACCGTTTCAGCGTGGGCTACAGCGGTGAGCGACTGGCCGTACGTTTTGGGCGCCAGGCTCTCTCCTGGGGTAATGGTCTTCTATTCACACCGATGGATATCTTTAATCCCTTTGACCCGGCCGCGGTAGACAGGGAATACAAAACTGGTGACGACATGTTGTATACGCAGTGGACACTCGCTGGAGGTAATGACATCCAGGCAGTTGCCGTGGTGCGTCGTGACCCGGTTGACGGTGGCGTGGCGTCCAGCCAATCCTCGCTGGCCACAAAATTTCACTGTTTTTGGGGTGGCAATGAATACGACCTGTTGCTGGCGCAGCATTACGATGATCTTGTACTGGCCCTGGGCGCCAGTGTCAGTGCAGCAGAAGCGGTTTGGCGGGCTGACCTGGTCTGGACAGATACCCAGCAGGGGTCAATTTTCTCCGCAGTGGCTGGCACCACGTATTCCTGGGTCTCTGGTCAGCGTAACTGGTCTGCATTATTGGAGTATTTTTACAATGGTTTTGGTCAGGCCCATGGTCAATATTCAGGCAGTGATCTGGCGGCCAGACCGGTGCTTGTGCAACGCCTGGCGAGAGGTGAGTTGTTTAACCTGGGGCGTCATTATTTTGGAGCGTCGATTAATATTGAGATGACGCCGCTGTTAAACGCGGGACCAAATGTTTTTGTAAACCTGGGAGATCCCTCCGCGCTCGTGCAGTTGGTTTTGAGGTATGACTGGTTACAGAATGTACAGATATTGACGGTGCTTGATTTTCCCATCGGTGCTGGTGGAACCGAATACGGCGGAATCGGCACACAAGACCCCGCTAAAACCATCTCTGCCGGTCCTGCTGTTTTTGCACAATTGGCCTGGTATTTCTAAAGCTTGTGTATTTACCATTTAGTTGGTCAGTGTGCGCGCTGGCGTAGTAAAATACTTTACACGAAGATGTGAAAACACCGGTGGTTTGTCGGGAAAACAATGATATGAAACGACTGATCTTCAATGAAGAACACGAAATGTTCCGCGATTCTGTCAGGCGCTTTATGCGTAGCGAAATTGCTCCCCACGTTGACGCATGGCGTGAGCGGGGTGCCTGCGATCCATCCGCATTTCTAAAAGCCGGCGAACACGGTCTGTTGTGTATGTGGGTGGATGAAAAATACGGTGGACTGGGGATCAACGATTTTCGTTTTGAACAGATCGTCATCGAGGAAACCATCCGCCATGGTGATATAGGTCTGTTTTTGTCACTTCACAGTCGCCTGGTTGGCCCTTATATTGGTCATCTCGGGAGCGAGGAACTGAAAGCACGTCTGCTGCCAAAGTGTATCAGTGGTGAGACGATCCTTGGCGTGGCGATGACCGAGTCCGGCGCCGGGAGTGATCTCGCTGGTATCAGGTCGCGCGCACAGCGTGATGGTGAAGACTGGGTACTGAATGGTTCCAAGACCTATATTTCCAATGGCATTAACGGCGGGGCTTTCGTGGTGGCGGCCCGCACCGTACCGGATAAGCCACATGGTATCGGCTTGTTTGTAGTTGAAGCGGATATGCCGGGTTTCAGCCGTGGGCGTAACCTCAAGAAAATGGGTCTCAAGATCCAGGACACGGCCGAGTTGTTTTTTGAAGATGTGCGAATTCCTGCTGCCAACGTACTGGGCGATCCGCAGAGAGGTTTTTACAATCTTATGCACCACCTGGCTGAGGAGCGCCTGATCAGCGCTGCGCAGGAGGTGACACACGCACAGGTTGCCTTTGATCTCACGCTGGACTACATCCTTGAGCGCAGAGCCTTTGGCAAACCCATCGGTGCGTTCCAGAACAGCCGTTTCAAAATGGCGGACATGCGTGCCAGGCTGGATATCCTGCAGACTTTCATTGACCAGTGTGTATTGCTTCACAACCAGAGTGAGCTGGGTGCCGAACTGGCTGCCGAAGCAAAACTGTTCGCCAGTGAGCTCGAATCAAAGGTCATGGATGAGTGTGTGCAGTTACACGGTGGTGCGGGTTATATGAGTGAATACCGAATCTCACACATGTTTACCGATGCCCGTGTATCCCGTATCTACGCCGGCAGTTCAGAAATCATGAAAGAAATCATTGCCCGCAGCATCGGTCTGGATGAGCGCAAGTTAAGTAGCGGGTAAAAGTACTATGAGACATGTGCCCCACCGGTATGGCGGTTGGTGCTGGCCTATGCGGTGATGATGGCCGGATCGTTCAGTATGCATGTACACTCGAATCACTGCCTGTGGGTAGCAAGGTTGGTCCCGTAGCCCCGTATTGCGCGTATGTATCTGCCATCACGTAGGAAATTCAAGTAAGCTGCCAGTAGAGGACATGTCAGCAGCGGATATGAATGACAGCTTTTTGAAAATCGAAAGCCAGCCCGGGCAACTGCTCGTCAGTGTCAGTGGCGACTGGGTTTTTGATCATGTGTCGGTGCTTGAAGATGCTACGGCCACGGTGCGGCCTGCTGATGGTCAAAGGGTCACATTCCAGTGCGGCGGACTGCAGAACATGGACATTGCCGGCGCCTGGGTGCTCTATGACCGTACCCAACAATTATCCGGGCTGGGATTCAAAACAGAATTGAAAGGCTTCAAGGCCGCACACGTCAAATTTCTGCAACAGATCATCGATACGGCCGCCATACGCGAATATGAAGAACCGGGCCAGAAACCGACTGGTCCGAATCCGGTTTACAAGGCCATTGACAACATGGGCCGCAGCACCGCCCGGCACATAGAAGATGTCGGCAGGATATCCCGCTCCATTGTCGATGGAATGCGCCAGCCGTCACTATACATTGTGGGCGAAACCATCAAGCAGATTTATTTCACCGGGGTGCAGGCGATCCCGGTGGTGGTCACGATCACCTTCCTGATTGGCATCGTGCTGGCCTACCAATCATCCGGGCAGTTGGAACAATTTGGCGCCAGGGTGTTTGTCGTCGACCTCGTCAGTATCTCGGTGATGCGTGAAATGGGCGTATTGCTGGCCGCTGTCATGGTTGCCGGCCGTTCCGGTAGTGCCTATGCGGCTGAACTTGGTGTGATGCAACTCAATGAAGAAGTGGACACCATGCGGGTGCTGGGCCTGAACCCCAACCAGATGCTGATTATCCCGCGCATCCTGGGCCTGGTCATTGCCTTGCCTATATTGACCCTATTTGCAGATGCGGCCGGTCTGGCAGGTGGTGCTCTGGTGGCCGTTGGCACGGCCGGTATCAGCGGTCTGCAGTTCATTGAACGTGTCGCCCACAGTACCGACCTGGCTGATTTTTATGTGGGCTTGAGCAAGGCGCCCATATTCGCCTTGTTGATTGCAACGGTAAGCACCTTGCGTGGAATACAGGTGCGGTCATCGGCCGAGGAACTTGGTCTGCGAACCACCATGGCCGTGGTCCAGTCCATTTTTCTGATCATTGTCGCGGATGCCTTTTTTGCCACGATGTTTACACGCATGGGAATCTGATGGACATTGTCATCTCAGTCAGGAACCTGGTCAACCGCTTCGGGGATCAGGTCGTGCATGAAGGTCTGGATCTGGACGTGCGTCGTGACGAAATCCTGGGTGTCGTGGGTGGTTCCGGCACTGGCAAATCTGTGTTGATGCGCAGTATTCTGGGCTTGCAGAAACCCACCAGTGGCACGATCACCGTGCTGGGTCAACCGATACGCTACCAGCAACCCGGTCCAACCCGGTGTTGGGGTGTATTATTCCAGGCAGGGGCGCTCCTGTCCGACCTGACGGTACTACAAAATGTGGAGTTACCGATCGCGTTGCACTCGGATATGCCAATGGAAACCCGTCATGAATTGGCCAGCCTCAAATTGTTGATGTCGGGTCTTGAACTGTCGGTGGCGGACAAGTATCCGTCGGAGTTGTCCGGGGGTATGCGCAAACGTGTCTCCCTGGCCAGGGCACTGGCGCTGGAGCCGAAAATCCTGTTCCTCGATGAGCCGACTGCAGGTCTTGATCCAATCGCTGCCACGGAATTTGATGAGCTGATCACCTACTTGCATGATAATCTGGACCTGACCATTATGATGATTACCCACGATGTGGACAGTTTGTTTGGAATCTGCGACCGTGTCGCGGTATTGGTCGACGGTGGGATCGTCGTTGACACGATGGATGAAATTCTCAAACTCGAACATCCGTGGATCAAGCGCTACTTCGGTGTACCGCGTGCAGTGAGGGCCCGCCAGGCGGCCACGGGGCTGAAATATGCAGGCTAGCAGAAATTTTATCGTCGGTCTGTTTGTCAGTATCGCGCTGATAACATTTGTTTTTACCACCATCTGGTTGACCGGCAGGAGTACGACTGGTCGAACGATCAGCTATTCCATGTTTTTTGAGAAAGGTGTCAGCGGTTTGATGCTGGGAGGACCGGTATTTTACCTGGGTGTGGAGGTCGGCACGGTTACGGCGATGACCATTGTGCCGGGTGACCCCATCAAGGTTCGGGTCGATATCAAAATTCTGGAAAGCACACCGGTCGATTCAGGAACCTGGGCAACATTGGCCCTGCAAGGTATAACCGGTGTGGCCGTGGTCAAACTCAGGAGTGATCCGGGTGTTCACGCCAAGTTGCATAAACACAAAGGGCAACACCACCTGGTGATCGAAGTACGTGACACGGGTTTCAGCGCTCTGATGTCCCAGGCTCCACAAATCATTGACAAGCTGGATGTCGTACTGGAGCAGGTCAGACAGCTACTCGGCGAGGAGAACAGGACCAATCTCGGAAATATCCTGCGAAATTTCTCTGCAATATCTGGTGTGCTGTCATCAAAACAGGAGGCCATCAGTCATATCCCGCTGGAAATCAATGCAAGCCTGCAAAAATTGCAGGCTACACTCACGCAGATTAGAACCACGACCGCTACTTTGGAACCGGATATCAACATCGTATTGGATAATCTTGAAAGAATTACAACGAACCTCGATAAAATGACCCGGCGAATGGAACAGTGGGCCGCTGGGAACGACCACGATGTGAACGCCTTTCTGGAAGATGGCCTGGGCCAGATGCCGGCATTGATCTCGGATGCCCGTGCCACGTTACGTGAAGTTGAAAAGCTGGTACGGGATCTACGTGCCAACCCGTCAAAACTGATCTATCAACCGAACGAGGAAGGCATCGATGTGGCGCAATAATCTGATAATGGATACCAGGAGAAAAACTTTTAAAATTAGCATGGTATTGCTTATTTTGGTTGTCACTTCCTGTGCGGGTCTGACCCGTAGCGAGCAAGCGGCAACGCGGACCTGGTTGCTGCATCCAGGCGGGCAGGGTGCATCGGCAGCGGCCAGCGCACCGGTCACCGGGATTAGCATCACGGTGACCGCCATCCCGGGTTTGGACAACGACCGGATACTGACGCTGTCGGGGGAGGGTGAGTTGAACCATATCAGCGGTGCGCGTTGGGCGGACAACGTACCTGAACTGGTCACTTCGCTGGTGGCAAGAACATTGCAGCAAACGGCTTACTTCGACGTTGATTCGAGCCGCTCAGACTCGGCCCCTAAAGATTGTGGCTTGCAACTCTTGATACAGGAATTTTATGTGATCATCGGGTCTGCGGGACATACGTCCGCTGTCCGGCTTGCAATGACCGGCACCTACCGTTGCCGGACCGGTAAATACCAGGCCATAAACCTGAATGCCTCCATACCGGTCCAGGACCCACGTATGGGTGATGTCGTGGCAGCCTTTCAACACGGTATGGACGACATGCTGGCGCAACTGCTGGATATCCTGAAAAGTGCACAACAATAAGGCAGCTCATCCGTTTGTGGGTGCCTAGTGCACTAGCGTAGCGCTCGTTTGCCCAGCCAGCTACCGACAATAAGTGCCAGCGCAGCCATACTCCACACCGTCACAGCCCCGGTCGGCAAATCAAACAGTGCTGACGCCGTGATACCGACTACAAAGGCAACGCTACCCAGCAGGTAGCCCGCCAGCAAACGCCTGGGGCCATGTATCCGTCGGGTTGCCAGTGCCGGGATGATCAGGCAGGAAAAGACCAGGTACACCCCGACCAGCTGCACAGAAGCCGTTACCACGAAGGCGAATATGATATAGAAGCCGCGGTGACCAAAATGCTCATGCCATTTAAACCAGACCGCGAGTAACGCGCTGTATAGCAGAGCGATGGGTATCAGCATCTGCCAGGTGGACCAGAGGATTTGACCGACCAACAGGTCTTTGAGGTGTTCCGCACCGTGTGGATTTTCGGACAGTAACAGGATGCTGCCGGTCGCGGCGAGTACAAACAGGATACCAATTAACGCTTCCTGTGCGTTTGGCCAGCGTTTTTCAGACCAGTTCAGACCAACGGAAGCCAGCAAGGCCGCACTGACAGCAAAAACCTGTACGACCCAGACATTGTCTTCCCTGCCCATCACGCCCGCCAGTAAAACACCCAGACCGGCAATCTGGGCAATCGCAAGGTCAATGAAAATGATACCGCGCTTCAGGACCTCCTGACCCAGTGGCACGTGTGTGCTCAATACCAGCAGGCCGGCGACGATGGCCGGTGTTAAAATTGACCAATCCAGTAGTTCCATATTCATTAGGATATCCTCATGGTTTCTGCTCGTTGAGCAGGCGGTTCAGGATGTCATCGAACCAACTGAAAAGATCCGTGGCGTTATCGCTGCCACCGACCGTCAATGGCAACATGACTGCCGGTATGCCCGTGCGCCGGGCCAGCCAGTCGGAGGCCTTGCTGCTCTGAAACGGTGCCCGGATGATTATATCGGCGCCATGTGTACCAAATTGTTGCAGCAGCTTGCTGAGATGGCCGGCGGTTGGTGGCACCCCCGGTACGGGTTCAAGGTTGGCCTGCTCCACCATACCCAGCCAGTCTTCCAGGTAAACCCATGATTTATGGTGGGTTATAACCCGCTTTCCGCGTAAGGGAACAGCCCGTTTCTCCCATCGATTCATGGCTGTACTCCAGCGCTTGCTGAATGCTTCCAGGCCTTTCTTGTAGTTGGCGGCATTGTCCGGGTCAAGCTGTTCCATCCTTGCGCCCAGCGCTTGAGCGATCAACGCGACATTGTGCGGGTTGGTCTGGACATGTGGGTTACCTTGTGGATGGACATCACCCAGTGAGCGGTCGATACTGACTGGTACCTCAAGACGCCTGACCAGGCTGCTGGTCTCCATAAAGCCATGAGTACCAGGCATCACTGCCGGGTTATTGCCTTTCTTTAACAGCATCGGCAGCCAGCCAATTTCCAGTTGGGCACCACTACAGACGATCAGGTCTGCCTTCCTGACCTTCGAAATCAGGCTGGGCCTGGCCTGGATATAGTGGGGGTCTTGCAAGGCGTTGGTGGCGCTGCTGGTGTTAACCAGCGTGCCGCCGATCTCCTTGGCCAGCACACCCCACTCGGGCTCGCAGCTCAAAATATTCAGATCTGCCCTTACAGCCAGCGGAGTGAGTAACAACAAAATGCTGATGATGGTGTTTTTCATGTTTCGCATTCCTAAAATGTATGTGCGCCGTGCGCACCGATGCTGAATATGTATTGCAGGCCCAATTGATTGTCGTCTTCAAGGCCGGCTTCATCACGTGTGTATTGCAGCCGGATGCGGCTGAACTCGCTATTGGACCAGTCTGTCATGACACTGTAGCGGTGTGGGTCACCGCCCATCGGCATCAACGGCGTACCAGCAAATGCTGCACCGGGATTATCGGTCGACAACTGATCCCATCGGATGCCCAGACGCCAGCGTGGAAAGGGTTGGAATACTGCTTGTGCGTACCAGCCTTGCTGGTCGTTGTCATAAGGTTGAACGTGGCCATCATTCAATGTGTACCTGCCTGCTTCATTACGCCATAGGTATTCTGCCTGAAATTTGAAATTCCGCTGCCGGATGTTGCCGTTGGGTGCCCATTTCCAGACAAATTCGGCCATCATCAGTTCGGAGCGGCCGGTAAATAAAAGTGCTGGGTCAGCATCACCGGAAACACGCTCGCCGGCATCGGCATGCAGATAGGACACACCGGCCTGCCAACTGTTGCTATAGCCGATATCTCCCCCCAGGCGGGCGTGCATTGCGTAGCTGCCAAGCCCGGAATGAGCGGCGCCGCCCGCCGGGTAGTTATCGCCCCGGTTGACCTCGCTACCCAATTCCAGGTAAAAATCGGTGGGTGCCAGCCATCTCAGCACCACACCATCGTCAATATACTGACCACCCAGAAAGGCCTGGTAGGGCAATGGTTGGTCGGCAAAGTCCCAGGTGTGTGCATGTTTGTCGTTGAGGTAACCGATATTGGCAAAGTGCCTGCCCAGGCGTACCGACAGACCCGCTGGAAGGGCCAGCGTTTCAATCCACGCTTCCTCTACATCGACTGAAGTCCCATCGTCTTCAACGGCTATGGGGACCGTTAGCCAGGCCGTGAATTTATCATCCACGTTGGCGGAGAAATTCAGCTCGGTTTCGCCCAGGGCGAGCCCCTGCGCTAATGGGCCGGCTTCACCCCCCAATGGAAAACCTGGTATCTGATAGAGGTCCGGGTCCTTGTCATAAGACCAGCCCTGGCCCTGGAAAACCACGCCGATATCCGGGTTGAATGCATTACTGCCGCCACCCACTCCAGCAGTGGCGGCAGGGGCTGGCTGGACCGCCGCCGCGGCAGTTTCCTGTTGAACGAGTGTCACGTTCTGTTCGGCCGCGTCCAGGCGTTGTTCGAGCAGCGCAATGCGGGTCTCGTAATCGGCCCGCATGGCGGCCAGTTCGCCGCGCAAGGCGTCAATTTCTGAGCCGTTTCCACTTTGTGCGAAAACGGGTGGGGGACTAAGTACGATGCATGACCATAACATGCCAAGGGTGATCATACGCATTTAAGCGACTCCAGTGAGTGAATATTAAACAGATTGCCGGTCAGTAACCGGCAAAACTCAGGGATGAATATTCAACTGGAGATTGGCGGCGCCCGTGCCGGGTTGTGAGCGATGAAACCCATCTGCAAATGGGCGGTATAGAAAGGGGTGTATTGCCCGGTTGTGACCGGCATGACTGCGATCGGGGTGCCGGCAACTGGAATGGCGCTGGCAGCACTGCCATGCGAGAAGCACAACACGCAGGTGGTGGTATTTGATGGTGTGTGACTGCTAATGTGACCGCTCAGGATGACATAGCTGCTTGTCAGCAACAGGGCCAGTAGGATTTTGTAAACCAGGTGTCGTTTGTTCATGGCTGTTCGCGCGTCTATGGATTCAGCATAACACAGCTTTTCCGCTGATCTCAAAACCCGGTCGAGCGTGTGGTGCTCGTCATGCTAAAATCGCCGGCCATAATAACCCTTTTTCCAGGTTCATGCACATGCCCGGGCCAATCACAAATTTGAGTCAACAACCGTCTTTATTTGCACAATTCTTATCAGAGATAAGGGATAGTGACATACAGTCTGACAGCATGCGGTTTCGCCGCAATCTTGAACGTGTCGGTGAAATCATGGCCTATGAGATCAGCAAAACACTTCGTTACAAGGAGCGACAGGTCAAAACCTCTTTGGGTATTTCAGGTTGTGCAGTCATTAAGGAGCAACCGGTATTGGCCACGATACTGCGTGCCGGTGACCTGGCCTATGGCGATAAAAGCTGATTGGCTCTGAAACCGGGTTTCTGGAAAACGGCACAACGACATCATCAATGATTGTTACAGATTTCATAAAGGAGTGAGCTGAAACGGCATGAATATACTTGACCGGGCAGTCAGATCATCGCTCAGCGGCGGTGTTTCGCTCGCAATATTTATTCTCTCGATTGTGGCGGGCATGCTGGCCCTGCACTACACGCCGCGGGAGGAAGAACCGCAGATCGTTGTACCGATGCTGGATGTGCTGGTCGAAGCACCCGGTCTCAACGCGGAACAGGTTGAACGTCAGGTCTCGATACCGGTCGAGAAGTTACTGGCGCAGATACCTGGTGTTGAGCACGTCTATTCTACTTCCGCGAATGGCAAAGCAAGTGTCACGCTGGCGTTTTACGTCGGTGAAAATCGTGAGAAATCCATTCTCAACACCTATAACAAACTCT
>CAZYVH010000006.1:18159-20149 GCA_964650905.1 uncultured Wenzhouxiangellaceae bacterium | reverse complement strand
TTTTACGTCGGTGAAAATCGTGAGAAATCCATTCTCAACACCTATAACAAACTCTACGCCAACCAGGACAAGGTGCCCGCAGTGGTCAATCGCTGGTTGCTGCGGCCGGTCGAGGTTGATGATGTACCCATCATGCTGCTGGCACTGTGGAGCGATACTCCCGGGCGTTACGGTGATTACGAATTACGCCGTCTGGCGGAAGAGGTGAGCACGTATCTGCAGGGTATCCCCCAGACCAGCGAAGTTAATGTCGTTGGTGGCCGTGGGCGGACCATACGGATATTGATCGACCCTGAGAGTATGGGTGCGCGCAAGACTACCGTGGCCGACATATACACCGCGTTACAGTTATCCAACGTGCTGCAATCCGCGGGCAACTGGGCATTTAACAACGAGTCAATCGAACTGGAAAGTGGTGATTTTGTTCGCGCGGTGGACGAACTTGATGCGTTCGTGGTCAACGTGGTCGATGGCGTACCCGTCTACCTGGGTGACGTCGCCAACATCATCGACGGTCCGGGCGAAGCGGAAGACTACACCTGGATTGATTTCACACCAGGTCACCCGGACTACAAGACTGACAGCAATGGCTACCCGATGGTCAGCATCAGTGTCGCCAAGCAACGTGGCAGCAATGCCGTGGCGGTCGCACAAAATGTACATGCGTTGATGGGTCGTTTACAGCGCGAGATACTGCCGGATGAAATTCATATTGAAGTACTGCGTGACTACGGTAAGACCGCCGATGAGAAGGTCAACAACCTTACCTCCAGCCTCGCGCTTGCGATATTTACCGTGGTTATATTTATCGGTGTTTTTCTGGGTTGGCGCCAGGCGTTGATCGTCGGTCTGGCCGTACCGATCTGCTATGGTGTTTCACTGGCATTTGATCTTGCGTTTGGTTACACGATCAACCGGGTGACCTTGTTTGCCCTGATCCTTTCATTGGGGTTGTTGGTCGACGACCCGATCACGGGCGTGGACAATATTTCCCGATTTTTGCTTCAGCGCGGTGGTGATTTCAAAGACCGTATCGTTGCGGCAATCTCGGAAATTCGTGTGCCCCTGCTGATGTCGTCCCTGACGATCGTACTGGCCTTCGTCCCACTGGCTTTCATCACTGGAATGATGGGGCCATACATGGCGCCTATGGCGTTCAACGTGCCGGTGAGTATTATCACCAGTACCGTGGTGGCATTCCTGGTAACGCCCTGGCTGGCGAGCCGCATACTCCATGGTCACATCTATCCCGGTGCGACTGAAAATGAGACGGGGACAGGCACACATGGCATCTACCGGCGGTTGGTAGAGCCGTTCCTTGCTGATCGACGCAAGGCCAGGGCCGTTTTGTGGGGTGTCGCAATCCTGTTCCTGATCGTGGCCGCCTTGCCGGTATTTCGTCTGGTGCCCCTGAAGTTATTACCTTTTGATAATAAGAATGAACTGCAGATCGTTATTGATATGCCGGAAAGCAGCAGTCTCGAACGCACCGCCGCCGTTGCCAGGGAGGTGTCTGCCAGGGCGGGAAATCTGCCGGAAATTCTTGCTGTGGCGGCCTTTGTCGGCCTACCGTCGCCGATTGATTTCAATGGTATGGTGAGACGGTATTATCAGCGTACCAACGTGAATATGGCGGACCTGCGTCTGACCCTGGTCGACAAAACACTGCGTGAACAGCAGTCACATGCCATCGTGTTGCGCTTACGTGAAATCCTTGCCCCGTTAAACGTGAATGGCATCAATATAAAAGTTGTCGAAGTGCCGCCGGGGCCGCCGGTCATGGCGACACTGGCAGCCGAGGTCTATGGAGACTGGCTGACCCCCTATGACAAACAACAACAGGCAGCAAAAATACTTGCCGGCCGGCTTGAAAGGGAGCCATTCGTGGTCGAAGTGGATACGACGGTCCAGAGTCCGCAACAACGCTGGCGATTCATTACTGATAAACAAAAGGCGGCCTTGTCAGGCGTCGCTACAAGCGATATCAACA
>CAZYVH010000006.1:15814-18059 GCA_964650905.1 uncultured Wenzhouxiangellaceae bacterium | reverse complement strand
TTAATATTGATAGAGTTTATAGACCAGGCTATCAAACGTGGCCTGGCCTTGAAGGAAGCATTGTTACAGGCGGGGTCGGTCAGGATGCGACCGGTTTTGTTGACTGCCGGCACCACCTTGCTGGGCAATCTTGTCATAACACTGGATCCGGTTTTCAGTGGTTTGGCTCTGGCCATTATTTTTGGTCTTGTTGCTTCCACGCTATTTACTTTGATCGTAGTCCCGGTGGTCTATTTGCTGGTATTTGAACGGCCCTCCGGATAGAAAGGGATACACGTTATGCTCGTTACACTGAAAAAATATTTGTGGCCCGTGCTTGCGCTTTTAGGTCTGTTGTTGATGATCGCCTGGATGGCGGGGTTTTTTAACAAAAAAATACCCGCTGGCAGTCGCACATTGCCAGCAGTCCAAGGCGGGGAGCCTGTCGTCGTGAAAGCCGTTCAGGTGACGATTATCGAAAAGGTTCCTGCGTCGATAGAAGCCACTCAGGCTACCCTGATCTCTTCCCGCTTGCTGGCGCGTATCCAAACGATCAACGTACGCTCCGGTGATATCGTAAAGGAGGGTGACTTGCTACTTGAACTGGAAAATTCCGACATCAAGGCACAGGTGGAACAGGCTGAATCCAGGGTTCAGGCGACGACGGCAAGATTGACTGAAGCCAAACAGAACCTTGCAAGGGTACGGGAGTTACGGGCACAGGGTGCGATGTCGGTGGCAGACCTCGACAAGGCGCAGGCCAATCATACGGCATTGATCGCTGAGTTGGCCGGGGCCACCCAGGCGCTTGACGAGGCCCGGACAACATTGAGCTACACTCGTATCGTGGCACCAATTGATGGCCGCATCGTAGACCGATTTGCAGAACCGGGCGACACGGCGCAGCCGGGCAGTAAGCTGCTGGCGCTCTACAATCCCCTGTATATGCGGGTTGAGGCCCAGGTACGAGAGCACCTGGCGCTAAACCTTGAAATTGGTCAGCAGCTACAGGTTGAGATCCCTTCGCTGGAAAAAGTTATTGACGCAAGCGTTGAGGAACGGGTACCGGCTGCCGACCCTGGTTCACGCAGTTTCCTTGTCAAGGCCGGCGTGGCTTTTGATAAGGATCTGCTACCGGGTCTGTATGCCCGTTTGCTGGTACCTGCGGGCACACAAAGGCAGTTACTCATTCCCGCAGATCGAGTCGTCCAGTTGGGTCAGCTCAATGTCGTTTGGGTGTTCCGGGATGGTCACAGTTACCGCCGCTTTGTGCGTGTTGGCCAGGTATTTGAAAACGACCAGATCGAAATCCTATCGGGATTGGTGCAGGGTGAAATGGTTGTGCCGGCACCAGAATAGCTCTGGGAGAAGATAGCGGTTGGCTGCCTGTGGGACCGAAATTCGCCGGGAGCGAATTACCGGGCGCACGGGACGTCTTGAGCGTGTCCCGGAGGCGACTGACCGCTGTCCTACACATTTTAATAAACTAATTCAGTTGGTTGCACAGAGGCCTGGTACCGACTGGTGAAATATGCAGGCTAAACGTCATTGCAGTGGCTTGACGACGTAGAGGGAAAGTATTTCCGCCACGAGGGCTGGGCGTTGCTCATTTTCAATCTCGACAGTGACCGAGCTTTTAAGCAGGAACTGATGGCCAGGTCTTTCGCTGACGCTTTCTATCCTGGCCTTTGTACGCACCCGCGAATTGACCTTGACGGGTTGTAAAAATCGTACTTTGTTCGAGCCGTAGTTAATACCCATGACCGTTCCATGGGGTATCAGCATGGTCTGACCCATCAAGTGAGAGAGCAAGGACAGTGTCAGGAAGCCATGAGCGATGGTGGAACCAAAGGGTGTGGCTGCGGCTTTTTCAGTATCCACGTGGATAAATTGGTGATCGCTGGTGGCATCCGCAAACAAGTTAATGCGCGCCTGGTCGATCAGCAGCCAATCTGACGGTTTCAGTTGGGTGCCCGCACTGTTTTTGAATTCTTCGAGTGAAATGTTGCCTTCAATCATTTTTAATCCTGGTGTTAGCTGGCCCTACTCAAGGCCCTGTTCAAGACCGGGTGTACGGGCTGAATTCATACCACCATCCAGCGGAATAACAGCACCCGTTATATAGGCACCACCCGCACCACACAGACACAGGAGTAATCCTGCAATATCTGCGGGCCGGCCGAGCCGTCCCAGTGGAACAGCTTTTGAAACTGCTGTTTTGAGCTTTTCGTTGTGGGTGAAAAACGCGGTCATGCCACTCGGGAAG
>CAZYVH010000006.1:0-15714 GCA_964650905.1 uncultured Wenzhouxiangellaceae bacterium | reverse complement strand
TGCTGTTTTGAGCTTTTCGTTGTGGGTGAAAAACGCGGTCATGCCACTCGGGAAGGGTCCCGGGGCGATGGCGTTCACGGTGATATGCCGTGGTGCCAGTTCATTGCTCAGGTAACGCGTGATGTGGTGGACAGCCGCCTTACTTGCGGAATAGGAATAGGCGGGAAACCCATGCGGCTGCGTGCCCATAATTGAGCCCATATTGATCACCCTTGAAGGCGCGTCAGCGGTGCCGGCAGCCGCCAGAAGGGGCGTTAGTTTTTGGGTCAGCGTAAATGGTGCGGTGACGTTCAGGGTCATGATGTCATCCCAGGCCTGCCACGGGAACTGCTCAAAGGCCGCACCCCAACTGCGACCTGAATTATTGACCAGGATGTCCAGATGCGGTTCATTGGAGGCGATAAACCGGGACAACGACAATACGCCTTCCTCCATGGATAGGTCAGTACCGAAGGGAACGCAACTGCCGGCCAGATCACAGAGACTCGCTGCGGCCTTTTGACAGACGTCCAGCTTGCGCGAGGCTATGTAGACTTTTGCGCCGGCGGTAACCAGGGCACTTGTGAGCATATAGCCAATACCTGTGGCGCCACCCGTGACCAGTGCGATTTTCCCTTTCAGACCGAACAGGGAAGCGGTGTAGGCATCGATAGCGGTCAAGACCCATACCTATTTAAGCCGTGCATGACATTCAATATCCTTTCAGTTTTGCAAACCGGTCCACGTATTAGCGGTCATCACCCCTTTGCTGGTCCAGTGCACACCAGTGCTTGATGAAAAAACCCATATCCAATTCGTCTGTCATACGGATACCACCATACGCTCAGGTATTGACGAGTTTATGCGAATTTATCACAGCCCGATGAACTTTGTAAGCTTACATGCACTTATGTGGTCCATTGCTACATCAACAGGTGGCGTTTCATCCGGACACCAGGGTTCTCGCTGCAATGGACGGGTAATATAATTTAACAAAAATAAAATTTGCACATAGGGAATTTAAAGCCAGAAAAAATGCTGTTTCAATGTTTTGTAAGCCATCTCCCCCTTATAATCCCGCTACATGCCAGTCTTTTTTCGCAGAAATAATTTGCCCCTTGGGATGGTTCTGTTTGCACTCGTGCTTGGCCTTTACAAGGCTGGCGTGCTGACCGGCAGCATGCACGCGCCCTGGAAGAGTTTTTATGCACTTTGGTCGCTCGATTTCTTTTACATTGCCCTACTGCTGCTTGTATCAATCTGGTCCGTTCGTTCAAAAAGTAACTGGGGGCGCAGATTAAGCTGGCTCGTGTTGTTTCTGATGGGTGCTTTTTACCTGCTCGATAGTCTAGTCGTGCTGGCGCTGAATGAGCATGCCAATGTATTTGATATCGGGCGCTATGTGGTGGAATGGGATGTCGTGCAAAGCTTTTTTGACAGTCGGACCTATCTGGCCATCGGTTTATTTTTTGGTTCGCTGTTTCTTTCCCGGCCGTTTTCAAAATTGCTGCAACAGGTCAGTCTCATTCTTCTGGGATTGTTGTGGGTGCTCGGTGTTGTGGCCGTATTCAATGCCCCGGAACCACTCACTCGCTACGCCATGCTCAATCCTGGCAGCCTGTTTGAGAGCTATCGTCACCGGGTATCTGTTGCAAAGTATTCTACCCGGCAAATCGAATTTTATTCAGGCTTGATCAAGCCCCCAGTGACGATACCAGCAGCGAAACCCGATATCATCCTGGTCATTGTTGAATCACTGTCCGCGATTAATTCATACAAGGTATCGGGTGTTGGAAAATTGCTCGATAGCTTTGATGAACTGGCCGGGTATGGCCTGCTGTTCAGCAATTTTTTTGCCAACCATCAGGCTTCTGAAGGCGGTATCATCTCATTGCTGAGTGGTTTCCCGCCCATGCATTTTCCTACTGCGACGCCCTACATGTTTGATGAATTTTCCAGCCAGACTGCTGTTGTTGGGGTGTATCGGGATGCTGGTTACTACACCAGCTTTTTGACCAATGCCGAGTTGTCTTTTATTGGACTCGATCGATACCTTGCAGGTATCGGAATTGACGATAGCCGTGGCCGTGATGAGATTGAAGCGTTGCGTACTGCCAAACGCGTTGTACAGGGTGCGCCGGCAGATGACCTGCTCTACGGTGAGGCACTTGCCACGCTTGGCAGGCTGACACCCAAAAAACGGCCAATTTTACTGGTCCTGGCAACGACCAGCACCCATCTGCCTTATACCAACCCTGTCAAAGGGCCAGATACGGCTGAGGCGGTCTGGGCATGGAGTTTGCAGCAGTTGACCAATTTTTACCGGCAATTGAAGGCTGTGGGCTATTTTGAGCAGGGTATCTTGGTGATCACCGGTGATCACCGCCAAATGCGCCCATTAACCGCCGCCGAAACCACAAGGTATGGCGACAGCGCCCGTGCACGGATACCACTGCTGGTGATCGGTAAGGATTATCCACAGGGTGTAATTGACCGGCGTTTTTTTCAACAGTCGGACCTGTTACGGGATTCAGGAAAAATGCAGGACCCGCAGGCACCTCTGTCGCCCCATCCGATCTGGGTTGAACGCTACAACCGCAAGTATGGCCACGTTGAGCTGATTGACAAGCTGGGTGTATTTGACCAGTCAGACCAGGGGCGGCATGAATATCGCCTGAAGGTGCCGGGTAACCGGATCGAATGGCTGGATAAAAAGCCCGCGTTTGCACGGGAAATCGAAACCATGATTCATGCACAGCGCAGTGCACACCAATACCACCGATCGATGTCCACCCACTGAAATTACTTTATAACATCAGGTGTAAAAGGGATGCGGATGCAGATGGTCAGGCCGTGTGGTTCGGTAGGTTGTAGCCGGACTGAATGTTCAGCACCGTACAGAGTTGCCAGGCGCTCGCGGGTATTACTGAGGCCAACGCCCCGGGTGTCAGGGATATGGCCGTCGACCAGTTCACAACCGGGGCCGTCATCGCTCAGTTCAAGTAGCAGATCCCCGGAGAAAACCCGGGCGGAAATCTTCAGATGACCACCGTTTTCTGACCGCGCGATGCCATACTTGATGGCGTTTTCAATGAGTGGTTGCAAAAGCAGGCTGGGAATAAGTGCTCGTTTGGCGTCGTCCTCTATATCCAGATCCAGCGTCAGGCGGTCTTCAAAACGGACTTTTTCGATATCCAGGTAGAGCTTTAATGCCTCGAGTTCCTGCGCCAGTGTTATTTTCTGCAGAGGGTCGTTGTCCAGTGAAAAACGCAGAAAGCTGGCAAGCCGTGTCACCATGTGATTGGCCAGTTCCGTATTCTGCTCCAGCACCAGGGTGGATATGGCATTGAGCGTATTAAACAGGAAATGTGGGTTGAGCTGGTAGCGCAACATCTTTAGCTGCGCTTCGTGGGCCATTGCAGCTGATTTTAAGGCGCTCTCCCGCAACTCCTGGAACGCCTGATAGGACTTGATGGCAAAATAGAGCACACTCCAGGCAAGCATGATAGTGATGCTGCTCGAGTAGCCCTCAACAAAAGAGACTTTTTCATATATTTCGGCTGCGTCACCCATCTTTTTAGCCCACGCGAGCATGTCAGGCGCTTTTTCTATCCAGCCGTAAAATATATAGCCGCGGGCACTGATCCATGCATATCCCGCCAGACTGCTACCGGCGAGAATCCCAATGATCTGCAGCCACAGTGGTCTTTTCCACAAAAACCGGTAGAGGTAGCGCAATGCCAGGGATATGAGCATGCCGATGACAGTGATAACTGCAACATAGGCCGCGTAATTCGGGGCGATTTCATCCAGCATGGCCCGGGTGTAAAGGTACTTGCCGGCAATACCCCACAACGCCCAACCCAGAAGATGAAATGTCCAGAACATGCTAGACCGCATCTTTCACCAGTATGGATTTGATTTTCACGCTGGCGATTCTACACGTTCTGCGCACGGTAATGTCGCAGTTCAACGCCCGGGCTGTGCGGTCTGTCTCATAGTTGGCGGGTGTGTTGTTGATACGGGCACCACGCTATAATGATCGCGTCAAAAACAAGGCTTGGCATTGTATGAAAATTCTTGTAACCGGTGGTGCCGGTTTTATCGGTTCCGCACTTATCCGATTTCTGATCAATGACACTGATTGCAAGGTCATCAATCTGGATAAGTTGACTTACGCCGGCAACCTGGATTCGCTGGTCACGGTCGCAGATTCAGACCATTACCACTTTGTGCAGGCCGATATCTGCGACCGGGATGCATTGGAGCAGGTGTTTGCCGTGCACCAGCCAGACGCGGTCATGCACCTCGCTGCTGAAAGCCACGTCGACCGGTCGATTGACGGCCCCGGTGATTTCATCCAGACCAACATGGTGGGCACCTATACCCTGCTTGAGGCGGCCAGGTCATACTGGGCCCGGTTGCCGGTTGGCGCACAGACCGGTTTCCGCTTTCTGCATGTCTCCACCGATGAAGTCTACGGTGACCTTGCTGGCTGCGATGACCTGTTTTGCGAGGACACGCGCTATGATCCGAGCTCTCCCTATGCGGCGACTAAGGCGGGTTCGGACCATTTAGTGAGGGCCTGGGTACGGACCTTCAAATTGCCGGCACTGCTAAGCAATTGCTCCAACAATTACGGGCCTTTCCAGTTCCCGGAAAAATTAATACCACACATGATATTGAATGCCCTCAAGGGCCAGCCACTGCCAATATATGGCGATGGCAGACAGATTCGTGACTGGTTATATGTGGATGACCATGCACGTGCACTATACCGTGTCCTGAGATGCGGTGAGGTCGGGGAGACCTATAACATCGGGGGGCTGAACGAGAAAAGAAATATCGATGTGGTCAGGACCATTTGCGCGATCATGGATGATGCTGTCAGGGATAAACCAGCGGGGGTCGGAAGCTTCCAGGAACTGATTACGTTTGTTGATGACCGTCCGGGGCATGACGAGCGTTATGCAATCGACGCCAGCAGGATCAACACTGATTTAGGCTGGGCACCAGCGGAAGATTTTAAGTCGGGTATTCGCAAGACGGTTAGCTGGTACCTTGAAAACAAGCAATGGTGGCAGCGAGTGGTAGACGGTAGTTATCGCCTGGAACGGCTCGGGGAAGGTGGCCGCTGACTATTTATTCGGCCAGATGTCCAGGTGGATATTTTTGCGTATAACCTGTGACGGCGAACCGACAATCAGTGGGTCGGCTTCGAACACGACATCACGATCCTTACCCGGATACTCAAGGTGGCTCAGAAAGTGTTGCATACAATTGAGCCTGGCTCGCTTTTTATCATCTGATTTGACAATGGTCCATGGGCAGGATGCGGTGTCGGTATAGAAAAACATGGCCTCCTTGGCCCGTTTGTATTCGTCCCACAAATCTACCGCTGCCTCGTCGACCGGACTCATTTTCCACTGTTTCAGTGGATCATTCTTGCGTGCCTCAAAACGTGCCCGCTGTTCCTTTTTCGTGACTGAAAAATAATACTTGAACAGACGGATACCGGAATTGACCAGCATGCGTTCAAAATCCGGGCACTGGCGCATGAATTCCAGGTATTCTGCAGAGTTGCAAAAGCCCATGACCCGCTCCACACCGGCGCGGTTGTACCAGGACCGGTCCAGAAACAGGATTTCTCCACGGGTGGGCAGGTGCTCGATGTAACGCTGGAAGTACCACTGCCCCATTTCATGCTGTGTTGGTTTTTCAAGTGCCACCACCTTGGCAGCACGGGGGTTCAAATGTTCCATGAAACGCTTGATGGTGCCACCCTTGCCGGCAGCGTCCCGGCCCTCGAATATCAACACGATTTTCTGGCCGGTCAATTTCACCCAGTTCTGGACTTTGAGTAATTCAATCTGCAGTTTGAGCTTTTCTTTCAGATACTTACTCCTTGGAATTTTATCGGTATATGGATATTTGCCCTCTTTAAACAGCCTACCGATGGCTGCTGGATCCTTGCGCATTTTTTTGATGATGGATGAAGAATATTCGCCACCCAGATAATGTTCGTTCGGATCGGCATAAATTAATTCCGGTTCGACAACATTTTTTTTGCCAGAACCAGTCTCTGGCGTTGCTTCAGGCTTGTTCTGCTCGGTGTCTGCAACAACCTTCAAATCAGAATCCATGTTCTCTTTTTCCGTTTTTGACCAGAACCAACTATAACAATGCATGTGTCCGATTGAAAATAAACACGTGGTTACTTGTGTGGCAGGATTTGATCGAATCAATGCTGATGATTACCGTTGACCTGAATCAACACGGTAAACGACGCCCCATTGGCTGTTGTCAATTTGCAGCATGGAATCCTGCCAGCTGGTGCTCCATCCGGGCTCCCGGTTGATACTGCCGGGTGGGCCGAAATAAATGATGTAGTCCAGGTTTGCCGGTGACAGTTGCTGATCCAGCCTCGCAACGACCCGGGCGCTGTGTGGCAGCAAGTGATACTTGGCCCGCAACAGGTAGTAGTCAATGGCATCCTGATCTCCCAGAATGAGGATTCGCGCACGATGTTCGCCCAGTACGTCTGCTTTAAGGTGTTCTATATAACGGTAGATATCACCATCCAGAGCAAGACTGGCCCGTTGTTCTTCTGTCACATGCAGGCGGGTTGCCACTGAAAGCCTGCCTTGCCGGATGTTGTTGAGCGTCCAGGGCAGATCCGTCGCCATCCAGGCAGCCATAAACAGCACGCCAACAACACTGATCCAGCTCCGGGTATCACGGTTTGTTCTGTTAACACTGACAAGCCGCACTAAGAGCGCACTGAGCAGCAGCCATGTCATCATTGTTGGTGGTAGCGTGGGGACCTGGCTGTGGTCACCGGCTTTGAGGAAGTTGATGGACTGTTGGGACCATTCCTGGAATGTGGTCCAGTCCTGCCAGGCCAGACGAAGGCGTAAAATCTGGCTGGCTGGTTCAAGCGTGGTTGTGCCGAGTTGTACTGTCCGCTGTTTTGTTCCGGCAAGCAGAAAGCCGAACTCTGTTATTTCGCCTTGCCACTCGGGAAGTACCGACAGGTCCAGCAAGGCGGTCCCGGGTATGGCAAGGTCTTCCCTGTCAACGTTTTTATTGCCTTTCTGACGCCAGAAGAACGCTGCCTCCTGTGTGTTTACAGATGGTTTCCAGGTGTACGTCAGGGCCGGGAATGCGCTGGCCTTGATTGACACGGGGCCACTGGTTAGCAACGCATAGCCCTTGTCAAACTCATCGACCAGCAGGTGATCACTGACCGGTTGACCCTGACCGAAAGCAAATTTAAAGTTGGCGGCTGCTATGATTTTTGGCGCAGATTCAGATTCCGGTAAGTCTATTGAGAGGAATACCCAGCCGCTGCCGATGGTGATAAGTGCAGCAAGAAATATGGAAATGGTCAGCCGAGTGGTGTTGTTGTAGACCCTGCTGGTTTTTTCGTCATCCGACGCATGTGGCTTGAAGTGGGTATGGATAATAATAAAGGCTGCAAATAACAACGCCGGGACGAAATGCAATACCAGGCGATTGATAGCAGTGTACGTTTCTGCCCACAAGCCCTGGTCAGTCAAGCCAAATACGAAAAATTGTGTGGCGATAAACAGACCAACAAAGCGGATGGCGGTTTGCTTCACCGGGTCTGGTTCAGACTTGAACGGTTTTTGTAGCGACAGTAACAAACTGGATAGAATTAACAAACCCATCAAATTCCAACTACCCATGACGAAGAAATTATCCAGGTAAACTTGCCAGATATCGTGCAGTTCCAGTTCAAAACTACCTATAAACGGCAGGGTCAGACGGCTACTGTTGAAGCCAACTTCACCGATTAGTGGTATATCAAGATGTGTAATACCCAAGCTAAAAGCCATCAATGACAGTAGTGCCAGCACGACTGCAAAGAGGAGGGCCACCCGTAATCGTGTGTTTGCCAGCAACAACAGAACCAGTGCTGTAATAAACCAGACAACGCCTTCATTTTTAACCATGATCGACATCGCGAGCAGCAGCAACCCGGGCAACATGAAGGTCATGCCATTTACCCCTGAGCGTTGCATTACGATGCCACGTATGAGATAGACAAACCCGAGGCCAGTGTATGCAGTCATCCACAGATCCGCATAACCCGCCAGTGCGATGTGTGTGCCGAACAGTGGGATCGAATACAGAAGGTAGCAACAGGCCACGCTGGTGGTAATACCCAGCCCGTATTCCCTGCACTGGCCGTAAAGGGCCATACCGATAGCGATACCGGCGAATAGTGCCGGCAGGTTGATCAGGGTTTCACTCCAGTGCCCCAGGCTGAGCGCGGCCCAGTAGGGTATGACAGATGGAAACAGGGGATAGGCCCAGGCTTTAATGGTGTAGGTGTCCGCTAATTTGGCGACTGCCCAGTCGGTCGGACTGACCACGTCAACCATCCCACCGGCCAGGAACCAGGCCTTGGCGCGGTATACCCATGCCAGCCAGGCGTCCCATGGGTAAAGTGGTTGGGTGAAAACCTCGATGGACATGAATACGACGTGTATGGCTGTCCATAACAGCAGGACCGCGATCAGGATTCTCTGTGCAAAATTTAATGAACGCGGCTGCGACGGTGGCTTGTGTTGACTATTATCCGGTGTGAAATACAACGCGATGCCACCAGCGCTGCTAAAGAATAGTAAAAACAGCATGATGGCTTGCCAGCTGATTTTACCAACGACTGCATCGGCAAGCCGGATGATGAAGAAAAGCACTGCGTAACCCAGGAAGAAGCCGTAACCCGTCTGGCGCAGACGATTAACCGGGTGTACCTGGACACATTTGTCGGCAAAGGCCAGCCAGAGCATACCGCCCAGCCAGGGCAGCAGTAAACCGGAATAAAGTGTTACCAGATCCACCAGGTCAGGATATCAATGTGTGTTGTGAACCAGACCTACTTGATTTTTGCATTTTCCTGGTGATCGCAAGTTTCAACCGGTTCAACTTCGGTAGCCGGGCTTTGCAGTGTTCGTAAATCTGATTCAAGCAGTGCGATTCTTTGCACCAAACGTTGCAACTTGATGGCGCTGCGTGAGCGTTCGATATCCATCATCAGGATCTTGATCACCAGCACAACCATCGCCACGGTCAAGGCCAGTACCGGGGGGTAAGCGATACCCAGATAGCGGGCAACGCCATCGAAAAAAGCCGGGAACAGACCCAGCAGAAAAAAAGCGCTGGCTACCGTCATCCACCACAGCCCGTAGCGCACGTGCAGGTGGTCCCTGCGGATCAGGATCACAATGGTGACCGCTGTTGCTATACCGATTATGCCTGTGATCAACGCTACCATTTTATTAACCCCGTGGAAGGGCTGTCATTATAGAGCAAACTCACTGCTCCCGGATTGAATGTCTCATCCCCCGTTTGGTAAAACCCAGCAGTAAGGTATGTGCCATGTAATACATGACCGACGCCCACGAGTGAAAAACCCGCGAAATCCCATGCCGTCTGGGCAGCATGCTGACCTCCACGTCCTGTATGCGCAGACCGGAGGCCTGCAACATCGCCAGCACACCCACATCCTGATATTCAAGCAAAGTGGCCTGCCACGTCGCCAGTCTGGCCATGGCACGGTGGTCGTATACACGGTAGCCCGAGGTCAGGTCTTCCAGGCGCAAACCCGATACTTTCTTCATGAGGCCCCAGGCAATTTTACGCAGTCTTGAACCCCGTCTTGTGCACGCGCCAATGGTCACATCGGCTTGCCGGTTGATGATGGGTGTGAGCAGTTCGGGCAATGATTCAGGTTTATGCTGGCCATCGGCATCCATGGTGATGGCAAACTCGTAACAATGTCTCAGTGCATAGCGCAAGCCTGTCTGGGTCGCACCCCAGGCGCCGAGTTGAACCGCCAGGGGTACGACCATGGCACCGGCTTTGCGGGCCTCAAAAATGGTGTCATCGTCACTGGCGTCATCGATCACCAACACAGGGAAATTGCACACTTTAAACACTTGTTCAATAACGAAATTGATGTCTTCAGCTTCATTATGCGCAGGTATGATCACCAGGCAGTGGGGCGGTTTGATCTCAGATTCATTATGTGCTGTTTTGTGAGATGTTTTGCGCGTGGGGCCTGTCATTGTTCTCTGCTTGTTATCGTCAGGTGCAAGATCTTTTCATACATATTTATCATGGGTTCAATGGCGTTGCTGATTGCAAACACCCTGTCAAATTTACACTTGCCATTTTGACCCATTTCCACCAGCTTGTCCCTGTCTGCAGTCAGGGCTTCAAATGCAGTGGCCAACGCATCGGCGTCAGCGGGCTCGACTTTTAAACCGGTAACATCCTGGTCGACTATCCAGCCCATTCCAGAACCAGGCACGTCACTGATTACAGTTGCTTTACCGAAATACATCGCCTCCAGGAGTACCAGGCCAAACGCTTCGCTGCGCTCGATTGAAGGTAGGCAAAGACAGTCGCAAGCCTGGATTTCCTCAACCAGTTTGACATCGCTCAAGACACCGCGAAAGCTGACCTTGTCGCACACCCCCAATGTTCTCGCAAGCTCTCTGAGTTCAACGGCCTGGTCGCCATCACCGACCAGGATGATATGGACACCGGCAACCCTCGCAGCTGCTTCAATGAGGTAACGAAAACCTTTGTAATAGGTTTGCCGTCCCACCGCAAGTACGCGTAGCAAAGATGATTGCGGATTGCCCGGTTCCGTCTTTTTCCATTGACGGGGTTTCCCAGTTGCTGATTTTTTCGCTACGTTTTCCAACCTGTCCACATCGATACTCAGCGGTACGACCTGGCATTTTGTTAGCCATTTACGCAATGGTTCGCTGGCTTCGAGGTACGGTGCTGATGTTGCCACGACGGTGTGTGCGTGTTTGAGCAGGGTCTGCTCCAGTGGCCGGTAAAGCCGGTAAAAAAACCTCATTTTCCAACCCTGGGCACTGGTAACGACATCGGAGTGCCAATGCACAACCCAGGGGATACGGCGAGCGGAAGGAAGCGCCAATACCCAGAAAGCTGACGGGTTGGGTAAATGCAGATGCAGTATGTCCGGTCCGTATGACTTTAGCAGCAGATGCAGATGCCAGGGGAATGAGGGGCTGATCGGGGTGAACAGCGCGCGCGCCCACAAGCCGGCTTTAACGACCTTGAATGCACTCCCGTTTTCATTAAAAAACCCGCTCCGGGTGCGTAGTGACAACGTGTGTCTGTGTACCAGTGCTGCACACTCTATGCCGTGCCGCTTCAACGCAACCATGACATCTCGCATGTAATTTTCCAGACCGCCCGAAAAGGGCGAAAAATACTTGCCAATATGCAGGATTTTCAAAGCTAACCCCCGGTTGCGGGCATGGTAACACGTCTCACCGCTGTCTAATCAATCCAGCATGAACTCATGTTCGTGCAGGAACGCAGCGTGCTTGGGGGCCTTTTTGGTGTGGCTCCACTCCTCAATCATTGCCGGTGCAATGTCATGTAGTTTTTCGAGTGTGCCCGGGCGCTCGATATTGGTGCAGAGCTCGAGACGGTGACCACTCGGGTCACGAAAATAGATCGACTTGAAGATGTGGTGGTCCGTTGGGCCGATCACATCCAGGCCAGCGGCTTCAATGTGCTCCCTGGCGGCCAGTAAAGAATCCATGTCTTCAAGTTCAAAGGCGATGTGCTGCACCCAGTCGGGTGTATTTTCATCACGCCCCATGGGCGGCGAGTTCGGAACCTCAAAAAAAGCCAGTACGTTACCCTGTCCGGCGTCCAGAAAAACATGCATATAAGGATCGGACGCTCTGGTACTGGGTACCTGATCTTCAGAAATAGCCAGCACCAGATCCATGTTCATGATGCTCTTGTAAAATTCGACCGTTTCTTTTGCATCATTGCAGCGGTATGCAACGTGGTGAATCTTGCGGATATTCATCATAGTTTCCTCGGCCTTTTTGACACTATAGGCTGGTTGTGCGACATGTCGTTCTATCATAGGGCAATGTTTGGTCAAATCGCCAGCAAGACTATTTATTAATAATGCCGCGGCGTAGCTGGTCACGTTCCATTGACTCGAATAATGCGGTGAAATTTCCTTCGCCGAAGCCCTCGTCCTTCTTACGCTGGATGAACTCAAAGAAGACCGGTCCGATCATGGTTTCCGAAAAAATTTGCAGTAACAGACGTGGATCACCATCGGTTGTTGAGCCATCCAGCAGGATACCTCGTGGCTCGAGTTCGTCAAGTGGCTCACCATGCCCCGGCAAGCGTTCGTCCAGCATCTCGTAATAGGTAGCCGGGGGCGGTGTCATGAAGGGCAGGCCATTGGCCTTGAGCGCATCCCAGCAAGCGATCAGGTCATCACAGATCAGTGCGATGTGCTGGATGCCTTCCCCATTGTAGGCCATCAGAAATTCCTCGATCTGACCCGTGCCGGCAGAAGCCTCCTCATTCAGCGGAATACGTATCTTGCCATCTGGCGCGGTCATCGCCTTGGAGAGCAAGCCGGTATATTCACCCTTGATATCAAAATAACGAATTTCCTGAAAATTGAAAATACGCGTATAGAAATCAGCCCAGAACGCCATACGCCCGCGGTAGACATTGTGGGTCAAGTGATCGATCAGCTTGAATCCACAGCCTTTCGGATTTCTGTCACGGTTGGCGAAGAACTCAAAGTCGATGTCGTAGAAGCTGGCGCCATGTTCATAACGGTCAATCAGGTATAGTGGTGCTCCGCCGATACCCTTGACAGCCGGCAGCCGCAATTCCATTGGCCCGGTTGGTATTTCGATCGGTTGTGCGCCCATTTCAAGCGCCCTGGCATACGCCTTGTGAGCATCCCTGACCCGAAAGGCCATACCGCAGGCACAGGGGCCATGTTCTTCAGCAAAAAATGCAGCGTGACTGCCAGGTTCCTTGTTGAGAATAAAATTGATATTACCCTGACGATACAGGATAACGTCTTTGGAGCGATGTTTTGCGACGGCGCTAAAACCCAGTATTTTGAAGACCGGTTCCAGCACGCCGAGCTCGGGTGAAGCGAACTCCACAAATTCAAAACCATCCAGTCCCATGGGATTTTCAAACAGGTCAACCATCACACGCTCCGCTTTCTCTGGTTTTCAGTCCGGCATGAGAGTGCGTCTCTTTTTCAGAAACACAGACACCAGCCAAACCATTATCATAACTGTTTATTATCACCAAAATGGCCTGAATATGTGTTTCCTATTTGACACAGGTTGCTTAATATTAAAACAATAGTTCCATATATTAGTAAATTATGATGGAAATGTAGCAAATGAATTTTTCCAACGCCGACTGCAAGCTACTCAATGCCTTGCAACAGGATGTCCGTAGCAGCCAGATTGACCTGGCTGAGTTTTCCGGTTTGTCGAGAACCTCGGTGTGGCGGCGTATCCGTGAACTGGAAGATAAAGGCGTCATTGAAAAACAGGTTGCATTGCTGAACCCAAAAGCTCTGGGATTACAAATCCACGTATTGTTATCCGTCACCATGGTCGAGCACTCGGATACCGTCAGGACGGCATTTGAGAGCCATGTGCAGCAACTGCCCGAAGTGATGGAATGCTTTTCGGTATCGGGCGAGCGTGATTATATCCTGCAGATCATCACAAAGGATATGGAATCGTATAATGAATTCCTGAATTCCAAAATCCTGCACCACGCGAGTGTGCTGTCCGCCAGTTCGAGCTTTGCCTTACGGCGGGTCAAATATACGACAGTGCTGCCGTTGTAGATAAAAAATCAGTAACTTACAGTGTTCTTTTGGAGCTTTCTGCATGCAGCCTATGCAGGCCGGGCGGTCGTTAACTGGTGCTGAGACCTTGAGCCGACAGGGATGTCGGCGACAGAGCGACACAGGGATGTGCTCGAAGCGTGTCTCAGCAGTAGTTAATGGCAGCGCGGTCAGTGTTATGGCTCAGGTTTTCTTCTGCCAATACACTAGCAAGTTTGTGAAAGTAGCAGAAAAGCAGGCTTGGCATTGACAGTCACCCGCAAGGTCGTTAACTTGCGGTGCTGTCCGGTTGAAAGAAAACAAACATGCCGCCAACCACCTACGAGTTTGTCATCAGCAGCGATTCCGTCAGGCGTACCGCCAGCGCCTGGCTGATGCTGGGACTGGCGTCGCTGGTCGGTGCGGGCATATTTTCCCTGCTGCTGGTCCTGGCGCGCACACCGGCTATACAGGAGTGGCTGCCCTTTATCGATTTCTTCCGTGTTGCACTGGTCGTGCACGTCAACCTCTCGGTCCTGATCTGGTTGTTATCGATGGCGGGCGTGTTGTGGGCACTGAGCACCGACAGTGACCTGCCGGTCTGGGATCGTATTTCGTGGTGGCTGGCGGTCGCGGGTACCGCGATAATTGTCATCTCACCATTTGCCGGGGCGGGTGATCCGCTGATGAATAACTACGTACCGGTTTTGCGCCATCCACTGTTTTACACCGGTCTGTGGCTGTTCACTGCCGGGATATTGTCGCACCTGTTGCGTTCCGCCATGACATTCTCTTCATTGGCACACCACCTGGACGGCCTGGTTGCCTTGCAGTCAGGGGCCAAACTTGCGGCGCTGACGACAGCGGTGGCCATCGCTGCATTGATCGCATCACTGGTGGGTATACCAGATAATATTCAGGGCCAGGTTTATTTCGAATACCTGTTTTGGGGTAGCGGGCATGTACTGCAATTCACACATACCCTGTTGATGATGGTGGTGTGGGTATTGCTGGCCAGCAATAGTGGTTGCCGCTTCGCATTGACACCGCGTCTGACGCTGACGTTTTTTCTGCTGATGGCATTACCGGTCATAACCGTGCCCTTTTTATATATTGCACATGACGTTATTTCGGCGGGCCACCGCCTCGCGTTTACCGAATTAATGAAGTATGGTGGTCTCTCGAGCTTGCCATTGGGCCTGGCGGTGGTGGCCAGTTTGTGGCATGCCGACAAGGCGGTTGGCGAGGCCCGTTACCTGCGATCTGCTTTGTTATCCTCGCTGGGTCTGTTTGCGGCTGGTGGTGTGCTCGGGTTCATGATCGCCGGTCTGGATATCGTAATCCCTGCCCATTACCATGGTTCAACGGTGGGTGTCACTGTCGCCTTTATGGGGCTGTGTTATTACCTCTTACCCCGGCTTGGTTTCGCTGAACCGGCGCCACGCCTGGCATTTTGGCAACCCATCGTATACAGCGGCGGCCAGTTTCTGCATATCATGGGCCTGGCATGGACCGGTGGCTATGGTGTGCAACGCAAAACAGCTGGCCTGGCACAGGGACTTGATCGTTTGAGTGAGGTGGCTGGTATGGGTCTGATGGGTTTGGGCGGGCTTATCTCGGTGATTGGCGGCTTGTTGTTCCTGGTGGTGGCATATCAATCCATCCATGGCGCCGGAAGACCGCTCGCAGGGGCGGATTAATTTTTGCACAAGGGTACGCTGTATGTCAGACCTGATTCTTTTTTCACTCAATGCCATCATCATTTACCTGCTGTCCGATTGGCTGGTAAGGGTGATAGAACGTTACCGTGGGCGTGCATTGAAACAACGGCAGGTGGTGTTCTTTTTTATCTTCCTGGCACTGGCGCTGATCAGTTTTGAAGTTTTACAGAATCTACTGGCACCTTAGCCCGCATATTGCACCAGTCGGTGGTGAGCCTACTTGTATATAAATGAAAAAATCAGGGAATAAGCTTGTTTTTTTGAATTCTCCAAAAGTACAATTTGTACCCGGCTCACCGCCTATCCCGGTCCTGA
>CAZYVH010000005.1:58343-72644 GCA_964650905.1 uncultured Wenzhouxiangellaceae bacterium | reverse complement strand
GAGCCGTTGTTTACCGAATTTGCTTACTAAGCCCTCTGACATCTACCAGGGGCTAACCCGCATATTGCACCATATACGCGGGTTAAAACGGCAATTCAAGCTGGTCGTTGATCAGCAACATCTGCTGTCTGAAAATATCCTTGATCCGCTTGAGAGCTTCTTCGCTGTCTGCATCAAAACGTAACACCAACACCGGCGTTGTATTGGAGGCGCGCACCAATCCCCAGCCATCGGCAAAATCAGCTCTTACACCATCGATGGTATTGATCTTCGCATCACCGAAACGTGCCTTTTCCTGCATCTCGGTAACAAAAGCATGGTTCTCGCCCTCACCCATCCGGACTTTCAATTCCGGTGTGCTGATGCTGTCGGGCAGGCTGTTGAGTACTTCCATCGGTCTGCGTTCATCAGCGGCAAGGATCTCCAGCAACCTGGCAGCGGCATAAATGCCGCAATCAAAACCATACCAACGTTCTTTGAAGAAGAAGTGACCGCTCATTTCTCCGGCAAACGGCGCATCAATCTCTTTCATCCTTTTCTTGATCAAAGAGTGACCGGTCTTGTACATCATGGCCTTGCCACCGGCGCTTTCAATGACCTCATGCAGATGCCCGGTGCACTTGACATCATAGATAATGGTCGAGCCGGGTACCCTGCTGAGGACATCATTGGCAAACAGCATCATCAGGCGATCGGCATAAATAATCCTGCCTTCAGGCGTCACAACACCCAGACGGTCCGCATCACCATCAAAAGCCACACCCAGGTCCGCCTCCATTAATTCAACCGCTTCGATCAGGTCTTTCAGGTTTTCGGGTTCACTGGGGTCCGGGTGATGATTCGGAAAGTTGCCGTCAACCTCATCGAACAGCGGAATAACGGTGGCGCCGATATCCCGCAATATATCTGCGGCGCATGCACCACCAATACCATTGCCACAATCAGCAACAATTCTTAAGGGTCTTTGCATTTGGATGTCTGCGGAAATTTTCTCGCGATACCGGTCGACCATACTTTCCTGGTTGATGCTGCCCTTACCCACACGCAGGTCTCCATTCCTGATGCGCTGATATATGCCGGTAATCTGCTCACCTGCCAATGTATCACCACCGATCAACAGCTTGAAACCATTGTAATCAGGCGGGTTGTGGCTTCCGGTAACCATGACGCCGGTACCCGGGCCCAGCTCATAGGCTGAAAAATACAACACCCCTGTGGGCACTGCGCCAATATCTATCACATCACAACCGGAACTGGCTATGCCATCGATCATTCCCTCCACAAGTTCTCTGCCGGACAGCCTGCCATCGCGCGCCACCACAACCGGTCCTGCACCATTCTCCAGCGCAAGACTACCGACCGCCTGGCCAACCTGCCGGGCAACATCTGCATCCAGCGTTTCACCAACAATCCCACGTATGTCATAAGCTCTGAAAATGCCTTGCGACAAATCCACGGGCAATGACTCTCTCTTAAATTGCATGTCTTGTTTTTCCAGTTTGAAACTTAAATCCGGCAAATCGACCTGGCCAACCCCATCTGCAACGAGTCCTTCCATCTCACTGGCAGTTTCAGGAACCAGGTCTTTTCCAATATTATCGTCCACTGTTTCCGGATGTCCTGAACCAGCGCCAGATTGAGTCTCTTCCGGGGATTCCTGCACGATCTGAAGTGGATCTGCCCTGAGTACTGCCAATGCCCGCAGCGGTTGAAACTTCAGCATGATCCCAATACCCAGCGTAAACAGCCCCAGGATAAAAATCAGGGCATGAGATGCACCACCAAATTTACTGGTCGTAATACTTTGCAAGACACCCAAACGCAACAGGCTGCCCGGTACCTGCAACCACACGACTCTTTCATCGGGGCTGGCGGGCTCCGCAAAATCGCTCAGCGTTGTTAGCGGTTGCCTGCCATTATACTGGCCCAGGGCAAATGTTCCGGGTTTGGGTGGTGATGTGTTAAAAGCCGCCAGGAGTGAATCAGGCTTCACCCTGACCAACAGGCAAGCCGCCGGAGACTCAGCGCTACCTATGCGCACGGCCAGGGCGAGATAGGCATCCGCACCACTACCGTGTAACTGGGCAGATGCCCATCCGGTTTTCCTGGCCGTCATCAGCATATCAAGCACACTATAGCCAAATGGCCCCATGTTGCGACCGCGTAAGGCTTCCAGTTCCGGCCCGTACAATTTCATGTCAATGAGCTTTGAAATGCGGCCGCTTACATATTGATGCAGGCTGGGCAGCTTGTCCGGATCAGTTGCTGCCATACCGGCCAGTTCCTGAACCTGTTGGTCCTGGAGCGCCCTGCGTATGCTCTGGAGGGCAACACTGACCTGTTTGAGGCTTTTTTGCGCCTGCGCCAGCACATCGTCATTTTCGTGCTGGCTGGTGCCGCCGGCGAACAACATAAAAACGAGCAAAACCAGCAACAGCGCACCGGTTGCCATCAATAGAAACGGGTTTATTGTTTCCAGGCGTAAGTTACTCAGTACACTGAATACTTTGCCGGAATCAAATTTTAAATTCATTTTCAATGTTGACCCGTATGCCCGAAGCCACCTGCGCCACGCTCACTGGATGAAAATGTTTCAACCACGTCAAAGCGGGCCATGACCACCGGCAAAAAGACGATCTGGGCAATCCGCATGCCGGGTTCAATCTGAAATGACCGGTTTGAACGGTTCCAGCAGGAAATGTAGACCTGACCCTGATAGTCACTGTCAATCAGGCCTACCAGATTGCCAAGTACCAGACCGTGTTTATGTCCCAATCCCGAACGTGGCAGGATAACAGCGGCCAGTCCAGGGTCTGTGATGTGCATGGCAAAGCCCGTTGGAATCAACACTGTTTCACCGGGAGCGACATCGGTTTTGTTCTCGACGCAGGCACGTACATCCATACCTGCGGAGCCATCGGTGGCATGTTCAGGTAAAGGTATTTCCTGGCCTAATCTTGGGTCCAGAATTTTTAACTGGATGGCTTTGAGTCTTTGCGTTCCCAATTGATATCCTTATCTCGATTGCTGCTTGTAAGTTCGGACATTTCACAAAGGCAGACGATAAAATTGTGAATATTTATGTAAAACATGTTCTTAAGTACGTTTATTGCAATTCTCAAAAAATACCGTTTATCCTATCCGGTTAGGCACAGCATCTGGATTTGATACAGGCCGGTCATCTCATGACCCGGCCCTGGGCCATCATACCAAGCCTTTGCATCTAAAGTAATCAGCTTTGCCCTACAAACACTGGCTACAGTCGCCGATACCCGGCCGACTTGAAACGATTCAGAATATAAACAACCAAGCCAAAGTAAAACCAGACATGACACAAGCGATAAATAATGCCACCCACAATCAATCACCAACCCCACCGGCAACGGGTCTGACTGAGAATTGTTCAGATGCTGATCTGCTGGCCACTCTGCTGAACCCCGACAGTCCACACATCAAAAGCGCGGCAAACCTGTTACACCGGTTTGGGGGGGTGCGTGGTCTGTTTCTTGCAAGTCATCATGCGTGCAATGAACGCGAAGGTCTGGACGATCGTTCAGCGCTACAGGTCCGTATAGCACAGGAACTCACCCGCCGACACCTGAGACAGGCGTTGCAAAGGGGTGCCTCCCTGACCAGCCCGGCGATCACCCTGGAGTACCTTCAATCCATACTAAGAGACCGTAACCGTGAGATTTTTACCTGTTTATTCCTGGATACAAGGCACTGTGTCATCGCCAGCGAAGACCTGTTTCAAGGCTCGATAGACGGTGCCTGCGTGTATCCCAGGGTCGTTGCGGAGAGGGCGCTCAAACTGGGGGCAGCCGCTGTTATCGTAGCGCACAACCACCCTTCCGGCGTCACCGAGCCAAGCCTTGCAGACCAGGCCATCACCAGGCGTCTGAAAGACGCTTTGCTGCTTTTGGAAATCCGTCTGCTGGACCATTTCGTTATCGGTGAAGGCAAACCGGTTTCAATGGCCTCAAGAGGCCTATTGTAAAAAACGGGAGGTACGGCTATACCTCGACCCTACTGCTTGTCATTGAGCCCGTAGTCTCTTAAAAACGCCTGATTCTGGTATGATGGCAAACCAGCAGTCTGTCGGACTTAACATGATCTACTGCGTAAAAGCCGGGTTTGGCCAGATTTCTCTGTCATCCCCGCCATTGAGCGTGGATCTTTCTCGTTTTATAGCGGTGCTATCGGCCTCAAAGGATCGAAAAATATTGACTCAAATCGGTTTTAGCTCATAACTTTGACCAAGTCTGACAAACTGCTAACGAGATACATTTCTTATGACCATAAACAACAACAGCAAAAATAGATTTCTCGAAGTGGCATTAGGTGCGGCCAAAGCAGCACGCGCGGTGATTCTGTCGTACTACAATGGTAAATTTGATGTCGAGATCAAAGCCGACCAAACCCCGGTTACCGTTGCAGACCGGCACGCAGAGCGCAGCATACGTAAAACACTGGCTGATGCCTTTCCCCAACATGGCATTTTCGGCGAGGAATACGGTCAGGAAAACAAAGCTGTGGACTACCTGTGGCTGGTCGACCCCATTGATGGCACCAAGAGCTTTGTCAAACGTTACGGCATGTTTTCTACCCAGATCGGTTTGCTGCACAAGGGCGAGTTGATCCTTGGTGTTTCCTGTGCCCCGGCCATGGATGAACTGGTATGGGCTACGCGCGGCGGCGGTGCTTTCAACCAGCAGGGGCAAATCCACGTAAGCGGTGTGGATAGTATCGAGCAAGCCAGTATATCGACCGGCAACATTCAAAGCCTGGCAGCGGGTGAGTGTTGGCCGGCACTGGGTAGCATACTCGCACGTGCCAATCGTACCCGTGGTTATGGCGACTACTACCATTACCACCGCCTGGCTGCCGGTCAACTGGACGCCGTCATCGAATCCGATGTCAACATCCTGGATATTGCAGCGCTGGCGGTCATTGTTACAGAGGCAGGTGGTGTGTTTACCGACCTTGAGGGTCAACCCATCGGCCTGGAGAGCACTTCGGTACTTGCTGCAACCCCCGCTCTGCACAAGTCACTCAGTACCGTTTTTCGAGGTTGAGCGGGCACTTAAGATGGCAAAGCTACCGCTTATCAACGCCAGCCGTGAACTTGACCCAGGCAAGCTATTCAAAATAGAACAGCTCGACCTGGAATTTAGCAATGGCGAAAAACGCACCTACGAACGGCTGCGAAGCCGCGGGCTGGGTGCCGTCATCGTGGTAGCTATGTGCGATGCCGAAAACGTACTGCTGGTGCGCGAATATGCGGCCGGGCTGCACCACTACGAACTTGGCCTTGTCAAAGGTCGGCTGGAAGATGGCGAAAGCGTGCTGGAAGCAGCACAACGTGAGCTCAAGGAAGAGGCCGGTTTCGGTGCTCGCGAACTGATGGAAATGACACCTTTGAGTCTGGCACCGGGCTACATGACCCATGTGACCTACGTGGTACTGGCACGCGATCTTTATCCCGAAAAACTGCCTGGTGATGAACCGGAAGAACTGGAGGTGGTGACATGGCCACTGGCCGATCTTTATGCCCTGGTACAGCGCCCTGACTGTACCGAAGGCCGCAGCATCGCCGCCCTTTATATCGCCCGTGATTATTTACTAGAGGAATCTGGATAATGCCAGATGACAAGCTGCAAACCAGCCTTAATCAATTACTGGACATAAGTCAACGTGCCGGTCAGGCCATTCTCAAGTGGTACGACGGTGACATGGGCATTACCCGCAAAGCCGATAACTCACCACTGACCCGGGCGGATATTGCCAGCCACCAAGTCATCATGGAGGGGCTGGCACAACAATTTGCAGACATCCCTGTATTGTCGGAAGAGTCTGCAAACATCCCCTGGGAAACCCGCAGGGACTGGCAGCAGTACTGGCTGGTCGATCCACTCGACGGCACCAAGGAGTTCATCAGCAAAAACGGTGAATTCACGGTCAATATCGCCCTGATACGCGACCACCAACCCGTGCTGGGTATCGTGCATGTACCGGTCACAGGTGTCAGCTATTATGGTGCCAAGGGACACGGTGCCTGGCGGCGCACGGCCAGTGAAAACGTCGTGCCCATCCACGTCAGGCAGCCTGCAGCCGACCCCATGGTGATTGTCGGCAGCCGTTCGCACGCCAACCCGGAATTGACTGATCAGCTCGACAAACTGGGTCTGCACGAGTTCATCAGCATGGGCAGTTCCCTGAAATTCTGCCGGGTAGCCGAGGGTCTTGCTGACTTTTACCCGCGTATGGGCCCGACCTGTGAATGGGATACAGGTGCCGCGCAGGCAGTGGTTGAGGCCGCCGGCGGAAAGGTTGTCAGGATAGATGGGACGTTCCTGCCCTATAACTGCAAGGAGGCTTTTCTAAACCCTGATTTTTTTGTTTTTGGCGATCCTTGTATCAACTGGCTGGCCCCGTTCAGGGATGGTGAAACTTGACGTAGAGTCGTGCGAGGCGTATAAACTGCACAACCATCCTGTTGGGGCTTGCCAAGAAAAATCAGAATGACAGATAAAAAAAATAAAAAATACAGGAACTAAGCGGCTTCGGCCGCTTTTTTATTGAGCAAGCGATTGAAACAGAGCAGTCCCTTCAATGGCAGCCTCTTTTCAATCCGCCTCCGGATGATTGAAAAAATCTGTCCAAGCCGCCATAGTTAGAACATGACAGAAATCCCGGTACAAGCAACCCCTCCAGCAGATGCCATTAGGTTCACCGATGCGGCCGCCCGAAAAGTGATGGAATTGATCATGGAGGAGCGCAACCCCGAGTTGAAGCTGCGTGTATATATATCCGGCGGTGGTTGTTCCGGTTTTCAGTACGGATTTACATTTGATGAAAACACCGCAGCAGACGACATCGCTGTCAAAAAAGAGGGCGTCACCCTGCTGGTCGACCCGCTGAGCTTTCAATACCTGGCCGGTGCAGAGGTGGATTATAGCGAGAATCTGCAGGGTGCCCAATTTGTCATACGCAACCCCAATGCCTCAACCACCTGTGGCTGTGGTTCTTCTTTTTCCGTTTGACCCCCGTGCCGATATCTGGTCTTGATCACCTGGCCCGTTCGCGGAAAAACCGCTTCACAGCCGTGCGTCTTGACCGTGGCGTTGAACACCGTGATGACGGTCAATGGGTTTCTGCCGCACTGAATCGAGAAAATACCCGACTGGTACCACTGTGGCGTAGCCGCAGTCTGATGGAACGCACCACCGAAGGTACCATCGCCATTTATCTTAGCCCCAGCCAGCTAAAGGAACCCGATCGGATTCAGCCACCGACACTGTTGGGTAATGACGGCAAGCGTGAATACTTCGCCGTTTCCATAACAGATTCGCAAAAAGACGAGATACTGGCCGACTACCCCACAGCGCGCTTTTCCGACCTGCGCACTGCATCGATTCACATGGCGGCCAAACACGCCGGTATACTCGCCTACGCCAGGGCGCTGCACTATTGGCAGCACCGCAATTCATTTTGTGGGGTCTGTGGAAGTCCGAACCGATTGCGTTCCGCCGGTCACCGCACACAGTGCAGTAACGAGGAATGTGCACGCGAGGGGTTTCCCCGTATCGACCCTGCAATCATCGTGCTGGTAACCCACCAGGACGCCTGTCTGCTGGGTCGCAATGCCAACTGGCCACCAAAACGCTTTTCGACACTGGCCGGGTTCGTTGAACCGGGTGAAAGCCTGGAAGATGCCGTGGTACGGGAAGTGTACGAGGAAGCACAGGTACAGTTGACTGACATTCGTTATGTCTCATCTCAACCCTGGCCGTTCCCAGCCTCCGCCATGTGTGGATTCTATGCCGAGGCCGTTGACCGCAATTGCGCCACCAGCGAGGAACTGGAAGAATTACGCTGGTTCACGGTGGAATCATTGACCCGCGCGATACTGGATCAGTCGGTTCTGATGTCACCACCTGTTTCCATCGCATTCAGGTTGTTGGCCGATTGGTTCAGGCAACACGGTGGTGGCCACCTTGAGGAACTGGTGCCCCGCCATTAATATAAACTGATGACCATTATATCGATCCTGCTTGCGTTTACGCTCTGCCACCTGGTACGCGACCTGAGGCATTTACGACGCTTTGGCTGGATCAGCCATTTTACAAAGCATTGCAACCGTCTGTTCGCAAAGATACCAGGCTGGGCCGGGGCCACGGGCTTCCTGGTACTGATCAGCGTGCCGTTGATCGGCCTTTATATGGCCAACAGCCTGATGATTGCAGCCTTTGGACACCTCGGGGAATTCTTGCTTGCCATCCTCACACTTATCTACACGTTTGGCCCTCGTGACCTCGATACCGACGTCGGCAATGTTATCAATGCGCAAGGCGACGCGGAGCAACGCACGGCACTGCAAGAATTGCTGGGCGGTCAGGTTCCCGATGACAGAAAAGCCTGCCAGACAGCGGTAATCAACGCGGTTTTTTCCAAGGCGCTGAGGCGTTGGTTCGCCATCATATTCTGGTTTGCGGTGATTGGTATTTACGGCGCCGCGCTCTATCGACTGGCCAGTTGGCTGGCTGAAGCTGATTATGGTCTGTACTCTGGACAAAAAGAGCTGTTTACCCGTCTCAACAGGGTCATGGACTGGCCAGTCGCCCAATTGATCACGTTGGCGATGGCCATCGCCACCGATTTTGATTCGGTCTACCACGCCTGGAAGAAATACCACGATGAACGTGACCACGGACTGTTTGAAGGCAATAACGATTTTATGTTAACCAGCGCGCGTACCATCGTCTTGACCGGTCACGCGGAAAATGATGGCTACGCAGACCAATTGCGTGGGCACATGGCCACCATCAAGTTGTCAATGGACCTGGTCTGGCGTTTGCTGGGCGTGTGGGCCACCGTGTTGGCCATCTTGCTGCTGGTCGATGTGATCGCGTGACCAGCCCGAAAATTGCACCAGTCGGTAGCGGACCTACTCGTAGGTAAATGAAAATATTGTGGAATAAGTGTATTTTTTTGCATTATCCAAAAGTGCAGTGTGTACCCGGCTCACCGCCTGTCCCGGTCCTGACTTGTTCAAGCACAGATGTACCTGAACTTCCCTCGACCCATGGTTACAAGAATTTTGCAATTCACAGCTAGCCTGCTCTCACTGGCGCTGTTACAGGCGGCTTTCGGTGACGTTCGTCTGCCACAGGCCAATGGCACAACACTGACCTTGGCGGAACCCGCTAAGCGTATCATTACACTGGCACCCAACCTTGCTGAACTGGTGTTTGCCGCTGGTGCTGGTAGTCGTCTCAAAGCCGTGGTTGAGTATAGTAATTTCCCGCCACAGGTCACCCGCTTGCCACAGGTTGGCAATGCATTTCGCTTCGACCTGGAACGTATTGTTGCGCTCAAACCGGACCTGGTTATTGCCTGGCAATCCGGCAACCCTCAGCCCGCATTACAAAAACTAAAGCAATTGGGTGTCAGCATCTGGCAACTTGAGATTACACGACCTGGAGAAATCGCCACCGCCGTTGAAAATATAGCAATCGCTGCCGGGAACGCGGCAGAGGGTGAAATCGAGGCTGAGAAAATACGCAAGCGTTTGTCAGCCTTGCAACAAATGAATGCCGGCAAGACACCGGTGACATATTTTTACCAGGTTGCTGCGCGACCCCTTTATACCATCAACAGACAACACATCATCAGCCGTAGCCTGGAAATATGCACCGCTCACAATATTTTTGCCGACCTGACGTCACTGGCACCACAGGTCAGTCGCGAGGCAGTCATTCTGGCCAATCCCCAGGCCATGATTGCACCCGGCATTGGCGGCCAGCCAATCGCCTTGACCCCCTGGCGTGAATGGCCACAACTGCGGGCCGTGCAAAATCATGCACTCCTGTACCTGCCCGCGGATGAGATCAGCCGTGCCACACCGCGTTTGCTGGACAGTATCGAAACAGCCTGCAAGCTCCTGGATGAAGTGCGGACGGCTTACCAAAAGGATGCACAGAACTCATGAATACAGCCAGCATTTCATCACCCGCCGGAGTCATGACCATACTGATTGGTGTGGTGGCGTTCTGGTTCTGGCTGGAACGCACCACCCGCTGGAAAATTTTTGAATACCTACCACCCTTAATTTTTATCTACGCAACACCGGTATTGCTTTCCAATACGGGACTGATCCCATACCACAGCGCCGCTTATGATTTCCTGCGTCATTACGGCCTGCCGGTTTTTATCGTCCTGATGCTGATCAAGGTGGATGTTCTCGGTGCGGTGCGCATCATGGGCAAAGGTGTTTTCGTTATGCTGATCGGTAGTGTGGGTGTGGTCTTTGGCGGCGTGATGGTATACCTGCTGGGCCAGTCAATCGACTGGGCACCCTATTTTCCTTTGCCCGAAGATAGTTGGCGCGCTTTTGGAACGCTGGCTGGCAGTTGGATCGGCGGTACCGGCAACATGACAGCCGCCCACGCCGGGCTTGAAGGGTCTGCCCAGGACCTGACCATGGCGGCCGCGGCTGACCAGATGGTTTACCTGGTCTGGTTACCCATTTTGCTCGGCAGCAAGGCATTTGCAGAGCGCTTCAACCGCTGGATGAAGGTGCCACATAACCGGCTGGCGCAAATGGAACGCGCCGCAGATGAATTCAATCAACACGAAGCAGTGCCGGATATGACCAGCTTGTTGAGCCTGGCCCTGCTGGCATTGGGTTTTACCTGGCTCGCTCTGGCGCTTGTCGACATCCTGCCACCCGTGGTCATCGGAGGTGCTGCCGTAATTACCGCAGGCACCTGGCTGATTTTGCTGGTGACCACCTTTGCGCTGTTGGCATCACTGACCCCGGCACGCAAGCTACCGGCCGCGCAACCCATCGCCATGGCCATCATTTATGTTTATGTCGCCCGGGTTGGCGCCACAATGGACTTGAGCGAAGCCAGTTTTGAGACCATGGGTGCATTTGTGCTGATGGCCTACGTCTGGATCACCATTCATGCCTTGTTCATCCTGACCGGTGCGTGGTTATTCCGTGTAGACGTGCACACCGTTGCGATCGCCTCGGCCGCCAACATCGGTGGCGCAGCATCTGCACCCATCGTGGCCGCGCACCATCGTGAGACACTGGTGCCGGCCTCGATCCTGATGGCCCTGATCGGTTACGCGCTGGGTAATTACCTGGCGATTCTGACCGGCCGCATCGGGCAGTTGCTTTAAGCGGCATATTTCACCAGTCGGTATCAGGCCTCACTACAAGCATCTGAAATATGCAGGCCAACTCGTGGCCGGAAGACAAGCTGGGCACTGGTCTCAGCCCACGTCATTTTATCATTGGCTTTGTCTATTGAACCGATTGTAAAAATCAATTTTACCAATGGCTGGCACAGGTCTATTCTTCATCTGTAGTATCCATTTTCAACCATGTATTTTTAGAGGACGAAGCAAAATGTCATTGAAAGACAGCAAGACTGAACAAAATTTAAAGGACGCTTTTGCAGGCGAATCACAGGCTAACCGGCGTTACCTGTACTTCGCACAAAAGGCTGATATCGAAGGTTACAACGACGTCGCTGCCGTGTTCCGCTCAACCGCCGAGGGTGAAACGGGTCACGCCCATGGCCATCTTGAATATCTCGAGGAAACCGGCGACCCCGCGACCGGATTACCAATCGGTAACACCGGCAATAACCTCAAGGCGGCGATCGCCGGGGAGACGCATGAATACACCGACATGTACCCCGGCATGGCCAGCGCCGCACGTGAGGAAGGCTTTGATGAAATTGCCGATTGGTTCGAAACGCTCGCCAAGGCGGAGCGCTCGCATGCCAACCGTTTCCAGAAGGCTCTGGATGATATGGACTGAACACGACAGACCCGGACGACATACAGGAAATGAACACATCACGCGAGGGCAACCCGCGCGAAGGTAGCCTGGAGGCACCAACCCGCCACCCGCTAGAATGGCGGGCGGCGGAGTTTTATGACGAAGCGCCCCTGTTTGACGAACTCGAGCGCGTTTATGACATATGCCACGGTTGTCGGCGTTGTGTCTCGTTGTGCAACGCCTTTCCCACGCTATTTGACCTGGTGGATGAATCCGGGACCTTTGAGGTCGATGGTGTGGCCCGGGATGACTACTGGAAGGTGGTCAACGAGTGTTATCTGTGCGACCTGTGTTACCAGGTCAAATGCCCCTATGTTCCACCACATGAATGGAACGTGGATTTCCCCCACCTGATGCTGCGCGCCAAGGCCGTGCAATTTAATAAAGGTGAACGCAGGCTCAGTCACAGATTAATCAGCAACACCAGTCTTACCGGCGGCATCGCGAGCATCCCGGTCATCAGCCAGGCCGTCAATGCTGCCAAGAAAAGCCCGATCCTACGCAAGGCTGCTGCCAGGTTGCTGGATGTCCATCCACAGGCTCACCTGCCCGATTACCACGCGGATACCCTCAAAAAACGCTGCAAAACACACCGCGCAAGAGGTATACAAGCCACCCAGGCCGGCCCGACCCGTGGCCGTGCCGTGCTGTTCGCCACTTGTTACTGTAACTTTAATGAACCGGGGATCGGCGAAGACCTGATCACTGTTTTTGAATACAACGGCATTCCGGTACGATTGACTGAAAAGGAATCGTGCTGTGGTATGCCGAAGCTCGAGCAGGGTGATCTCAACACCGTCTTGAAATACAAGGAAAAAAATATCCCCCAGTTGGTAAAACTGATCGATACGGGCTGGGATGTTGTCGCGGCCGTACCCTCATGCGTATTGATGTTCAAACAGGAATTGCCGTTGATGTTTCCGCAGGACGATGACGTGCTGAAGGTTAAACAGCATATCTTTGACCCGTTTGAATACCTTTGGCACCGGCACAAGGCAGGTCTGCTGCACGCGGAATTCCGGCAACCACTGGGCACCGTCGCCTGGCACGTGCCCTGTCACCAAAGGGTGCAGAACATCGGCCCCAAAACCAGGGAGGTCCTGGAGTTGGTGCCCGGAACACAGATCAACGCCATCGAGCGCTGCTCCGGCCACGATGGCACCTATGGTGTGCGCAACAGCACCTGGGCCAAATCGCAGAAGATAGCCCGGCCGGTAATCACCCGGGCAAAGAAAATGGAGGCTGACTACCTCGTTTCCGACTGTCCGATGGCAGCCACCCAAATCGCTGACGGCCTGCAACTGAAACACGGCGAAAGCAACCCGTTGTCCCTGCTCAGAAAAGCCTACGGAATTTAATCTGCGATCGTCACCCCGGGCTAAAAAAATCGTCACCCCGGTACCGGGTCCGTCTTGATCTTTTTGCTCTGTGGTTGAGAGCGAAGATGGATTCCGGATCGCACTACGTTTGTCCGGAATGACGAGTTCGTATTTCTGACGCAATTAGAATTACGGCATGATGTACATACAGATGGAATATCCAAAAATGAAAAAATTGACCCGTGAAGACCTACTTAGCCTCGAACAGTATGCTGTTCAGCGTGCAGCATTCCGTGCCCGGGTGATGGCTCACAAAAAAAACCGCCGGGTCGCCATCGGGCCCCACCTGACCCTTTATTTCGAAGACGCCCTGACCATCCAGTACCAGGTCCAGGAAATGCTGCGCATTGAAAAAATCTTCGAGGCCGATAGCATCGAAGAAGAACTGGCCACCTACAACCCGCTGATCCCGGACAGCAGCAACCTCAAGGCCACCGCCATGCTGGAATACCAGGACGTCGATGAACGCAAACGTCAACTCGGCCTCCTCAAGGGCATCGAAGACCTGGTCTGGGTGCAGGTTGGCGGTTTTGAGCGTGTCTATGCCATTGCCAACGAAGACCTCGAACGCAGCAACAGCGAGAAAACCTCGGCGGTACACTTCCTGCGCTTTGAACTGACCCCCAAAATGATCACCGCCCTGCGCGCCGGCGCCGCACTGGGCATGGGTGTCAGCCACACCGCCTGTACCCAACAGACCACTGTAACTGGTGCCACCAGAACGGCACTGTTGCAGGATTTCTACTGATACTACCCGGGACTCCCGGGCTGCAACCCCCGTGACTGATTGACCTGTAGTATCGTTATTTAAGAACCCCGCTCCGGCGGGGTTTTTTTTGCGCCCGCACCAGGCCACCAAGTGGATTCCGGATCAAGTCCGGAATGACGAAACAGGGGGTCCGGTATGACGAATGGCAGGCCACGTCACGGGGCAGTACGCCTGAGACCTTGAGCCGGCAGGGATGCCGGCGACAGAGCGACACAGGGACGTGCTCGAAGCGTGTCTCAGGTGTACTGGCCCGGGGCGGGGCCGGGTTTGTTCCAGGTTGTTGTGGATTCCGGATC
>CAZYVH010000005.1:40845-58243 GCA_964650905.1 uncultured Wenzhouxiangellaceae bacterium | reverse complement strand
GCGGGGCCGGGTTTGTCCCGCGCCGCAATGGATTCCGGATCAAGTCCGGAATGACTACGGATGTGCCTTTGCGTATGCCTCCACTTCGCTCCATACGCGCAGCAGGTTGCCGCCGAGGATTTTGGCGATGTCCTCCTCAGCGTAGCCGCGACGCAGGAGCTCGGCCACCAGCGCCGGGTAATCCGACACGTCCTTGAGGCCGACCGGCAGGCTGTCGCCGACACCGTCAAAGTCGGTGCCGATACCCACATGGTCGATACCCACCAACTTGATCACGTGGTCGAACTGATTGGCGACATCGGCCACGCTCGCATAGGGGTAAGGCCGGTCCTTGCGGTAATCCAGTTTGTATTGTTTGGCTTCCGGGCTGTTCTCCCCCACCCCGTTCTCCTTGATCCATGCATCCTGCTCGGCCCATTGGGCCACCGAGTACTCATTGGCCTTTGCCGTCAGGAAACCGGAGCCGATAGTAATCTGGATGACGCCACCGTTTTTGGCCAGTGCCTTGATCATCTCATCGTTCATATTACGTTCGAAACCCGGTGTAAAAAAACGCGCCGATGAATGCGAGGCGATTACCGGAACCTTTGTGAGGTCCAGCACCTGCCAAAAAGCCTCATCGGAAACGTGCGAGATATCCACCATGATGCCAACCCGGTTCATTTTGGCAACGACCTCGCGCCCGAACGGACTCAGGCCGTTCCACTGGTGGTGCTTATCGTAGGACGAGTCGGAAATGTGGTTACTCAATCCGTGCGCCAGCGTGATATAGCGGATGCCACGCTCATAAAAATAGCGCACGTTTTCCAGCTTGTGATTAAGCGGGGAGCCGTTTTCCATACCCATGGCCAAGCCAATCTTATGTGTATGCAAAGCCCGTTCGGCCGCGGCCACCGAGGGTACCAGCATGAACTTGTCCGGTGCGCGCGCGACGATTGCCTCAACGGTGTCGATCAGGTGATTGGCCAATTGGAAGCTCTCACCCGCGTTGCCGTCCGCGCCCTCCATCTCCGCGGGTGTGTAGATGGACATGAACGGCAGATCCAGGCCGCCCTTGAGCGCGCGCGGGTAATCAAACTGGCCGTCGGGCGCCGAGACCGTGACATCCACCCAGCCTTCCTGCAGACGGTAGGGCACGTCAATATGGGTGTCAGCCAGCAGGTACTTATGGGTTATCTGCTCAGCCCGTTGCTGGATGCTGACCGGGTCAGCCATTAGCGGGGCAATTGATACCAGCATGCCCAGTATCAGGGTACACACCAAACTATTCATCAGTTGGGTTTTCTTCATGGCTTTGCCTCCCGGCGGTTTCGGTACTGCTCAAAAGCAGACGTTTCAGTACTTCCATCATCTTTCAGTAACTCATAATCGAGCATTTTACCGCCGTCAAATATCCAGCGACTCAAAAACTTCTCACCACGTAGCAGCATGGGTATCCAGAGACCATCATCTTCCCACATCTTCTCATAGGGAATTTTTTCCAGAGCCACCCAAAGCGGTTTCGCCTCTCTGCTCTCCGTGGGTGTGCCGCTAAACTCATCCGTGCGGTAGACCCACACATGGATCGAGTAGCCATCCACAAACTGGAAGCGGTGCTGGCCGCAATAGTGTAGCTCAGAAACCATGATCGCCAGTTCTTCCTGGCACTCACGCACAGCACCTTCCCGCGGGGTCTCACCCGGGTCGACCTTTCCACCTGGTGCGTTGATCTTGCCTTTGCCAAGACCGGTTTTCTTGTTGATCAAAAGAACCTGCCCATCGCGGATGACAAACACCAGTGTGGCCGGGTCTTTTGCCCGCCAGTTATCCCAGTCAACCTCAGCCAGTGTTTTCATCACCCGGCATCACTGGGTGCTTCTTCTGTTAAGACGTCCTCCTTACTCAGGCGACGTCCTGCCCGTTCCATCAGGCTGACAAACGCATCTTCATCGCCATCGGCGACCGCGCCGGCCAGGTGTTCGACAGTCGTACGGAACGCGGCGATGACCCCAGGGGTTTCCTTGTTCCCATGCTGGATTTCATAATAAAGGTGCGGGTTTTCAGTCACCACGCGGGTGGCCACACCCAGTTGTGCATCAAAGGTGCTACTGGATATACGTCGCAACAACGGTACGGCCTCACCACTGTCCGCCAGCGCGCCGGCAAAAGCGATATTGATCAGGTGCGAAAGACCCAGCACCCAGGCCATGACCTCGTCGTGATCTTCCAGGCTGAGTTCAACACAGTCAGCTGCCGTGTGCGCAAACAACGCCCGCGCCTCGGATAGCGCTGCGGCATTACCAACATCGACAAACAGGATATGTCTGCCTGACAAACCGATCTCATCCGGGCCGAACATCGGGTGGACAGAGCAGACCTTGCAGCCACTAGCCCTTAAGGCCCCAAGACCTTCCCGCAATGGGCTTTTCAGAGAACCGATATCAAACACCAGGCCAGTCGGCTGCAATCCGGCAAGCTGTAACAGGACATCATTGCTCGGTCTCAATGGCACCGCAACCACGATCACGTCATATTCATTGACCAGCGGTTCCCATACCCGCACCCGTTGATACGGCGTTTCACCCCGTGCGGTGTCGGCAACGTCCACGCGGTAACCCACCATGTCCAGGTAACGTGCCATCCATACACCCATGCGGCCCATTCCACCGATTACCAGAGCGCGTCGCCCCTGTCCGTGATCGGACTGCACCAGCTTGTGGGTTTCCTGGTTACTGAGTGAATGGTGGATCAGGGTCTCAAGGATTTCGCGTGCCAACGAGCCCGTGAGGCCAAGCGACTGTGCGCGCGCCACACCAAGTTCGATGACTTCGCGCTCGCGTTCATAGTGACGCAACGGCAAACCGGTCTTGAGTTTGTGCTCCGCGATAATACCCACCACCCGCTGGCGTTCTGCAATGAGATCGATAATACCGCTGTCGACCTCATCGAGCCGCTGACGCAGTTCGAGAAGTTCACCAGGTGTTAATATTTTTTCAGCTGACATGGACTTTGCAGAATTTGAGTTTTCCAACTTGCAGGATACCGCCAAAGCCGACTTCGAGTTGCAAGGCGCGGTCAGAGATTTTTACACCGTCGATGCGTACACCTCCCTGTTTGATAAGACGAAAAGCATCCGAGTTGCTGACGGTCAGCCCGCATTGGGTCAGGGCCGTTGCGATGCCGATGCCCTGACCTTCGGTCAGGAGGTTTTTTTCATTGATTTCCTCTGGCATTACACCTTCACGGAAACGGGCAATAAATGTTTCCCGGGCGGCATCGGCAGCCTTATGGTCGTGGAAGCGAGCAACGATTTCCTCACACAATAAAAACTTGATATCACGCGGGTTCACGCCCTGGGTAACCTGCTGTTTCAGAACCGCCAGTTCCGCATTGCTCCTGAAACTGAGCAGGTCGAAATAGCGCCACATCATGTCATCAGAGATCGACATCAGCTTGCCGAACATATCATCGGGCGTTTCAGTGATGCCAACATAGTTTTTCAGTGACTTGGACATTTTCTGTACACCGTCCAGGCCTTCAAGCAACGGCAAGGTGATGATGACCTGTGGTTCCTGGCCATAGTGTTGCTGCAGGCTCCGGCCGACCAGCAGGTTGAACTTTTGATCCGTGCCACCCATTTCCACGTCGCTTTTCAACATCACGGAGTCATACCCTTGCACCAGTGGATAGAAGATTTCGTGCATGGCGATGGGCTGACCGGTCCGGTAGCGGGTTTCAAAATCATCCCGTTCGAGCATACGTGCAACGGTGTACCTGGCCGCCAGCCGGATCATGCCCTCAGCGCCCAGCTTGCTCATCCATTCTGAATTGAAGCGGATGCGGGTCTTGTCCCGATCCAGAACCTTGAAGACCTGGCTGGCGTAGGTCTCGGCATTGGCCTTGATCTGTTCCGGGGTTAAAGGTTTGCGGGTGACGTTTTTACCGGTCGGGTCACCGATCATGCCGGTAAAATCGCCAATCAGGAAAGTCACCTCATGACCAAGTTCCTGAAACTGGCGCATCTTGTTCATGACCACGGTGTGACCGATATGCAGATCCGGTGCAGTGGGATCAAAGCCCACTTTAATTTTCAGTGTTCTGCCTGACTTGAGTTTTTTCTCAAGGTCCTCAAGCTTGATGATTTCTTCACAACCCCGCGAAATGAGTTCGAGGGCCTGATTGCTTTCGGTCATATCCATTCCGGTCAATATCAATACAGAACAAGAGTCGCATTGTATTGCCTTGTTCCACGCGCCTCCACCCTTGAGGGCAAATTATCCCAAATCCGGTGATCGGTGTTCTGCAGGCTGGTCTGCTACGGGACTGAACCTGGTCTTCCTTTGAAATAAAGTCATTACAGACCCTCGGCCAGGAGGTTTGATCAAGGCGGACAGAAAAATGATATATTTCTTTGTAAAACAATTGATTATGTACATTTATAGCGATCTTCGAAAAATGTAGTTTGTCCTATCCGGTTTTGCACAGCATCCAGTGGCCCGACAAGGTTGGTTTGAGCTAAGCAGATCGCCTTACACTGTGAGAAAATGTAATTCAGTGTTGGCAGCGGGGACAATAATAACTTGACCGCTGTCCGATCACTTTTTTTCGTATGGCGCTACCGCATTGAAAACAATCCTTACCGGCGCGTTCATAAACCAGCAGGTTCTGGGCGAAATAACCCGGGGCGCCTTCGGCATTGACGAAGTCCCGCAAGGTTGTGCCACCCTCCTGTATCGCACGGTTCAGTACATCGCGGATCGCTTCGCTCAAACCCTGGTAGCGCTGCAATGAGACCCTGCCGGCTGCGCGCCGGGGATGGATACCGGCCATAAACAATGCCTCGGAGGCATAGATGTTGCCGATTCCAACAACGACCTGCCCGTTCATGATGAAGTTCTTGATGGCGACTTTGCGGGCACGTGAACGCAGGTAAAGATAGTCTGCTGAAAAATCAGCTGACAGGGGCTCAGGTCCGAGTTTTCTGAGCAGCTCATGGTCGTCAACAGCACCATCCACCCACAGGAAAGCGCCGAAACGACGCGGATCGTTAAAACGCAGGCATTTGCCATTCTCGAATACGATATCAAAGTGGTCATGTTTTTGTGCTGACGTTTCCTTGTCCAATACATATAGCGAGCCGGACATACCAAGATGGATGATGAAGCCACCACGCTCCAGTTGGAACAGCAGGTACTTGCCGCGTCTGTGTATTCTGACCAGTCTTTGTCCCGTGGCCTGTTTAACGGCGGCCGGTACCGGCCAGCGCAGACGCGGGTCACGTACGTTAACGCTTGCGATGAGCTGGTTCTTCAGGTATGGCTTTATACCCCTGAGTGTGGTTTCAACTTCGGGCAATTCGGGCATTGGGCTCAATTTTGACGTTATTCTGAAAACGGGTATTGTAAACGAGTCCGGAATAAATCAGCATTCAGCCCATGAGTGATACAATCCTGGTCGGTATTGATACCGGCGGCACGTTTACCGACATCGTGGTGTTGGATGAAGACCCGCAAGGGTTTTCGTTACGTCAATGCAAGGTGTTGTCTGATCCCCATGACCCATCCGGTCCGATCGTAGCAGGTTTGCAAAACCTCGGCCTCATGGATGAGTTCTTGCAGATTGTCCACGGCACGACGGTCGGCACCAATGCCGTACTGGAGGGCAAAGGCGCACGTGTTGCCTACCTGACCAGTAAGGGGTTTGCCGATGTATTAGCCCTGGGCCGACAAAATCGTACCCGGGTTTACCAATTGTGTCAGCCTGAACTGGACCCGCCGGTGCCTGAAAATCTGTGTCTGGAAGTCAGCACTCGTGTGGCTGCCAGTGGTGAGCTACTTGGCAAAGCGAGCGAGCGGGAATTGCAACAACTCAAGACCCGCTTGCACTCCCTGGATGTCGAGGCGGTTGCCATCAACCTGCTGTTTTCTTTCTTGAGACCTGAGCAGGAGCAACGTATTGCAGCTTTGCTCAAGGAGCAATGGTTTGTATCGTGCTCCAGTACGGTACTGCCGGAGGTTGGGGAGTACGAGCGGGGTATAGCCACCTGGCTAAACGCCAGTGTGGGACCTGTCATATCACGCTACCTGGAACGTCTGCAAAAACGATTACCAGCGGCCCAGGTTGCCGTGATGCAAAGCGTAGGTACGACCATCGCCGCGGACCAGGCCGCCGGTCACGCGGTAAGCCTGTTGTTGTCAGGCCCGGCAGGAGGGTTGGCGGCAGCTGAATGTATTGGCAGACAAACCCAATCAGCAAAACTGTTGAGCTTTGACATGGGTGGGACATCGACCGATATCGCCCTGCTCAATGGCGAAATTCCTCTGACCAGTCAGTTGCAACTGGGTCCATGGCCCGTATCCACGCCATCGGTTGATGTGCATACCATCGGGGCAGGTGGCGGCTCTATTGCGAAAGTGGATGCTGCTGGTATGCTGCTGGTAGGTCCGGAATCTGCCGGCGCCGACCCGGGCCCCGCCTGCTATGGTGGTGGCGGCAAGGCAGCAACGGTTACCGATGCCAACCTGGTATTGGGTCGCATCCCGAAAAATACACGCCTGGGCGGTTACCTGCCGCTTGATCATCACGCTGCACAAAGGGCTGTCGATGAACTGGCGCAAAAGATGGCGTGTGCGCCACTGGATGCTGCCCGCGGGGTCATTAGGCTTGCCAATGAAAACATGGCGCGTGCTTTGCGTGTGATTTCCGTGCAACGCGGTTACGATCCGGCCAATTACAGCCTGCTGTGCTTCGGTGGCGCCGGTGGTTTGCATGCCTGCGATCTTGCCGGTCTGTTAAACATGCAGAAGATTATTATCCCGGCCCGTGCCGGTGTGCTGTCGGCACTGGGGATGTTGGTCAGCAAACCCGGAAGGGAACTGTCAAGGGCCGTACTCGAGTTATTGGAAGTTCTGCCCGATGATAAACTGGAACAGTATTTCCGAATGCTGGAAAACGCCGCCATTGAACAATTGACGGCGGAGGGCTGCAAGCCGGAAGACATACTTTTCAGACCTCGACTGGAAATGCGCTATCGGGGTCAAAGCGCGGCCATTGCCATCGATTGGCAGGCAGGACAAAACCACGCAGAAAGCTTTCACCGGGCCCACGCCAGACTCAGCGGTGTGTGTTTGCCACACCCCGTTGAAGTCGTTAATATTCGCCTTGGTGCTTATGGCGCCCCCGCCCTGGATGGTCTTTACAAACAAAATGCCTGCAAAAGCAACGGTGTGGATGAAATATCGTTCGTGCCTGAACTCGGTGAAAAAGTGCCGGTTAAATCACGACAGGGTCTGGCCAGCGGTCATGTTTTACACGGACCGCTCATTCTGACTGACAGTGAAATGACCGCCTGGATCAAGCCGGGCTGGAGCGTTTACGCAGACGAGTGGGGCAACTTGCGGGCTATCCAGCGGGTTTTCAAACGCTGAATAATCAGGTTTATTTGATCTTGGCTTCCTTGTACATGACGTGTTTGCGTACAACCGGGTCATATTTTTTTATTGCCATTTTTCCCGGTGTGTTTTTCTTGTTTTTGTCAGTGGTATAAAAATGACCGGTACCGGCGGAGGACACCAGGCGTATTTTATCTCTCGATGATTTGGCCATAATCCCTTACTCCTTAGATGTTTTCGCCGCGGGCACGTACGTCTGACAAAACAGCGTCTATACCTTTTTTATCGATAATGCGCAGACCTTTGTTGGAAACACGCAGACGCACCCAGCGGTTTTCACTTTCCACCCAAAAACGGTGCTGGTGAAGATTGGGCAAAAAGCGCCGCCTGGTCCTGCGGTTGGAGTGCGATACATTGTTTCCGGCAACGGGCCGTTTACCGGTAACCTGACAAACTCTGGACATTGGTAGTTCCATTAAAGGCTATTAAAAATGAGCCGCACTTTATACCGCAATACACGCGACTATGCAATAGAAACCGGTTTTTTGCACGGCAAATCTCCGCTGCGGCAAAACGGTTTATATTTCGGTTTATTATAAGATAATCAAAGATCGCATGTCGGTTTATTCATCTTTACCTATAATTACTACAATACCACCTGCTACAGGAGCACGATAGACGTGTATAAAATCCTCTTGTCCATTCATGTTTTTCTACTGTCCGCTTGTGTTTTTGCCGCTGACACCCCAAACGTGGGGTCACAGGCCCCGTCATTCAGACTACAGGATCAGAATGCCCAATGGCATACACTCGAAGACTACCGGGGCCAATGGCTGGCGGTGTATTTTTACCCAAAAGATGACACACCGGGCTGTACCACAGAAGCGTGCAATTTCCGCGACAATATCTATGCATTCAAAGCCATCGGTGCGGTCATCATCGGTATCAGTGTTGACGATGTGGCTTCGCATGAGAGGTTTTCCAGTAAGTACAAGTTACCGTTTACCATACTGGCCGATGAAAACGGTGAAACTGCGAAGGCCTATGGCGTACTGCGTGATTATAAGCTGATGACACTTGCCAGCCGACAATCCTTCCTGATCAATCCCGAAGGGAAGATTGCCAGGCATTACGACACGGTCGACCCGGATGAGCATAGCGGGCAGGTTCTGTCCGATTTGAAAGCTTTAATGGGCAAGAGACAACCCAAAACTTGAGCAGAAACGGTTGATAAGATCCCGTATACCGTCATTCCAGGCTCTGGGAAGACGTTCGGTTTGCCGCAACGACCATGGGAGCAAGCCGATCAATATTGAAATAGCATTTCCCATGAACCATTGTATTTATTGATAAATAGTGTATTGTATTAGTATAACTGTAGATGTTGTAAGAATTTCCTGGAGATTTAGTCATGGATGACGCACTCAAGGTATTCGCCAAGCCTTTCAATTGGCCAGAATCAGACCCCCTGTCGTACGACGACCCCCCAACTCAGTCCGGTGATCAACCGCCCGTAATGGTTGATGAGCCACAGGAAACAACCGACGAGAAAGCACTGGACCGCTGGTTTCGCGAACAGCGTGGTAATAAACGTGTGCCGAGACGGTTGGATCTACCCAATGAAGTACTGGTCACCAGCGGTGGCCCGCTGAAGATGTCGGGCAATATTACGCTGATCACTGAAGACGGATCGGTTACCCACGTCAACCACATCAACCTGTGCCGTTGCGGCGCATCAAAAAACAAACCGGTCTGTGATGATCAGCACCTGGCGATCGAGTTTCTCGATGTTGGCGGTGTGCAACAGATTTCGGACTTGATGCCAGTCAAGCGGCCACAATCGTTAACTGTAACGTGCATAAAAAACGGGCCGTTGAAATTCCATGGTTATTTGCGCATCTACAACAATAAGGGACAGGAGTGTATCACCATGAACGGTGCCCTTTGCCGCTGTGGAAAATCCAGCAAAAAACCGTTTTGCGATGGTGCGGGAGTCTGTACGGGTTGCTAATCCGTTTATGGTTGCAGTGGCGTTCATTAATCACCACGATAAATACAGCCTGCATTGCAGGTTTCCTGGACAATTATTTTATCCAGACCGATAAGCTCCGCTGACAACTGTCCCCATATCCAGCGCGCCAGGTTTTCACTGGTCGGGTTCTCGAGCCCATCAATATCATTCAGGTAGTGATGATCAAGCTGGTCAAACACGGATTGAAATACACGCCGTAGCTCGGCGAAATCCATGACCCAGCCCTGCGCGTCATCCAGTGGGCCTTTAATGTACACTTCTATACGAAACGAGTGACCGTGCAAACGCGCACATTTATGTCCTTCGGGTACATTCGGCAGGCGGTGAGCCGCCTCGACCTGGAACACTCTGAATATCTCCATGGCTTAATTGTGACCGCGCCGGGGTGCAGGTGCAATGGTTCAATCGCTAAGAAAAATACTGCTCAATGATCGACGCAAACAGGCCAACATGTTCATCCGAGGCGTTGAGTGCAGGTATGTATTCAAATTTTCTGCCCCCGTTCCTGATAAACAGGTCCTTATACCGAATGGCAATTTCTTCCAGTGTCTCAAGGCAATCCACCGAAAAACCGGGACTGATCACCTGGATATGTTTTACACCGGTCTCAGCCAACTCCCGGATAACGTTATCGGTATAGGGCTCAAGCCACGGCTCACGACCCACGCGTGACTGAAAGGTGAGCAATGCTTCCTGTTTCAGCACTTCGGCAACAGAGGCAACACTCTGCTGGCAATGTTGCTGATAAGGGTCACCCGCATCCACCATGCGTCTGGGTATTCCGTGCATTGAAAATAGCAACTTTTCGGCCTTACCGTGTTGCAGTTGGAAGTTACGCACTGAACTGGCAATTGAATGGACCCACCCGGGTCGCTCAAAATAGTGTTTCATCAGATGGATTTCGGGTGACCAGTTCAGTTCTGCGAGTGTGCTGGAAACTGCATCAAATACAGTTTCCGTGGTGGTTGCTGAGTATTGCGGATAAAGTGGCAACACCAACAATTTGTGAACGCCCGCAGCCTGCATTTGTTCAAGCTGATCATGGATGTGTGGACTGCCGTAGCGCATAGCCAGCCTGATATCTGTGCTGTTGCCCAGATGTTGATTCAGGCCTTCACACAATTCCATGGAGTAAACCAGCAAGGGCGAACCCTCTTTCAACCAGATTTTCTGATAAGCCTCAGCAACCTGTCTTTTGCGCAGAGGAATAATGACAAGTTTCAATAACGGCAGCCACAACCAGCGTGGCAGGTCGACCACCCGGGGATCAGACAGGAACTCGGAAAGAAACCGTTTAACCTCCTTTTTATCGGGCGCGGCAGGCGTACCCAGATTGACCAGTAGAACACCATGCTCAGGCATAAGAATTCCCGCTATTATTAAAATAAGCCATGTTGCTAAAATACGACACTACAGGAGATTTTGCAGCCTGCGAACGGTGCATTCAAGGCCATTGTGAACACAACCCACGTCAAAGCCATGTCTATAAAAGCGCTTGTAAAGAATCCATCCAAAGTCCGTTAAAGAGGTTTTGACCATACCTTGTTGCAATTTTACAACAATAAAATTCCTGTTCACAATAAGCATATATAAGGCCTTGTAATAAAAGTTTTTTCTGCTAGCATGTCCTTCCAGTTGTAAATACGACGAGGATGGGTGCTGCCTGCATGACCAAGCTATTTCGCCATCTCCTTTTGATGTTTGTTTCACTGTTTGCCTTGACCGCATACGGTGCACCCATAGCGTACAGCATCAATTCAGACAGCGGTAGCGCAGCCCCGACCGCTGACAGCCTCTACTCTATTGACCTCGCAACCGGCGGCGAGCAGCGCAAGGGCGAACTCTTCAACGGGATTGAAACCCGCATCGACACCGAGGGCCTGGCCTTCTCTCCAGATAGCCTGACCCTGTGGGGTATCGATGATGAATCACGCACTTTGTTCCCTATAAATACAACAACGGGTATTGTCAGTTTTAACGATCAAGTAGATCTGAACGGCTTTGCGCCACTTGGTGGTAATGATTTTGGCATGACCTTCACCTGCGAGGGCGACTTATACGTGACATCCGTGCTAACCCGAACACTGTATCGTCTTAAGCTCGAGGATGGTAGTCGCGAAATTATTGGCAGCGAGGGCGCGCTTGGCGTAAACATCAGCGCCATTGCCGCTATTGGCAACCCGGTCAATATGTATGGTCTCGGTAACGGGCAATTTGAAGATGGCACCACAGACTCGCCCAACCTCTATAGTATCGATATGCAAACCGGCGTGGCCACGTTGATCGGGGCATTGGGTAACGAAGCTGGTGCATACAGCCAGGGAGGCCTGGCATTTGATGATGAGGGCACTTTGTGGGCCATCACCGATCGCAGCATTATTAATAACAAACTAGCGTACCAACCCAGCCAGATATTGCGGATTGATACCGGGACCGGGACCGCAACCCTGGTAAGCGAAACCAAAGAAACCGGTTTTGAAAGCCTCGCCATTGTCCCGCCACAAGCGTGTGCCGTGCAGCCCAAAGAGGAAGTAGGGGTAATGTTTCCACGCGTCCCGACACTCGACCGTATCGGCCGCGGTTTGTTGGCAAGCCTGTTGTTACTCGCCGGTATCGCCGCTCTTCGCAAACGCATCTGCTGATATCCATAATCTAATTTTTGCAGCCAAACCCTCTACTTTGGGCTAAACTGCACACACGTTAAAAACACCGGAGTTAAACATGATTGGTGGAATAAGCATCTGGCAGCTGCTGATCCTGCTGTTAATTGTCGTACTGGTTTTCGGTACCAAGCGTCTGCGGAATATCGGCTCCGACCTAGGTGGCGCGATAAAGGGTTTTCGCAAAGGTATGGAAGAGGATCCTGCGGACAGCGCGCCTGAACAACTGACAGACGCACAGCAAACCACTGCAAACACACAGGAACAACAGGAAAAAGCCCCGGCATCGAGTCCGACCAACAAAGATGTTTGATGTCGGTTTTTCGGAGCTTTTTTTACTCTCCCTGATCGGTTTGCTGGTGCTCGGTCCCGAGCGCCTGCCGGGTGTGGCCCGCACCATCGGTGGTTTTGTACGCAAAGCCCGGGCCAGCTGGATCAGCTTGCGAAACACCATTGAATCCGAACTCAACGATACGGAAATCATCGACCCGATCAAACGTGCCAGCAAGGAGTTCAGGCGTGTCAGCAATGAAATACGGGACATACCCGGCTTCAGCCGCGAACTACCGGGGACGAAAGACCCCGATACGGCAATGACCAAACCCGAACCATCCGGTCATGAGGCGCCCGCTCCAGTACTGCCGGCTGCAGACAGCCAGGAAAGTGATGACTGAGCCACCCGAACAGGATCAGGAATTAAGCTTCCTTGAGCACCTGGTCGAGCTGCGCAGCCGTTTGCTGAAAGCGTGTGTAACCGTGTTGGTCGTTCTGCTGGGCCTGTTACCGTTCTCACGTCATCTCTATGAAGCCCTGGCCTCGCCAATGTTGGCACAATTACCCCAGGGTAGCAGTATGATCGCCATCGATGTGGCTTCACCGTTCCTGACGCCCTTCAAACTAACCCTGCTGGTGGCCGTCATGATATCGATCCCGGTCATGCTGTATCAGCTGTGGGCATTCGTCGCGCCAGCACTGTTCAAGAATGAGAAGCGACTCGCACGACCCTTGCTGTTTTCTTCGGTCGCACTGTTTTACACGGGTTGCGCATTTGCCTATTTCGTGGTCTTTCCGCTGGTGTTTGGATTTCTCACGCGAGTGGCGCCTGAGGGTGTGGCGGTCATGACGGATATCAGCAAATATCTCGATTTCGTGATAACGCTTTTCATCGCTTTCGGCATCACGTTTGAAGTGCCCATTGCGACCATAATACTGGTGGCCACCGGTATCACGACTGCGGACAAGCTGGCCAGCTGGCGGCCTTATATCATCGTCGGTGCATTTGCGCTGGGAATGATACTGACACCACCAGATGTCATTTCACAAACGCTGCTGGCGCTGCCGATGTGGTTGTTGTTTGAAATCGGTATCTTTTTTTCGCGTGTCCTGGTGCAGTCTAAAACGACGGATCAAGCTGATCAGGCGACCAGCTGATTGCCCGCATCATCCGCAGGGTTCTTGTTTGGAGTCCGCAGACCAAAAATATCCCTGAAAGCCAGGTACTGGGTACCAAAAAGTAATAATTGGAACAATGGACCCAATACCAGCATCAACACACCCAGCCACAAAGACCCGGACGCCCCGTTGATCGCGGACAGGTAAAACGAAGCCAACAGTACGGCAATGGGAGCCGCCAACAAACCCAGTAATAAACCAACGAGAAGTAATGGTCGCCAGTTAAGGGCGAGCGCCTTCAGACCCAATACCACCGCCCGGCCCGTGGATTGTTCTTTGAACCAGATCAATGGTGCGGCAAAATACGTAATACTGCCGCTGATGGCAGTGCCAATGGCCATCGCCATGATGGCATTTTCGATCAAAGCCGGGTCAAGCAGACCAATCGCTTCAAGATCACCCTTCTCGATACGATTGATCGTATCAACATCCAGGCTGACCACCTGTCCAGATAAAATCAATGTAACGACCAGCAGGCCAAGGGCCATAACCAGGGCCCCCAATAGCAGCAAGCGGCTCGTCCGGCTCATGGAAGTGAATGGCAAAAACAACGTCGCCAGTAACGGTTTTTTGTCACTTTCGACCTCGTGGAAGGCCTGCAACATACCGGCGCTCAAGGCCGGCAGACACAAAAGTACCAGCAATCCCAATGCCTGGGTCTGTGAGAAGCTCAGCAGAACCTGCAAAAACAGGCTGATCAGCAAGAGGCGAAATGGTTGCCTCCTGAGCAACGTCCAGCTACCGGTAAACCACGCCAGGCCGCGTACGCCTGGCAGCTTACGCAGACTCTGTTCAGCTCCTTTATTTCCCGTTTCGTCAGTCAAGGGTTATATGGCTTCACGTTGGCAAAGTGAATGGCGACACGACCCCATCAGCCCGCTACCGCCCGCACCATAAATGATAGCCTTGCCGGCGCCAGCGGGCACTTCGCCCAAACGTCTGGCGGCATCATAGTAATGGGGTTTGAGCGCTGTGCTCGAAGATGCGTATACGGTCACCAAATTTGTTGCCTCGGAGGCAAGAACGTTATTCGTTATCATTGTAGTATTATAAACCAGCACTTATCCGATGAATTGCCACAATCCGTCAATCTGAACCAGGCCTTACTCCACCGGTGCCCCACAGGAGATCGAAATTGAACCAGCAGCCCATTTTGCAACGCGTGACACGCCCACCGCTATCCATTGGCATCATCATTGCCTGTACGCTGGTCTACCTGCTGCACAACCTGTCTGCCCAGCTCGCGTTGTGGCCTCTGTATAGCGGTTACTTCCAACCATGGCAACTGGTCAGTTATGCATTTTTGCATGGCAGTTTCAATCATCTGTTTTTTAATATGTTCGCCCTGTGGATGTTTGGTCTGCCGGTAGAAAAGATGTGGGGTAGCCGGCGTTTTGCAGAATATTTTGGCATTTGTCTCATCGGGGCCGGTGTGATCCAGTTGCTGGTGCAGTATGTCAGCGGCGAAGTATATCCTACCATTGGGGCTTCAGGTGCAGTTTTTGGATTGTTACTGGCCTACGGGGTAATGTGGCCTGAAAACCGTCTGATCCTGATTTTCTTTCCGGTACCAATTAAGGCAAAATGGTTTGTGTTGATTTACGGTGCTGCCGAGTTGCTTTTCGGTGTCACCGGTGCCATGCCGCAAGTCGCTCATTTTGCGCACTTGGGCGGTCTGTTTTTCGGCGCCGGATTATTGTGGCGCTGGGGCTGGCGACCCGGCATGACCTGGAAATAAGCCTTTCTCACTTTGGAAAAACAAGAATAATGAACAAAATCTACCCGGTAGTACCCGCGGCCGCACAACGCACCCGCGTTGACCAGCAACGGTATGAAGACATGTACCGCCAGTCGGTCGAGGACAATAGTGGTTTCTGGTCGGATCAGGCGCGGCGTATCAACTGGATCAGACCCTTCAGCCAGGTGCGTGATGTCTCGTTTGACCCTGAAGACCTGCACATCCAATGGTTTGCAGACGGCACCCTGAACGCTTGTTACAACTGTATCGACCGACACCTTGAAACGCGCGCCGAGCAGACCGCCATCATCTGGGAAGGCGATGACCCAGCCCACGACCTGCACATCAGTTACCGTGAGTTATTTGAGCGTGTCTGTCGTATGGCCAATGTGTTGAAAGAACTCGGAACCAGGCGTGGCGACCGGGTCACAATCTATATGCCAATGATACCGGATGCGGTCATTGCCATGCTCGCCTGTGCACGCATCGGCGCCGTCCATTCCGTCGTATTTGGCGGCTTTTCACCAGACGCCCTGGCGGGGCGCATTGTAGATTGCCAGTCCACGATCCTGGTGACCGCCAACGAAGGCATGCGCGGCGGTAACCCCATCCCGCTCAAAGACAATGTTGATCAGGCGTGTCGACGCAAAGATGTCATGGGCTTGCTGCGATCCGTGTTGGTGGTACGAAATACCGATAGCCAGACTCATATGCAGCCGGACCGCGACCACTGGCTGCATGATTACGATGCAACGTTCTGGGATGACTGTCCCTGCGAGGAAATGGGTGCCGAGGACCCCCTGTTCATCCTCTACACATCCGGTTCAACGGGTAAACCCAAGGGCGTTATGCACACCACCGGCGGCTACATGGTGTATGTCTCGTTTACCCATGAACTGGTATTTGATTACCAGGACGGCGATATCTACTGGTGTACTGCTGATGTTGGCTGGGTCACCGGTCACAGTTACATCGTCTATGGCCCACTGGCTAACGGCGCCACCACACTGATGTTCGAAGGGGTACCCAATTACCCGGATACCCGTCGTTTCTGGCAGATCTGTGACAAGCACCAGGTCAATGTCTGTTACACCGCACCCACCGCTATCCGTGCGCTGATGCGTGACGGTGACGAACCCGTCAGGCGTACCTCCAGGAAAAGTCTGCGTCTGCTCGGCACCGTTGGGGAACCGATCAACCCCGAGGCCTGGGAATGGTATTTTCATGTTGTCGGTGAAGACCGCTGCCCTATCGTTGATACCTGGTGGCAAACAGAAACCGGGGGTATTTTAATCAGCCCCTTACCTGGCGCGACCCCGATGAAACCCGGTGCCGCCAGTTCCCCACTACCGGGCATCATGCTCGCCATCGTTGATGGCGAGGGCAAAGCTCTGGAAGGTACTGCTCAGGGCCAGTTGGTCATTACCGACAGCTGGCCAGGTCAAATGCGTACGATTTATGGTGATCACCAGCGCTTTGTGCAGGCTTATTTCACCAGGTATCCAGGTAAGTATTTTACCGGCGATGGCTGCAAACGAGACGAAGACGGTTATTACTGGATCACCGGCCGTGTCGATGACGTGCTCAACATTTCCGGTCATCGCATGGGTACTGCCGAGGTTGAAAGCGCATTGGTGTCACACCCGATGGTTGCAGAGGCCGCAGTGGTCGGTTACCCGCACGATATCAAGGGTCAGGGCATCTATGTCTACGTTACCTTGATCGCCGGGGTGGAACCCAGTGAGGAACTACGTAACGAATTACGCAACTGGGTACGAAAGGAAATCGGCCCAATCGCCACACCCGATCTGTTGCAGTGGGCACCAGCACTGCCCAAGACCCGCTCGGGTAAGATCATGCGCCGAATCCTGCGCAAGATCGCAGAGAACGACTATGGAAATCTCGGTGACATCTCGACGTTGGCCGACCCGGAAGTGGTGGACGACCTCGTCACCGGCAGAATGAACCGTGCTTAATCACGCCCCACACTTGACCCAAATATCGTCACCCGCAATGACCCGCCGTCACCCTGGGTTTGATCAACCGTCACCCCGGGCTTGATCAACCGTCACCCCGGGCTTGACCCACCGTCACCCCGGGCTTGATCAACCGTCACCCCGGGCTTGATCAACCGTCACCCCGGGCT
>CAZYVH010000005.1:23849-40745 GCA_964650905.1 uncultured Wenzhouxiangellaceae bacterium | reverse complement strand
GATCAACCGTCACCCCGGGCTTGACCCGGGGTCCATCTTCACGCTTCATGTGTCCCGGATTCCGCTATTCGCAGCACCGTCACCGGGTCAGGCCAGGCATGACACACGAGAAGGTGTTTATCAACTTAACCCACTGTGTTCCAATGGCCGTTCACGGTGCATCAAAATCCATTCCGCGCTTTCCTCAAGCGCGGCATCACCCAGCGCACGTAGTACACGACGGCGAAATTCCACGTCGTCTGAACCATCCAGAAGGCGTTTGGCATTGCCAAAAATACCATGCATGAAGCGGTACTGTTTGATCAGTTCCTTTTCTGCCTGTTTGTGGGAATAGGCATCCCGGATACCCGCAATCAATGGCAGGATACCCATCAATATAAAAAGTATGTGCCGCTGGCTGTCTGGTATGTCCGTGCCTTTTACCGCCAGCGCCACGGCGAGCAGTATACCGGCCCACAGGGTCAACTTGCCGAGTAAGGTCGTACGCTTGAAGCGGCGGATTTTTTCAAGTTCCTTGCTCCGGTAGTAAACCAATTGTCCAGAGCCTGATGTCTCATTACCAACCCATTGTTCAACCACCCAGCCGAGCCATCGTGGCGGTGGTCTCTCAGCACGGCTGCGCAAAAGGCTGGCATTGCGCATCACGTGGCGGATCCAACCCAAATCCACATCCTGTTTTTGCAGGAAATTATCATAGGTGAATTCTGCTGCCTGCACATCAACCACACCAGCGAGGTTCCAGTAAAGCTGTACCCGCAAGCCCTCTGCCAGGGCCCGGTAATCCAGATACTTGCGGTGCCACTGACGGCGTTCACCAACCCTATAAATGACGAAACCCGTCAGGAAAAACAACAGGAACAAGCTTAGCAGGAAATCGAGGCCGTCAATTTCTGAATAGACGATAAATGCCAACCCCATGAGGACCGCCAAGCTGTGTACAGCCAGCAGACTGGCCGTGACCCGTTTTTGAAAATGTACTGCCAGCCAATCGGCCGCCTGATAGATCTTGCTAATGGCTGCAATTCCAACCGGAATGTCGGTATCCGGTGGGTCAGTGAGGAATTCCATGCCTTCTTGCTCAATCGATTCACGGTAACGTTGCCTGTCGTGGTTAAAATCCTCAAGACGGTGCAACATGATTTCATAATCAAACGGCATGGGGTCACCGCTGGCACGTCCGAAATGGGCCGTGACCCAGGCGGTTTGCAGTGGCTGCATGCCTTCGCGTGGCTGGCCGTTAGGCCGGTTCCTTGAAATCACAATATGGAAAGCCAGATCATTTTCATTGTCGGCCAGCAGGTTGGGGGATTTTTCTGCCACCATTAATCCCGGCATGACTGCGGTCAGGTGGTACTGGACCACACCTGCCGTGCCACCCGTGGTCGCAGATTCTTTGCCGTCCCACAAGGCCAGCAATATCTGGCTGTGGTTGGATATAAAAACACCCAGGCGGGCGTATAAAAGCTCACGCCGTCTTGACGTATCCACAAGACCCATGATTTCCGGACTGGCTCTGAGCTGGATGACCCGCGCTCGTGGCAACGTTGCCCTTAAGGTCTCCACGCCTTGCGCACTCGAGAAATCTTGCTCGTACTCATCCTGCGGCATTGGCATCGGCACGATCAGATCAATACCCAGGTCGAGCGCGATTTCCGCCACCAGTTGGTCGCTGCCTTCGGCCAGCGGGTTGATCAATTGCAAACCAAGGTCAGGAAACTCCTGTCTTAACTGCTGAAAAAATCCCCGCACCGCATCCTTGAGTGCAGGAATTTCCTCGACCACCAGGTCGCGGTGACCGGTGACGCCGATGGTCAATTGCATACGATTTCAGCAAGCAGCATGGTCGACCATTCAGTTGGGCTTGCCTTCATTTTCAATACGCGGGTCAGTTTCAATTGAGCCACCAATTTCGTTGTTACCGTCCATGCATTTGGCGACCACCTTGTACCAAATGGTGTATTTTGATTTATTTTTATTTTTGATTTTCAGGTTTTTTTTACCCTGAGATGCATTATTAAGTAAACCACTTACCGGATTATTCACATCGAAATCAGCCTGTACCTCAGGACTCAGATCACCCCAATTATAGCTTGCCCCGGGCTTCACACTTTTGTCCTGTCCACCCAGGTAAACCTCGCGAAGCTTCCAGGTACCCCGGCCATTTGCACCGCAAGCCACGCTGTCGGGCAATCCAAAGGTCATATGGGCGGTTCTGAAAAGCGGCCTGTCCTTGACACGCATACAACCCTTGACGGGTGGCGGTACCAGGTTCGCAGAACATCTCTGGTCGGCAGGCATATCTGAGGTGATATCCAGGGCCGAACCATCGGAGGATACTTTCATATTCACTTTGAAATTTGCCGCTTGTAAGTTGACAGCAAATAATACCAGCGAAACCATCACGGTTATCTGTATGAGCCATGTTCGCGTTAATTTTTTCAGTGTTTTCATCATCGATACTCCCAAGTTTTTATGGTGACCATATAAACGACATGTAATGGAAGGGTCACCGGTCCTTCTCACTGCACAACGCGTAGGCTCTGCATACACGTGTAAAACCGGCTTCATGATAGCCATTGATCAGCAGTTTGGCGGTCAACTTAGCCGCACGCACATTGTTACCTGTCATGATATCCTGTCTGACAGCCATACTGGCATCAAGACACGCCCGTAAACGCCCGCCGCTGGCCTGGTAATCAGGCAGCAAGGATAATACAGCCTGTGGTGGCAGCATCTGGCTCAACTCCCAGTATTGAAAAACCGCCGCCATCAACAGGTTTTCCATGCTGCGATTCCCCGGTAGCTTGTGTAGTACCGCTGCAAGGCCGGTCATGGCTTCGCCGAGCATCTTACCGGCAAGCACCGGCTGAGCCTCTGACCGGGCAAGCCATGCACGATCAAGCAACCAGATTGCATATTCCTCGCTGGCCGAAAAATTGTCAGAAGGGGCGTTCTTAAAATAAGTCTGCCATTGTGGCTCCAATGCCTTGAGGTATTCCCTGGCACTGTCTTTTTCTCCAGCGTATGCCATCAACCTTGCCATTTTGGCCTTACGACGCAATATGAAACGTGTGATCTTTCTGACCCCGGGGGTCTGTCGCGCCACTGACTCCATCAGTTGCAAGGCCTCATCCAGACTCTTTATTGCCACCTCTTCCCGACCTAATTCTTCCTGTACAACCGCCAGACCGCTGAGTGCAAAAGCCAGCAACTGCATCTTAGCGATATTGTCACTATCCCGGCTCAATATCTCCCGTTCCAACGAAACGTTTTTCTGACGCGATTGCAAGGCACCCTCAAGATCACAAACGCCACGCTGTGCATCCGCAAGAAAGGCATGTGACTGACCGAGTTCAGATTGGTAGGCTTCATTATTTGGATCAAGCACCAGCGCAATCTGGTTGTATTCCAGCGCAGATTGCATCAATTGCAAGCTGCGCTCCGGGTTGCCGGCATTAATCATATTTTCCAGAAAGCCAAGGTTGGTCAGGGCATATGCCATTTCCAGGACCCATTCGGCATTTTCCGGTTGCGAAACGATCAGACGCCGGGTAATTTCAGCGTAGGTCGTGAACGCTTTTTCAGCCTTGTCCAATTCACCCTGGTCTGCATAAATCTGGCCGATATAAAACTCGGCCTGCCCCAGTTCAAAAAATATGCTCTGGTCGCTTCGTTTTAGCCGGTAGCTTTCCGCCAGGAGCGCCCAGGATTGTTGAAATTTTTCCATGGCTTCCGGCCACTGACCGCTGAGGTAAAGACCGTTACCCTGTTTGCGCAGGTCCAGTGCTGATTTAACCAGCGCGTCCTCCCCGACACCAGCGTAACCAATCAAGCGGGCCAGATCTTTTTTGTCCCACTGCGTTAAACGACTTAGATTCTCAGGGTCGTCTGTGACATTTAACATGGTCCGCAATTCGTTGAGCTTGTATTTCACCAATGACTCACCCGAGACCCGCCGCTGTTGTGCAGAAATTCGTGCGGTGATGGCCGTGATCAGCACAGCCACGGCCAAAGTGGACACGAGGCCTGTCAACGCCCATACCCTTTTTCGTTTTTGCAAATCTCTTCGTCGCAAGCGATCAAGTGGCAGACCGAGCATGCCCGCAACCAGTTTCAACATTGAGAGGTGCTTACCGTCAGCCCATTTGCGCACATCCGCCGCCAGCGGTTCTGGCATGCCGATTTCCGCCAGCGCCGCAGGAAAGCAATTGTGACCGGCTTCGCCTCCGGGTTCACCATCGACGACAACACAGAAAATGTTTTCCTGTCTCTGGGTGCGGGCAAATTGCCGGACTTCTTCATTGACCCAATGTGAATCGGCGGCGTCGGGAGAACAAAGAAGGATCATATTTTCCGAATTCGCCAGCGCCTGTTTGACGGTTTCGCCCAAATCGGTAGCAGAAGACAGATCATCACGGTCGCGGAATACCGGACGGATACGTGGGGGCACATCACCCCGCGATGTTTTGATACCAACCAGTTTGCGGGGCAGCCGATAATTCTCCAGGGCGTGGTGCAGCCACGCAGCCCAATGCTCATCCCGATGGCTGTAGCTTATGTACGCACGGTATCGAAGCTCAGTCATTCAATGGTAGCTCCGCCTCAAGCCAGCAAATAGGATAAATGCCAGCCCGGTATGGGTGTATGCTTGTAAGCGATAGCAGCTGTATCACCTTCGGGCACTGCGTGATAACAGGCGTGTCAAACCCAGCATTGCCAGCGTGCAGACCAGTGTTAACAACAGTTTTTGATGGTGATTCATTAGCTTTTCTCCCATGGTCTCAAGTTAAGCATAGTCGTTTGACGACGTTTTGCTTAAATTAACCTGTATATTCAGCTTGACCCTTCAGACCCAAAATACAAACTGCTATGGCCTAAAAGCCATTATCGAATAAGGGAAGTTTATACAACTGTGTTGATGGGCTGCCCGTGTTTGAACGCGTTGATGACCTCTGCAATCTGATCGATACAGACCTGCCGCGCGGGTTTGCTTGCCCAGGCGTTATGCGGTGTCAGGATCAGGTTCGGGATATCCGGCATCAGTAATGGATGATCCGGAGGTGGCGGCTCAACGCTCAGGGTATCCACACCGGCACCGGCAATATCACCTGAGCGCAGGGCATCGGCAAGGTCCTGCTCGACGACAATGCCACCGCGAGCGGTGTTGATCAAAAAGGCGCTGCGTTTCATTGTGCGGATGAGTTGCCGGTCAAACAAATCCTGCGTCTCGGCATTCAGTGGACAATGAAGACTGATCACATCGGCAACAGCGATCACGTCTTCAAATTTCAACCGGTCGGGCCGTACCCGGCGGCCCTGGTGCTCGGCGACCAGCACGTTCATACCCAGACGTCTGGCCAGTTGTGCCACCGCCCGGCCAAGTATGCCATGACCGACGATACCCAGTTGCAGACCCTGTATTTCCCGGATGCCGTGGTCATGCAGACTGAACTGCTCCGCCGCACTCCAGTCTCCCGCAAGGACCCGTCGGAAGTAAAACGGCTGGGCGGTGGCCAGGTTGAGGATGAGCGTGATCACATGCTGTGCGACGGAATGGGTCGCGTAATCCCTGACATTGCACACGCGGATACCAAGGTCCCTGGCCGCATCCAGGTCAACCACGTTGGTACCCGTGGCGGCAATCGCGACAAGCTTGAGTTGTCTTGCCAGCGTCAGTGTTGAACGGTCGAGAACACACTTGTTGGTTACTACCACATCGGCGTTTCGGATACGCTCTGAGACTTTCGCGGGCGCTGTAAACGCATACCATTGCCAGCCCGGCAATGTATGGTCCAGGCTACGTGCATCGAGGTCGCCGTCATCCAGCGAACCCAGGTCCAGGAATACGCCTTGCGAAATCGTCACGGTGCAATATTCAGGGCACAAAAAAACTGCTGTCGTTACTCACGTTACTCACGACGGGTCGTGGCAACACTGACACTTTCAACGTCAACTTCCCTGGCCGCATCGAGGATGGTCACCAGGGCGTCGGTTTCCGCGTCTGGATGTGCGGCAATGATTAGTGGAGAATCAGGTTTTTCAGCCTTCTCGCGCTCCAGGTTGGCTTGCACCGCCTTACGTTCCAGCATACGTCCCTTGAGTATGATATTGCTGTTGGCGTCGATCTTGACCACGATCGGTCCCTTGCTCTTTTTCATTTCCCTGGGTGGCGTACTGGACGGGCGGGAAACCTCGAGGCCTTTTTCCTTGACAAACGACGTTGTCACGATAAAAAAGATGAGCATGATGAAAACGATGTCCAGCATCGGTGTGATGTTGATCTCCGCCTCATCACTGGTATGGCTTTTTCTGCGCATGATTACTCCACAGTCACCGACTTGGCCAGGTTGCGGGGCTGGTCGACATCCGTGCCACGTTCTAATGCCACGTGATAGGCCAGTAACTGCAGCGGGATGGTCATCACCACGGGCGCCAGCAAGGGACCACCGGTATCAAGACCGATTATATACCCGTGATGCTGTTTGAAATTTGCGACAACATCAGTATCCGCGATCACATACAGCTCACCACCCCTGGCGCTGACTTCTTCAATATTGCTGATGAGCTTTTCCAGCAGGGTGTTGTTGGGCGCCACTGCGAACACCGGCATCTGCGCGTCCACCAGCGCCAGCGGCCCGTGCTTGAGTTCGCCGGCGGCATAGGCCTCCGCGTGAATATAGGAAATTTCCTTGAGTTTGAGTGCGCCTTCCATGGCGATCGGGTAATGACTGCCTCGACCCAGGAACAGGGCATGGCTCTTGTTAACAAAGGCCTTCGACAGGGCTGCAAATTCAGAGTCCAGTGCCAGTGCCTGGTTGAGCAGATCTGGCAAACGGTTCAGATCAGCCACCCTGGCGGCGTAAACGTTCGGGTCGATGCCGTTCAACCTTGCCAATTCCAGGATCAACAACTGTAACGCGACCAACTGGGTTGTAAATGCCTTGGTGGAAGCCACGCCAATCTCCGGACCGGCACGGGTCATCAAAACCAATTCGGCCTCACGCACGATGGAGCTTTCAGCAACGTTACAAATCGCCAGTGTCGCGGTATAGCCTGCCTGCCTGGCGTATTTGAGGGCAGCCAGCGTGTCGGCAGTTTCACCCGATTGCGATATGGCAACAAACAGGCTGTTGTCTGCGACCACCGCCCGACGGTAACGGTATTCACTGGCGATTTCCGCCTTGCACGAAATCCCGGCCAACTCCTCCAACTGGTAACTGGCAACCAGACCGGCATGGTAAGAGGTGCCACAAGCAACGATTTGCACCTGCCGTATTTGGTCCAGTATCGCATCTGCGTTTACCCCGAAAATGTTTGGCATCACGCGACCCACACTGATGCGCCCTTCCAGCGTCTCTGCCACCGCCTGCGGTTGTTCAAAGATTTCCTTGAGCATGTAATGTGCGTAATCGCCCCGCTGAACCGTGTCTTTGGATGTCTCAACGGTCTTGACTGGCCGCTCGACAACAACGTCATTTTCATCACGTATCTCATACGTATCCGTGTTGAGGGCGACCAGGTCACCTTCCTGCAGGAATACGAAACGGCAGGTTTCACCCAGCAACGGATAAACATCTGAAGCGAGGAAATTTTCACCCGCCCCCACACCCAACACCAACGGGCTGCCTTTGCGAGCCCCGACCACAACACCGGGCTCAAGCGCACAGATTACGGCAATGGCATAGGCGCCACGCAGACGGGTGACCGCTTTGCGCACCGCAGAAAAAAGTCCGTGACCGGACTCCATCAGATGAGCGATCAGGTGGACCATGACCTCGGTATCGGTTGCGGAATTGAAATGGTAACCGGCCTGGTGTAATTCCTGACGCAATTCCTCGTGGTTCTCAATGATGCCATTGTGGACCAGCGCCAGTTGCCTGCCTGAGATATGGGGATGGGCGTTTTCGGTGGTCGGTAAACCATGTGTCGCCCAGCGCGTATGGGCGATACCGCAGTGGCCCTCCATCGGTGTTGATCGCAGTAGCGTCTCGAGATCTTTTACCTTGCCCGCGGTTCGTTGTCGTGCCAGGTGACCATCCTGTTGCAAAGCAACACCGGCCGAGTCATAGCCACGATACTCGAGCGTACGCAATCCATTGATCAGGACATCCGTGACATTTCGCCTGGCGGCCGCCGCAACGATTCCACACATAAGAACCCTCTACTTTTTCCGTGGCCGTTGCCAGCCCTCAACCGTCACCTGTTTTGCGCGGCTGATGGTCAGCTTACCCGGTGGCGCGTCTTTGCTCAGTGTAGTGCCGGCAGCAATGTCAGCACCTCTACCAACGCTGACGGGTGCGATCAGCTGGGTATCGGAACCGATGAAGACGTCATCTTCAATCAGCGTGCGGTGTTTGTTGGCCCCGTCGTAATTGCAGGTTATGGTTCCGGCACCGATGTTGACACGATCACCGATGCTGCTGTCACCCAGGTAACTCAGGTGGCTGGCCTTGCTGTCTTTTCCAATGCTGGTGTTTTTGACTTCGACAAAATTACCCACCTTGCTGCCTGCCTGCAATTGGGTGCCTGGACGTATGCGTGCAAAGGGCCCGATATCACAGGTCCCCAGGGTACGCACACCCTCCAGTACACTGTAGGCATGTACCCGGGTTCCGGCAGCCAGTTGACAGTCTTTCAGCACACAGCCGGGGCCGAGACTAACACCATCACCGAGCATGTTCTGACCTTCCAGAATGACGTTGATGTCAATAAAAATATCACACCCGATCCTGACATCACCACGTATATCGACCCGCAACGGGTCAGCGAGCTGCGCACCCTCGCGCATCAGGTCTGCCGTCTTTTTCATTTGGTAACGCCGTTCCAGTGCAGCCAGTTGCATACGATCATTTGCGCCCTCCAGGTCAGCGGGGTCCGGTGCTTTAACAGCATCGGCTATTATGCCCTTTTGATGGGCAATCGAAAAAATATCCGTCAGGTAATACTCGTTCTGGTCATTATCGCTGGTCAGATCATCCAGGCAGGATTTCAACACCGACGAGCGCGCCACAATGATACCGGTATTGACCTCCGTAATGGCCTTTTGCATTGTACTGGCATCACGTTCTTCAACAATGGCACTGATATTACCCAGTTGATCGCGCACGACACGCCCATAACCTGACGGCTCAGGCAAGTTCATGGTCAAAACCCTGAGCGCGGCTTTCGGCATATCGACAAGATGCCTGAGAACTTCTGCATCCACCAGCGGTGTGTCGCCATACAAAACCAGCACATCGGCCTCACCGGGTATCTGTGGCATGGCCTGCAGGAGCGCGTGCCCGGTGCCACGTTGTTCAGCCTGCTCCACCCAGTTGACCGCGTAGTTTTCACATGCCTTTTTGACTTCGGGTGCATGCGGATTGAAAACCACGTGAATAGCTACAGGCTCAAGTTGTGTGGCGGTCGCCAGCACATGCAGTATCATGGGCCGGCCGGCCAGAGTGTGTAAAACCTTGGGTAGGCCTGAGCGCATACGGGTTCCGGCCCCGGCAGCCAGGATTATGATATGAAGTGTTTTTGGCATACTGTGCTGTGCCTGATGCGAGTAGGGATTATACCGTCAACGGCGGTGGATGGTTGCACAACAATCTGCCAGAAGTATGTTTGCTTCCAGGCATTTTGCAGGTCCTTTCAGTGATTGTATTTTAACCGGAATAAATGAGTGAGCGTTCTTTTGCCTGAAAAGTTGATTCGCATTTTAGCGGCCACTGTGTTTTCGTTGCAAGTGACCACTGGTCTCATGGCAGATACCGTGTCGCAGCAACTGGCCAATGATGGTCAATTGGTCATGCAGGGTGTGCCGCTTATACCAGCGTCACTGGCACATTCAATTAAACGTTATCAAAATATCCGCTCAGCCAGTTTTGTCGGTTGGTCAAAAAATGGCCACAGCATTTATGTCAAAACACGATTTGCCGATGTTGCACAGTTGCACCGTGTCGACACACCGGGTGGCGCCCGGACCCAGTTAACCTTTGAAAACGAGCCGGTGGGTGAGGTCAGAGTGCAACCGGGTGGCTCCCTGCTGGCGCTGACACGTGACCAGGGGGGTGATGAATTCGATCAAATCTTTCTGCTTGACTCTGAAAATGGCCTGTTGGAGCAACTTTCAGATGGGCATTCATTGAACAATCGTATGGTCTGGGATCGCCAGGGACGACGTCTGGCCTACCGGTCAACCCGTCGCAATGGCCGCTCAAATGATATCTGGATTCACAGGACAGATCCCAGGGATACAGCCCGGCTGGTCTATGCAGCGTCCGATGGCTCACTGTGGAAACCGATTGATTTCACACGTGATGGAAAACAGTTGCTCATTCAACAGTTTCTCAGTATTTCAGATTCACGCATTTACATTATGAAATTACCCACGGGAAAACCACGACTGCTGGCCGGCAGTGCGGAAATGCCTTCAACCAATATTGCCAGTGGATTCAGCCGTGACGATAAACGTGTTCTGTTTGTGAGTAACCAACGCAACGGCGCAGCCGAACTTGCCGTAGTCACATTAGATGATGATGTACCATTAACAAGCTATGTACAGAGTGTTGCCAACTGGGACATCACCCTCTTTGCACTGAGTCCCAACCGTAAACGCGGTGCGTTTGTAACCAATGAAAATGGTATCAGCCGTCTCTACCTGTTCGACCCCAAGAAGCTGAAATACAAACGGGTGGAGAGGGTGCCAGTCGGTTTGATCAACGGCCTCAATTTCAGCCCCGACAGCATGAAACTCGGTATGACGCTCAATTCTGCCAACAGCCCGAATGATGCATGGGTGCTGAGTCTTGGTCGTCAAACGCTATCGATTAAAAAACTCAGACGATGGACTTTCAGCGAGGTCGGGGGGCTGGATACCAATAAATTCGTTACACCAATCGCGATCCGTTACCCGGCCCCCACCAGTTACCCTGCCACGGATGATGTTCAGAATCCCACGATCTCAATCCCGGCATTTGTTTACCTGCCACCGGGCAAGGGGCCCTTTCCGGTACTCATACACATCCACGGTGGACCCGAAACGCAATTCCGTCCAGGCTTTAACAGCGACTTTCAACTCTGGGTTGAACAACTGGGCGTGGCGGTCATAGCGCCCAATATACGCGGGTCACTGGGTTATGGTTCACGTTATATTTCGATGGACGACGGTTATCAACGTGAAGACGCCGTCGGGGATATCGGTGCCCTGCTGGACTGGATCGCCCGTCAACCCCGCCTCGACAAAAACAGGGTAGCTGTATCCGGTGCGAGTTACGGTGGCTACATGTCACTGGCCTCCGCGGTACGCTTTGGTGACCGTCTCAGCGCTGCGGTTGACCGGGTAGGGATCTCCAACTTCGTTAGCTTCCTGGAAAATACACAGGACTACAGACGGGACTTGCGCCGTATTGAGTACGGCGATGAACGTATACCCAGGATGCGTGAGTTCCTGGAACATATCAGCCCATTGAATAATGTCGACAAGATCAATATTCCCTTGCTGGTCGTGCAGGGCCAAAACGACCCCATCGTACCGATGTCAGAATCCGAGCAACTGGTCAAGGCCTTAGGTTCACGTGGTCAGACGGTCTGGTACCTGAAAGCGCTGAATGAGGGCCATGGCTACGTCAGAAAAGAAAACCGTGACCTATATCAACAGGTCACGGTATTATTTTTGCAGAAATACCTGCTGGGCAAATAGGTCCGGAACCGCTCCTCAATCCTTGGATTGTGCGGCCTTATAGGCCCTCACGGCCTCATTGAACATGGCCGCCACACGTTCTTCCATCTCCACCGAGTCATTATAGGCGTTGTTGATGGCCTGTCGGTTACCCGTCGACAGTTCCGGGCTCGCAACGTCCTTGTTGATGCAGGTACGATAGGTTTCCAATTCTGCCTGGAATTCCTTGACATGCTTTTGCGCGCTCAACAGGTCGCTTTTTTCCGGCGCGTCCGGAATGGGGGGCGGAGCAGAGGGATAGTTGCATTGCTGCGCCTCCAGTGGCAAAACCACAATGCTGCCATCATCCATCACATCCTGCGCCAGGACCGGCAACGCGAACACCAGTGTCAGCGCTGCTAAAAAGAATTTTTTCATCATCACACCTGCTATGTTTATTTGCATTGGTTAAATGGAGACGTATAGATGACCTGTCGCCACCTGAACATTACTCACCATCCCAGTAATCAGCCATCACGGCCTGATACCTTATGATATAGCGCATGATGGTTGGTTTTCCATTGTTTTACGGTAAAAATTCAATGAATACCAGTGACAACTATTGACAGGCGGGTCAATTTTCCCGGTTTTTCAATGACAGCTATAGCCTGCCTCGTGCTGGTTTTGTGATTTTCACCGGTGTCTGCTTGCGCTCACAATTATGCAACAAACCCCAGCACCGATTTGTTGATTGCAACCGACACGATATAGATGAATGTCAACAGACCCAGCAACCAGGCCGTTAAACGTGTGGTTTTATTGCGGCCAAACCGCAGGGCAACCATACCAATACCGATATACACCAGCAAGGCGATGATCTTTGCCAGTAACCAGGATTGCTCCAGCGGTGATAAATGCAACCTAACGGCGAGGGTAATGGCGCTGGCGAGCAGCAAGGTATCAACGATATGCGGCGCGGTTTTGACCAAGCGCTGCTGGAGCAACACCGAGTCGTTCAGCATCCAGACGCCACGTACAAAAAAGCCGGTAAATGACAGCACCGCACAGCTGATGTGAATATTTCTGACAATTTCCCCAAACATGGTCTTTTTCAAACTCCAGTTGACTGCTAACCCGACACAGATTTCACTTTTTTACCGGTATCGTCAACGCCGCAAATCCAATTCTTCATGAGCAACTTTCAGCTCACAGATTTCGACACGGTATGATTTGTACCACCTTTCCTTGCCCAGAGCCTGCAATCGTTCAGCGGTACGGTAGTACTCATCATCCTGTTCAGCGCAATTTGCCCTGAAAACTACGACGTACATTTAATAGCCTGGCAGCATAATCCTGGCGCCCATTTTACACGCACCGGAACGCGGCGACATAGAAGAAGCCATGAACGCCGCCAATGCCATTGGCGATGACGCCATTCAAAGCAGGATGCGAGGGAAAGTTCTGCCACATACATTTACCCATGGCACCTCTGAGCAGCGTATGCGCTGGTTCAACCTGGGTCTTGAAAGTGGCCACATGGAAGATGGCGATACGTTCCGGTTGCCTTATAATCAGCTTTGATTTTGTGATGTCACACTCTCAGGTGATCTGTGCGACCTGTCACGGTGACGGTGTGGGTTTGCAGTTGATCGGGTGCACTCCCGTCACCGTGTTAACCTGGGCCCATGCCGTGCATACACAAAGGCGGCAGTGGTCAGCAGGATGTACAAACTGCCAATGAAAAACAGTTGCTGTGGCTGTGTGCTGGCCTCGTAGTACAGAATTAACAGGGTACCCAGAAGCAAAACCAAGATCGCCAGAATGGTTATCCCTGTGGATGAATGAGTCACCCGTCTGATCCGGTAATTCGCATACGCCATCAACAGCGAGACTAACAAAAACGTGACGCTGCCAAATTCCAGGATAACCCGCAGACTACCGCTCAGCACCAGGCAAAAAGCCAGTGCTGACATCGCCAGGATGGCGTTGACCGGGATGTTGTTTTTGCGTCTGGCAAAAACCGTCGGCAGGTAGCCGTCTGTCGCGATCACCGCCATCTGCCGGGAGGCACCGAAGACCGTGCCACTGATGGCGCTGCTGGTGGCCAGCAGTGCACCGGCGACCACAAGACCACCGCCCCAGCGGCCAAGAATATCACTGGCGCCGGCAGCCAGCGCATATTCCTGGTTGCGGATAATGTCATCGAAGGGGATGGCTATGATGGCACCGATCGAAATCACAACATAGATCAGTATGGCGAGGAATATCGCCGCATAAATAGCCCACGGAATATTGCGGTGGGGTGTGTCCATTTCGTTGACCGCGTTGATGACCAACTGAAAACCTTCATAGGCTACGAAGGTGACCGCTGCAACAATCAGGATACCCGGCACAGAAACTGCAGGACCGGTTTCCATCAACTGCCCCAGACTGGCCTCCCCATGATTCATCAGGACAAATGAAATCACGCACAGGATGATCAGCTTGGTATAAACCATCAGGTCTTCGATTTTGCCCATGCCCCTCACGCTCCACACATTGATGAGCGTAAAGACCAGCAGGATGCCGCCGGCAACACCTTTGCGAATCCACGCGTTGTCGGCAAAATCAAAACCGCTGATAGCGTACGAAGCAAAGGTATAGGCGTAAAGGGCCAGTGTGCTGATGTAACCGAATATGACCCACCAGCCGAGCAGGGATGCCGCAAACGGCGAGCGCGGAAAGGTTTTTTTAAAAAACGAGTAGGTGGCACCCTCGTCCTTGTAATACACACCGAGCTTGATATAGGAATAGGCGGCCAGTGCCGCCATCAGACCGCCCACGGCAATGGCCGCGGGTGTCCAGACACCGATCATGGCCACGGATATCCCCAGTACGGTAAAAATACCGCCACCGACCATGCCACCGAGTGCAATCGCAATTAACTCGGGTACCCCCAACGCTTTGCCATGCCGTCCGGCCAGAACGATATGTCTGTGTTTATGTGGTTTCAACGGTATATGCCATTAACGGGTGGGTTTCTTAGCAACAAAGACCAGAAACGGCCACAGCGGGACACCAATATACCGCCTGAAAATAATGCTGCAACCGGCTTGTTTTAGTGTTGGCAGCACAGACACCGAACGACAACCCAGCGATATGGATGGCAGACGCCAGACCACATTCTCGACCTTGTCCGCGAGCCACTTTACGCAGGGCTGACGGGGTTCAACAGAATGTGCAACACCGATACAGCCCCCCGCTCTGACGACCCGGTATAACTCCAGCGCCCCCTTTGCCGGATCAAACAAGGGGCACATGCTGTAGGTCGACAGTACACAGTCGAAACTGTTGTCTGCAAAAGGCAGCGCCAGCATATCACCAGCCTGGAAGTCAAAACGTGCACCGGTTTTATTATCAATCACACGCTTTTTTGCGATAGCCAGCATCCCGTCACTCATATCAAACAACACGATGTGACCCGTTGGGCCCGTTGCCCCGGCAGCCAGCAGGGCTGTCGACCCGGTACCGGCACCACAGTCCAAAACTCTGTCGCCGGTTTTAACCGTCTCAGTAACCACCAGTTTCCGGCCGCGCTGGTCTGCCCCGGCAGTTACTAAAGAATGCTGCAGGTCATAGTGACCAGCAGCCCGGTCATAGACCGTCTTTAACCTGTGCTTGTCCAATGCATCACGCATCAGTTTTCGCACCCCCATCCACCTGGAATGATATAAAGTTACGTCTGTTCGACACAATCCGATGTCAATTGTATTACCTCATGCTGGCATTGCGTTGGTGAACGATGTCTATAAATATGTGCCGTCATACCCCTGAAAGGTATTTCCTTTTCAAGGTGGGCGCCGATGGCCTTCGCGAGTCTGATCGAGCGTTCGTTTTCCGAGAAGATAAGACTGATAAGCGGTGTATCCGAAAAGTGGCTGACAGCCATTTGCCACACTGCGCGGGCCGCTTCGCTGGCGTACCCCTTGCCCCAGTACTTGCGGGAAATAGCCCATTTGATTTCCGTCTCTGGCCAGTCCATGGGGTACCAAAGACCCACCGGGCCCATGACCGTGCCACTGTCTTTTTCTTCAACGGCATAGGGGCCATAACCACGTAATTGCCAATGACCGACCAGGGTCGCCAGCATACGCCAACTCCCCCTTTCGGTTAGCGTGCGTTGAATGGTGTAGCGGGTGCATTCCGGGTCGGAAAACAGCCTGTGGAGATCGACCCAGTCCGCATCCTTGAAGCAACGCAGGACTAATCTTTTTGTTTCCAGGCGTTCAGGTATCTGATATTTCATGGCTTGAGATCAAACAAGCTGGCACATTTCTCAACGACACCGTCAGGCATCACGCTGGACTTGCGTACGTCGCGATCCATGTGCACACCCACTATCTCGGTGCTCGCCACTTCCTGCATGGTCTCAGCGTTGTACATTTTATGTTCAAACCTGATGGTTTTATTGCCGATCTCATGAACCCGGGATTTTATCAGCAACAACTCACCCACCCTGACTTCAGTCTTATACAGGGTCTTTTGTTCCAACGCAGCCATACCTTTATTCTGTGAATGCAAATATTCCTGTGTTATACCGATGGCGGATATCAGATGCCAGGTCGCCTCATCGAATTTCGAGGTGTACCACTGAACATTCATGTGCTCCATGTGATCGAGCTGGTGTGGGTAGACAATACCCCGGTAGGTTTCAATCATTTTCATCGTGCAGAGCAATCAACCTTTCTGCAGCATGGCTGCCATTTTCTCATGGACCAGATTGATGGCCTTGAGCGGGCGAAGCATGACTTTGAATTCGATGATCCGCCCGGCGGCATCCCAACGAATCAGGTCGATCCCATTGACCATCACACCATCAATATCAACCACAAACTCCAACGCCGCCTGATCCTCATCCGCCAAGTCACGCACATAACGAAACGAGCCATTGGCAAAAACACTGATGGCGGCAGCCAGGTATTTCTGCGTTATTTTCTTCCCTTTTTGTGGGGTATGCACCACTGGGGAGTAAAACACCACATCCTCAGCCAGTAGTTCGTCAAGCCCCGCCGGGTCACGGCTTTGGACAAGCTCACGCCAGCGTACCAGTGTATCAATTGTCATGTCTCGCCTTCCCTTTTTCGTTGCACCTTCGAACGGGTCAATTATAGAACCCGTTACATGCGATGCACAGCAGTCCCACGAAATTCATGGAGATACCGGGTCCGTCATGCCGGGCTTGACCCGGTACCGGCATGACGGATGAGAGGGTTCCG
>CAZYVH010000005.1:8139-23749 GCA_964650905.1 uncultured Wenzhouxiangellaceae bacterium | reverse complement strand
GAGAGGGTTCCGTTACTCGCGGCCCAGGTAGCGGGTCAAGCCCGGCATGACGGACAAGCGCAACTGGCGCAATTTACGGGTTAAGGGCGTCCTGGGCGGTACAGACCGCTTATTCAGACGCCAACCGGCAGTCACAAAAAACCCCGGCTTTATGGGCCGGGGCTCATACCGCGATTCTAGTTTTGTACTTAGTCAGCCTGACCGTAATCGCTCAGTTTCGGCCGGTATGCAATCAGGTAATTCTCACCCGCCTTGTAGGTCTGGCTCCACTCGGCCAGGAACGCCTGGGCTTCTTCCTCGCCCATCGCCTTATTCATGACATCGATGAACTTGGGTTCTTTGGGCGCCATGTCGGCGTAGTTCTTGCGTGGGCTGACCAGCGTGATGGAATTGTCATAGCCACCGGAAACATTGTAAATAAACGCATAGTAATTCGCCCACTCACTATCTTTCAGGTACCCGTCGATCTTCTTGAGTCCTTCATTAAAGGCCCTGCCCTGACCCTGCTTGATATACCAGTGTGTGATCGAAAAGTACTTGTACCCTTCCATGCTCTCGGGCCACATGCCCAGGTCTTTGTCGGGCCTGGTGATCGAGACGTCAAGATCGGCAATGTGTGGCTGAACTTCCGTACTGAACTTGGCGCCGGCCGCCTCGCTCCAGTCTTTCTTGGCGTCTCTGGCGTCAAAATCCGCCCAGTTGTGGTCACCACTACGGGCGATAAAGCTACCGGTATCAGGTCCGGTTATGATCGAGAACCACTGCCAGCGCCATGCACCCTCTTTGTCACCCATAAAGTCGTGGTAGTTGGTGATGGCCTCCTCCAGTGCATTGGCCTGACCGTCCTTGGCTGATATTTTGACAACCTGGGCAAGGCCGTCAGTCTCCTGCTTATCCTGTGCGATTACCGGTGCAACACACACAACCATGACAAGCGATATGACCAGGGTCAGTACTTTATTAATCTGCATTATTTTGTCTCTCCAATTTAAATGATGAAATATGCCCACCAAGCCAGAGCGGCCTGTGCTGGGCAGTATCCTAAGTATAGACAGCATTTTTGACTTTGCAGGACCACCCATGAGACGACACCTGCAACGGCCAGGGACCTGGTCATCTTGACTTCTCCAAACGCCTGTAATACGTTGCGGAACACCGCCTTGTTCTCGATGAATGAGGCAACGGATTGATGGGTCTGTTTTCAGTAAATATGAGAATCCAACTGGATATACAACCGTTCGGATCATGACCCGTCCGATCATCCTTATTGGTCTCGCTCTGTTTCCGGCACTGATTTTTAGCTGTTATGCCGCGAACACGGAAATCCCGGACCCGTTTCCGGAACTTGCCCAATCCTATCTGGTCGAGATCCAGGGTGAAATAATCTGGTCACAACGACCTGACCTCCGGTTGGCTCCAGCCAGCCTGACCAAAATCATGACAGCCCTGCTCGTCCTCAAGAAAGCACGCATGGATGATGTCGTGGCAGTCGGAAAGAAAGCCGCCGGGGAAAGCGGGGCCCATTTGGGTTTGCAAAAAGGGGACCATTTACATGTCATGGACTTACTGGCCGCAACCTTGATCTTCTCAGCCAACGATGCCTGTCATGCCCTGGCAGACCAGGTTGGGGGAAACGAGTCTGCCTTTGTCACACAAATGAACCACGAAGCCTCGGTCCTGGGGATGAATAACACGCACTTCGTCAATGCCTGCGGTCACGACCATCCGGAACATTATTCAACGGCGCGGGATCTCGCCTTGCTTTCTGAAGCTGCACTTAAGTCTGAAATATTCCGGGCCCTGGTGGGCAAGGTGGAAATGCGAATCCAGACGGTGGATCATAAAAAGAGTTTCTACTTTCAAAACAGGAACGAACTCATTGGACGCTACCCCACGGCCATTGGTATCAAAACGGGGACAACCCCCCGGGCAGGCAAGTGTCTGATCGCTCTGACTGAGAAGAATGGAGCACGGGTTCTGTTGGTGATGTTGAACGCGAAGGAGCGGTGGTGGAGTGCGGTGAATGTATTGGACCGGGCATTTGCCCAGGCGAGATATCTGGATGAATCCAAAGGTGCATATTGAGCGTCAAACCGAGCCACTCCTTATTGTCGGAGCACTTTGCCTGGTCTATTTGAATTCGCTGTGGGGTGCTTTCCAGTTCGATGATGGAAATGTGATTCTGGGCTATCCGGCGGTTCACTCCATCGCTGGTTGGCTGCACGATTTAGGCAGCGGTATTCGTCCGCTCCTCAAGCTGACCTATATGTTGAACTGGATCTGCGAGCCGACTCCTTTCAACTTTCATCTCGTCAATATCGCAGTGCACACCGGAAATTCGATTCTCGTTTACCTACTCGCCTACCGGTTCACGGAACGGGCGTCGGATGTCACCACCTCAGCGTCCCGGAATTATGCGCCTTTACTAACCGGGCTACTGTTTGCCTTGCATCCTGTTCAGACTGAGGCCGTCACCTACATCAGCGGACGTTCCACATCCCTCATGGCCCTCTTTTACCTGGGTAGTCTTTTCTGCTACGTCTACGGAATTGAAAAAAAGAAGCCTTTGGTCACCCATCTGTTTTCGCCAATGCTTTTTGTGCTGGCGGTTGCCACCAAGGAAACAGCTCTGACTCTCCCGCTCGCCTTGCTGCTCTGGGAAACCTCGTACGGTCGATTTCATTGGCGCAGCACCGCCCGAAGACAGGTGATGCACTGGATCATGTTTTTTGGTACCACGGTGTTCATTATGGTGCAGCCCAACTACAACGACTTGCTGGTTTTCAGCCTGGAGCAACGAACAATAGGGGTCAATGCGCTCAGCCAAATCAATGGGGTCAGTTATCTGCTCTCGCACCTGGTCCGCCCCTGGGCTCTGAACATCGACCCGGACCTCCCTGTCCTGAGCACCTGGAGCACTTCCCTTGTGTGCCAGTTTTCTTTTCTGCTCGGCGTTCTGGTTCTCGCCTTATGGACATATAAGAAGCGGCCATGGATCAGCTTTGGCATACTCTGGTTTTTTGTTCAACTCTTACCCACAAACTCCATTATCCCAAGACTTGATGTGGCCAACGACCGGCAATTATATCTGGCAAGCTTTGGTCTGTTTCTTTCCATCGCCGTCGAGATACAGTGGTGGCAGGTTTATCTCCGCCGGTGGGACAGACCCATGCTGGCAGCGGTGGGTATTGTCCTGATCCTGCTCGGGGCTTTCACGGTCATGCGGAATCGGGATTATCGAAGTGAAGTGGCGCTCTGGGAGGACACCGCTGGAAGTTCTCCGCACAAAGCACGGGTTTTCAACAACCTTGGTGTCGCCTATGAACGTGCCGGGCTTCCGGCAAACGCCCTGCAGGCCTATTCAAGGGCATTGCTGTTGAACCCAGACTATGAAATCGCCCGCAAAAATATCGATCGGTTCCAAATGATCGACGCTTCACACCACCGCAATCTTCAATAAAGTCATCGAAAAAAGGACCGTCGAAGTAACTTGGCGAAACCCTCTCTCGATTTCCTGAATTCCTTCAATATGCAGGTTAACCCCCGGGGTTCCGTCGCTGGGCGGTATAGTCCGGCAGCGGTGGGGTCTCGGGTTTACAGCGTTTCTTGAGCGCAGTGAATTCTGGGTTCAGGAAGCGCAATTCAGCCTCGTAGCCCTTGATTTCTTCCTGTGCGTACGCGATCAGCGTACTGTTGTCTCTTTCAAAACGATCCTTACCCTTCAATATTGAGGCCGCCACCGTTGAGAGGCTCTCAGTCTTCAGGCAGGCTTGTCGGTGGATTTCTTCATGCCGCCTGATCGATTCCTGTACGCAGGCTGTCATGTCCGGATTGACAGTGACCTGGCAAAGATTGTTCGTGCCTCCCGGGCCACCGTCCTTCCCCCACGCATCAATTCCGAGGCTCCCCAGTGTGATTGCGTTCATTGCCAACTGCACCCTGCCCTGCAACTTTTCCCTGCGCCCGGCTGTATACACGAGGATATTCCCCTCCCGCTTTTGCTGGTTGGCCATCTTTTTGATCTCGGTCCGATAGGTTTGTATGGCCGCCTGGCTTTCACTGATCCTGGATTTGATATCAGACATATCAACGCACTTGCATGTAGCTTCAGAGTGGGCAGGCTGGCTCCCGGCAGAACCCACAAAAATCAGGGCCAGGAACAAGCTTTTTGGTAACATTTGATGGTGCGGCATGGACCTTACTCCTTTTGTCTGTTGCTGTAATCAACTGTTATGGCACAAGACAAATTCCGCTGTTGTTCAGGTCATGACGCAACGGTGAAGTGACCCGACCGTCAAGTCAATTTAATGACGCCCCGTGCATGGAATTGTTTCTCCGCACCGGTAATGATGTAAATCAGTTTCAGCATTGGCTGTGTCTGTAATACGGCACTACAAGTCAGTACCGTATGTGTTGCCGCCGGCCCGCTTTGTGATGGAGTATTTCGGCCAGGTTTACCAGGTCAGTATCCCGACTCGTTGACCGTATCTATCGCGTTTACCGGGAAAGCTTCGGCAAAGTTGTTCACGCCTTCACCGTCCAAACTACTCGATGTGATAATCAGGCTTTTGCCACTCTTCATCTTGAGCGTAAGTGTGAACTCCCCTTCATCCTCAATCATGGTTCCCGTGTGACCCTGGATACGGACCTTGCGTCCACCACCAAACGATGCACCAAGCGCGGCGAGGCCACCCATCATGCCTCCGCCCCCGCCCATCAACTGCACTTGCACATCATGATCTTGCTTGTCACTGTAGGTGCACTCGGTCATGTCCATACCCATGGCCTTTTCGGTATTGACCTTGCCTCTGGTGAATGCGCCGATTTGCGCGGGAAAATTTGCCGCTGTGGTATCCAGCAGGTGATGGTCGATCTGGTCGAGGGCAATCGCGACAACTTCGCGGGCCTCGGTATAATTATCTTGCTCGAGCAGACCGATTGCCTCTTTGAGCAGGTCGTTTGTGGAGTCGGCCTGCGCCGGCATTGAAGCGACGGTCGTAAGCGCACAAAGTAAACAAAATGATAACCATGATTTCATGTCGGGGCTCCTTTGGAAAAGACGTTTTTAAAAGGGAAAGCCAACGATGTATTGCAACGCAATGACCACCCCGTTACGATTTTACTGCACACTATCCAATGTTACCATCTGGTCTTTATTGACTCAATGTGACCCGGGAGCCTGTCAAACGCACACCGGGATTGGACTCAATTGCAGGAAACCACAAACCGTAACCTGAGCGAAAAAATGGAGGTTTCACCAATAATTCCCGGTGATTCGACCACGCCGACGGAAATATCATCTTCCTGCACCAGCGGTTCCCCAGCGGGCCTTGGACATTCAAGTAAAAAGTCTCTGCTGGTTTCCCCCACATCGTTCTTTAACAGGTCAACTTCCGTCGCTTCCAGCCGAACCCTGATCAAAAGACGTTTACCGCCTTCACCTGCGGGAATCTCAACCGCAGCGGGAGGACCAGGTGGTGTCTGGGTGGTGCCGCTGGGTAAGGAATGCTTGTCAACAACGATTTTGCCGGTACCCTGCAAGCCTTCATTGAATACCTTGACCTCAATCCAGTATCTCCAGTCTTCACCGACGGGACCTTCGTGGCTCTCCTGTAATACTGAGAATGTAACTTTGCCTGCCATCTTGTCCTCCATTTTGACTGTCGTGTTCCAGGGTATGTCCGGTGCCGGGCCTTAAGTTTACCTTTTTGCCGGGAAACAGCCTGCTCCGTGGCGAGCCGACCATAACACACTAAAATGCACCGGGTTAATGCCGAAAGTTGGGGGGCCGGTATTTTTTAACAGTATTCATTTAAACTATACCCATGCAGGATGAGCTTCTGAATTTGCTGGTAACCAGCCCACCGTCATGCACACCGACGGATGCCGAAACCTTGGCCGCGGAATATTTTGGACGACACGTCCGTGCCAGGATGCTGGCCAGCACGCAGGATCAGAATTTTCGCCTCATGACAGAAAATGGTGAACGCTTTGTCCTCAAGATTTCAAATCATGCGGAGCAACCCGAGGTTGTTGACTTCCAGAATTGTGCCTTGCAACACATCGGTGAACGGGATACCACACTCCCGGTACCCAGAGTCATTGCAGGCCGGGATGGTCATTTCCGTTTTACCGTCAGCCTGCATGACCGGACACACATCATTCGGCTACTGAGCTGGTTGGACGGCCAGGTTTTATATGGGTTTTCACCGGGGTCAAAAGAGGCAGCGGAACTGGGCAGGCTGTTGGCGCGGCTGGGTCTGGCGTTGAAAGATTTTGATCACGCCGGCGCAAGTCCGCCATCGCTATGGGATATGAAACGTGCCGCCGCGCTGGTCGAATTGCTGGAATATACCAAAGATGCACATCTCCGGGAATTGATTGAACACGTACTGGAACGCTTTAACACACTTCTGCCAACCTTGATGTCACTACGAACCCAGGTGATCTATAACGACCTGAACCCGGATAATGTATTGCTGGACAAAAATGACCCACAACACATCAGTGGCATCATTGATTTTGGCGACCTGGTCAAATCACCGCTGGTTATTGACCTGGCGGTCGCCTCCGCCTACCAACTTGCTGACGGTGATGACCCGCTGGCCGGTACCCTGTCACTGATTGCCGGCTATCATGCTGTCAGGCCATTGCAGGATATGGAGATGGAGCTGCTGCCCGATCTCATTCGCACACGCCTGGTCACATCTATTTTGATCATGTCGTGGCGTATGCAACGCTACCCACAAAACCGTGATTACCTGATGCGCAGCCAGGCGCCTTTCAGACGATACCTGGCCAACATGGCAGGCATGGATAGCGGTTTGGCGTATGCTCGCATACAGGCTGCATGCGCCAATGCGGCTCAATGAAGGTTGACTGTTCGGCCGGGTTTTTGGTAAAAGATGTTGACTGGTTTTTTTAAAATTGAAATGTTGAATGAAAAATGACCGCGCCAAGAATGAGATCGTTCTGGGTCGACTTTCCAGTGACAACTGAGCAGTATGCCAGCTTAAAACTGAAGTGGCGGCGCAGGCAGAACAATTATGAAATACAGAACCCGCCACCTGACCTGAACCTGATCAGTTTTTGTACTTTTGGTGGCGATGATTACGAGGTGATCAGTCTGGAAATTCGTGGCGACGTGGAAGCCTATCACGCGGCACTCAAAACCATGGATAAGTGGATCGTGGAAACACTTGGGGCTTAAGCCAAACATTTCACCAGTGGGTCTGTCCGGCGCCGTCATCCGGGAGACCGGTGAAATGTGCGGGCCGGTAGCAACCCAGGCTTATTTATAGACACCGTAGGTTTTGAATTTCTCCAGTACGCGATCCATCTTGGCGCCACTGAGAATGACCGGTCCGCCAATGGCCAGGGTTCGGCAATAGATGCTTGCCAGTTGTTCAACCTCCTGAGCCAAGGCCAGCACACCCGGCAGGTCCTCGTCAAAACAGGTCAGACCATGGTGGGCCATCAGGCAGGCTTTACGACCCCGCAATGCCCTGATAACCTGCGCTGAGAGTTCCGCCGTACCAAAGGTTGCATATTCTGCACAACGGATATCCCTGCCACCGGCGATGGCAACCATGTAATGAAAGGCCGGTATACCCTTGTCGAGACAGGCCAGCGCGGTGCAATGGACCGGGTGGGCATGCAAAACAGCCTGTGCTTCGGGCCGCTCACGATAAATAGCCGCATGAAATCGCCATTCACTGGAGGGCCGGTGTCGGCCTCTGGGGAATCCATCAAAGTCCATCCAGACAATGTCGTGTGTCGTCAGTTTTTCGTATTCCATACCCGAGGGTGTGATCAGCAAACCACTTTCAAAGCGTGCACTCAGGTTGCCCGCCGTACCCTGGTTCAAACCACATGCGTTCATGGCTTTGGCGGTGGATATCAGTTGTCTGCGCAACGCCTCGCTCACGCGCCCGACTCCCGCTGCTCAGGATAAAGACCCAGCAAACCGGCTTCACTGGCAACACAAACCCCGCGTTCGGTGATCAGACCGGTCACCAGTCTTGCCGGTGTGACATCAAACGCATAGTTGCAGGCAGTGACCCCGTCAGGGGTGATCTGGACAGGCTCAATTTCACCTTTGGCATTTTTACCGGCCACGTGCGTGATTTCAGACCCGTCACGACGTTCAATGGGTATGCCATCGACACCGTCTTCAATCTGCCAGTCGATGGTCGGTCCGGGTAGTGCCACATAAAAAGGTATACCGTTATCATTGGCTGCCAGTGCCTTTAAGTAGGTGCCAATCTTGTTACATACATCACCATTGCGAGCCGTTCGGTCAGTGCCAGTAATACACATGTCCACCATGGCGTGTTGCATCAGGTGACCACCGGCATTATCCACGATGACATCGTGCGGAACACCGTGCGCGGCAAGTTCCCAGGCGGTCAGTGCGGCGCCCTGGTTACGCGGACGCGTCTCATCCACCCATACGTGGACCGGGATGCCGGCATCATACGCCTGGTAAATGGGCGACAGGGCCGTTCCCCAGTCGACTGTCGCAAGCCAACCGGCGTTGCAATGGGTCAGGATATTTAGTGCATCTGATCCGGCAGGTTTTTTCTTCCACAACTTTTGGATGATTGACAACCCATGACGACCGATGGCCCGGTTGATGGCAACATCCTGATCGCAGATTTCCCCGGCTAAGCTGAGGGCCGCCGCCGGTCGCTCTTCAACACTCAGGTCCGTCAAGGCCTGCTGCATTTTCTTGAGGGCCCAACGCAGGTTGACCGCAGTAGGCCGTGTTGCCAGCAAGGTCTCACAACTACACTCAAGATTCCTATCACGGGCATCTTCACGCATCGCCAGCGCCAGGCCATACGCGGCAGTCGCACCAATCAGGGGCGCGCCCCGCACACGCATGACAGCAATCGCTTCAGCCACATCCTGCACGCTTTGCAGTGACTTGATGACAAATTCATGGGGCAGGAAAGTCTGATCAATGATGTCCACCAACCCGCCATTTTTATTCAGCCAGATCGAACGATAGGGTGTCTCATTGACGTTCATACATGGATCGTAGCACCGAACCGCCTTCCAGTATTGATTCAGACTGTTTTCAGGAGCAATCACCGGCATTATTCTCTATACCGACCCGCAAATTTTTCGCACTAACCAGCAAACCAGGGCGAAATACCACCCATTGACAATCACGGCCATCAAAAATGGTCTGCGGCAGAAGCCAACCACAGAGCATGACTGGCCGGATAAACTGGTGGACCGGCGGGTGGGGATGTATGCTGTAAGTGAAAACCACCAGGAGACCTGCCATGACCGACACCTCAGGCCAAATACAATCACTGGCCGCACCACTGGGCCGAATTCTGCTTGCACTGATGTTTGTCAGTTCCGGGCTGCACAAAATTACGACTTACGCAAACACGCAGGGTTATATGGAAGCCGTGGGCGTGCCGGGTTCATTGCTGCCGCTGGTTATCGCGCTCGAGGTCCTCGGCGGCCTGATGATTATTCTTGGCTGGCATACACGTATTGCGGCTTTCCTGCTGGCTGGCTTTTGTCTGCTCAGTGCCGTCCTGTTTCACGCCGATTTCAACAATCAGATGCAGACGATCATGTTTATGAAAAACATTTCCATCGCCGGTGGTTTCCTGATGATCGTGGCGCTTGGCGGGGGTGCGTATTCGCTGGACCAGCGTTTCAGGGGAAACACCTGATCGGGCTTTAACCGCAAACCAATCAAAAAATCCTCTCGTGTCAATACGCGGATACCGCATGCTGTTATTTACAGTGATCGAGCTCGACCACATCAACAATACCAACGACGATTGAACGCACCGGGGCGTTGGGGTTATCGAGTATCTGGCGGGCGCCACTGCCCTCGTCGAGAATCAGGACAGTCTCACCCTGACCTGAGCCGATTGCATCCATGGCGATGAGATAAGCACCCGTGGGTTGGCAGAACTGGTCGAGCCGCTCGGCGAGGAGCAACTTGTGGCCATCAACGATGGGATGATGGATGGTCGATACAACACTGCCAGTAATACGGGCGAGGATCATCAGCCCAGATCCTCCGGCGGATAGTTCCTGACCTCGTCGACCAGACCGACAATGGCGTCGTCGACCGGAACGAACCACGGCTCGAGTGTAAGCGCGGCCTCGCGGTTTGCTACCCAGTAGATTAGCTGACCGGGTCCCGCCATTCGGGTACCATCGGCGCAGACGAGTGGCTCGCCATCGCTCTGGCCCTCACGATCAAGCGGTTGGACCCACAGTAATGGTGTGGCGGACAGTTCGTCCACCAGTTTCGCCGGAACCACGCTGCCTATTACGCGTCCCAGGAGCATGCAACCTCCTCGGGATACTCGGCACCAGCCGGCTCAAAGACCGGGCATTGATCAAAACGCGTACCATGGTCAAGAAGTGAACGCAAATCGGTATTGATACGCGGCAAAAGCGTATGCGCAAGAAGCTCATCCCCGGCACGCTCGGCACAGATTTCGAGTGCAGTCTCGGCATCGGACAGGTCGCCGCACATCAAAGCGAGCGCGTGGCCACCCAGGTCATCACCCAGACGGACCTCACAAAGCATTATGGGTGTACTCTTGAGCGTGGCGTCAACGGCCCCCAGCAGTGCGGGCGAAGCGCGTGTTTCCACCACCACCAACGCATCGCCCTCCAGATTCCGGCGTGTGCCAAGAACCGCGTCGTGCAAGGATGGGTGAACATCACCGAGGACTACACTGTCGTTCAGGGCACCCTCTTCCTCACCCAACCGTACGCCGGCCGCATAAGCTTCCTGCGTACTGGCGACACTGCCACCGACGAGGACCAGGAATCGACCCGGGTGGATGCTTCCGCAGCGTAACAATGCGATGGGCGAGCGTTTGACCATTTGGTCTATCACCAATACACCCTTGGCAACCGAGTCAAACTCCAGTAGCGCAATCGCCCCGTGCCGTGTCTTCATATGAACCTCGTGTCTCAGACGATACGGAAGTGATCGACCATGACACAGCGCCGTAGCCGACTGAAGGAGGCAGGCCCGGTCAATCCTTCACCGGTGGGGCTGGCGATGGTAAAACTGGTGTGACCTTCCCCCCCTTCACCCAGGCCGGCATAAAACGGTCCATTCTTGGTAAAAATACTGGTGTTGATGGTCCGGGCCATGCGGCTGAGCGCATCGATATCGCGCGAGTACATACCGGCCGAGTGGCCGCAACCATGTTCGGCTTCCTTGGCCAATACGATAGCGCGATCGACATCGGGTACACCGGTGATGGGCAGTACCGGCATCATTTGTTCGGTCCAGATCAGGGGATGGTCGTTTGCTACCCGTGCAAGTAGTAAAGGCGGGTCACCGGCAGACGAGATACCAGCGCGGGCGAGTATCTCGCTTGCGTTCTTGCCGATGAGGTCTTTTTCCATGACCGCACGCTGACGCGGCCCGCGCTGCTCGCTGAAGATCGCCTTTTCCACCCTCAGGAGTTCGCCTTCTGTCAGGAGGTAGGCTCCATGACGAGCCATGTTTTGTAACAGTTCATCGATGATGCTCTCAACGGCGATGACTTCCTTTTCATCCGTACACACGATGTTGTTGTCAAAAGAGGCGCCAGCGATGATACCGCGGGCTGCATGTTCAAGGTCAGCCGTCGTATCGACCACTACCGGCGGGTTACCGGGACCCGCGCAGATAGCACGTTTGCCACTGCTCATTGCCTGACGCACCACACCGCTGCCACCGGTCACCGCGAGGAGACGAACGCCCTCGTGGCCCATCAGCGCCTGTGCAGATTCGATGGTTGGCTCGGCCACCGCGGTGACCAGGTTTGCCGGCCCGCCGCCACGCACGATCGCCCGGTGCAGGAGGCGCACGTTGGCCATCGAACACTCGCGTGCATTTGGGTGCACGTTGAAGACGATACTATTGCCCGCTGAAAGCATGGCGATGGTGTTACAGATAATGGTTGAAGTCGGATTGGTCGTCGGTGTGATGGCTCCAATCACGCCGTAGGGCGCGTATTCGGTCAGCGTCAGACCGTGATCCCCGGTCACGGCATGCGGGGTGAGCGCCTCCGTGCCTGAGGTCTTGCATGTGACCAGGCGGTTCTTAATTATCTTGTGCTCAATCCGGCCCAGACCGGTTTCGCGTTGAGCGTGACGCGCAAGTCCCTCACCGTGCTCGAGCATCGATTCGCGTATGCAGGCAATGATCTTCTGCCGCCGGTCCAGCGACATGCCATCCAGTTGGAGGAAGGCGACACCCGCCGCCTCGACAGCATCGTCCAGCGTAGCAAAAATTCCTTCACCAAGTGCTTCACCAAGTCCTTCACGGGGTTTGGTGGTCTGCACGCTGCCTGTCGCGCTTGCATTTGCCGCGACTACATTTACCCCGGCAACATTTGAGCTTGCAACCGGTGGCGAAGAGAGGCGTTCGGCAAGGCGCTGGGCGATGATGTCCACCTGTCGCTCACTGAGCACGTTCTCACCCGGAAAGTTCATACGTTAATCTTTACCCTTGCGGTACTTTTCATCGCCTTCGATCTCCCAACTGTCGACGATTGCCATGACCACAGCGTCAACCGGCTTGTTATCGGTACGCTCGGTTTGACGGGCAGAAGAACCGCTGGCGAAGAGCACCATTTCACCAACGCCTGCACCAACGGCATCCACCGCCACCACCGAGCCCCCTGCCGCTTTGTTATCGTGACCCCAAAGACCCAGCATCAGAAACCTCAGACCAACGAGTTTGGGGTCCTTTTCGGTGGCGACAAGCGTGCCGAGTACCTTCGCGAGTTTCACGGCAGCACCGTTCCTGTTGCCATGACTACTTCGCCGCTGCCGGGTTGCGGCCCAGCGGGATCGTCATGTCGACACCGCTGTGGGGACGTGCGATTACATGTACTGCAACCACGTCGCCGACACGGGCGCCGGCTGTTCGCCCGGCGTCACAGGCCGCTCTCACGGCCGCCACATCACCGCGCACAACCGCGGTTGTATAGCCACCGCCCGTTTTCTCGTAACTGACGAGTTCGACCTTGGCTGCTTTGACCATTGCATCGGCCGCCTCCACCATGGCCGGGAAACTCCGGCATTCGATCATTCCTAATGCTTCTGACATTGCTTTACTCCTCGCGAATCGGGTCGTTGAGCCCGGGTTAATTTAATCTGTTACTTTTTGTCGGTCTTGCCCGTGACCGCCTTGATCGCCTGCGTTGCCGCGGCCTGCGCTACCACCACATCACGTTCTTCACCACCGATATAGACACGCCCGAAACTGCCAACGGCGCGCACCTCAAGGATATTGATATCCGCGGCCTTCTCAGCCTCGTTGGCTGCCAGCGCGGCATAGGCTGCGGGCTCGACTTCAAGCACGAACAGGGTCTGACCGGCAAGGATCATGTTGCCGTGACGAAAGCGGTTGATCAGCATGGTCTGGGTGTCTTCGAGGTGGCGCACCACCTGGTTGGCCACAACCCGCGGCTTGTGGCGATCCTTTTCCTTAAGGTCCAGGGAGGCGAGTATCGCCTGCCCGGCCTGGCGGACATCGGCCTGGCTTTCGGAATGCAATTCGAGCATGCCGTAGTGCCGCTCGACAATCTGCATTCCGGCTGTGACTTCGGTCGACTTGAGCGCAACGTCCAGAATCTGATTGATGGCCATGCCAGGAGAGATTTCCACGAAGAGACTCGCCTGGCCGACCCTGGGCAGGTAGCCTTTTGAGATCGTCGCCTGGAAGGAGGCGAATTGAGGCTGCAATGAGTCCAGTATTACGTATGCTCTCAGGTCAACCATGGATAGAACTCCTCAAGCGCTAACGCTTGTCAATTTGGCTTCTTGCAAGATGCCTATACTGGCACTCGCACCCAGACGGGTCGCGCCTGCTTCGATCATGGCCCGGGCATCTGTATAAGACTTGATGCCGCCGGCGGCCTTGACCTCCATGCCTGCGCCACGTACAACCCCGGCCATCAGGGCCACATCGTGCACGGTCGCGCCCCCGCTCGAAAAACCGGTCGATGTCTTGACGAAATGGGCGTGGGCGGTACGTGCAAGTTCCGAGGCCCGGCGTTTCTCTTCATCGGTCAAGAGCGCAGTTTCCAGGATGACCTTGCAGACCGCGCTGCCATCAACACAGTCTTCGACCACGGCCCGGATATCGTGAAGAACGAGCGTTTCATCGCCGCCCTTAAGTGCGCCGATGTTGATGACCATATCGATCTCGCTGGCGCCGTTGCGGATGGCGCGGCGTGCTTCCATGGCCTTGATTGCAGATTCATTGGCGCCGAGCGGAAAACCAACGACCGTACACACAAGCACCTCGCTGTCTTGCAGCAGCCGGGCAGCCAGTGTTACCCAGGTCGGGTTTATACACACCGAACGAAAATTGAACTCAAGGGCCTCGGCGCAAAGCGTGCGAATCTGCTCTTCGGTCGCATTGGGCTTGAGCAAGGTGTGGTCGATATAACGCGCCAGGTCTTCCGGGATATTGCCCGGACGCTCCGCTGGAGCGACGCTGGTCAAACCGGTGGCGCCCAGACGTACAAATTCGCGGGCCGTATCCGGATTATCACCAACTGAGTCACCCGTTGGTTCCGCACTTGCCAGCGGGCCAAGGATCTGTTGTAGCCGTGTCACGACGCGGTCAATATCCTGATCGGACAGGTTCAGGTCGACGATCTCCTCGCTGAACATCGCAACCCTGTTCAAATGGCGTGGTTCAGTGCACTCGGTCGCCAGCCAGACGTCAATGATCTGCTCAGCCAGGCCGGTGCCAACACGACCGGCGCCGAGGGTCAATACGTTGGCATTATTATGTTCGCGACTGTGGCGTGCACTTAGCAGATCATTGGCGAGCGCGGCACGCACACCTGCTACCTTGTTGGCGACCATGCATGAACCGATACCGGCACCATCGATGATGATACCGACGTCCGCACTACCCTTTGAGACCGCGTTTGCAACGGCATGGGCAAAGACCGGATAGTCAACAGCTTCACGAGATGAAGTTCCAAAGTCCTCCACCGGATAGCCCTTCTTCCTCAAATGAGCTGTCAGTGTGTTTTTCAGATCGAAACCACCGTGATCGGCACCGACCGCGATTCTGGTCGGCTGTGTCATGCCCAAACAGCCGAGTCGTCAGGCCGGGCGGCACCTTTTACGGGATGTTTGGCGTCCAGTGCTGCATCCAGAACCTTTTGTAGCTTTATTACATGAAGTCGAAGACGCTCCAGCCCCACTTCAGTGATTCGAAATTCGGTCAGGCTGCGCTGGCCCCTCGTTATCTTTTTGATTTCTATGTAACCCACCTCGGCTAATTTGCGTGTCTGCACGTGCAGGTTGCCATCAGACAGACTGGTTGCAGACTTCAACTGGGTGAAAGAGACAGGTTTTCCCGGTACGAGTGCCGCCAGAATACCCAGGCGACAAGGGGCGGTGATCATTGGTTCAAAATGAAAATTCATGGTGTATTTCACTTTATTTGACAAAGTATCAGCTATTGAAGCAGCGCCTGTCAAGTGGCATAAAGAATTTTATGAACATTGAAAGTGTCATTAACTTTATTTTACAAAGTATTTTCGCTGCTGGCACCCCATTATTCCAGACACGCGCACGATATGCGGGTTGC
>CAZYVH010000005.1:5942-8039 GCA_964650905.1 uncultured Wenzhouxiangellaceae bacterium | reverse complement strand
TATTTTCGCTGCTGGCACCCCATTATTCCAGACACGCGCACGATATGCGGGTTGCGGTGTGTCAATCTGTTGCTGATTGTTCTGCAGTCCGTATGACCGCCTGCGCCATCACACTCAGCCACCAGACCGACACCAGGAAGACAGGCACCAGGACACCCATCAGGATCGTATATTGTTAATGGTTTGTGAATATAATAGACGGGGTAACGTCCTGGCTTTTCCCTGTTGTGCCTGAAGGCGCAGGTGGGTTTGTGGTGAACCCCTGCCAGGTAGAAAACGTGCTGTAAATTTCTGGAATGGAACCATGCGGGTAAGAATCCATCAGCTTTTCGAGACCTTCTTGCAAGCACATGCCGCGCAACCCGGGGCTTCGCTGGTGCATTCACTCGCACAACCGCCACGGCTTGGTGACTTCCTGTCAGAGCTCGACCCGGAATTGAGTCTTGACTGGTCGGGTCAGTCGTTCCAGGGTTTGCCGGAACTGCGCCACAGGGTCGTTGAACGCTGGGGTTACGCCCCGGTATGCGATGCAGAGGATGTGCTGATCACCGCGGGCACCGCAGAGGCCAATTTCCTGGCCATCAACAACCTGCTTGAACAGGGCGACGAGCTCATTGTCGATGTGCCGGGCTGGCCACAGCCACTGGTGCTGGCAGAGGCGCTCGGTGCCAGGGTGCGTAAACTGGTACGTGACGAGGCCTCCGGGTGGATGTTTGATCCTTCTCAACTGGAAGAACTTATCAGCAGCAGGACAAAACTCATATTCATTTGCAATCCCAACAACCCCACCGGGCACGTCCTCGATGAAGCGGCTCTGGGCCGGGTTGTGGAACTGGCTGAACGGGTCGGCGCCTGGGTGCTGACCGACGAGGTCTACCGGGCCATGGAATGGGACGGCATCCCCGCGCCCCGAATCGCCAGTATGTATGAACGCGGCATCAGCACGGGCAGTGTCTCCAAGGTGCTTGGTTTGCAGGGCCTGAGAACGGGGTGGCTCGTCACCAGGAACCCACAGTTGCTGTTTGATTGCATGGTATTGCGTGAAGACAGTAGCGAAATCATGAACATTATGGGTGAGGCCATCGCCAATGTCGCTTTGGGCGAGCCGCGCTTTGGCGAGTCGATTGCACGGGCAAGAAAAGCAGGTGAACAGAATTTGCAATTGATCGATACATTTATCCGCGCCCGCCCGGCACTTTCATGGGTACGGCCACAGGCCGGTCTGATCGGTTTTTGCAAAACGGACCTCGGCGTCGGCGCGGCTGAAATTTCGCAACGCCTGCTCGCGCCGCCCTACAGCACCTTCGTAATGCCCGGTACGGCTTATGGCTATCCCCGGCACCTCCGGCTGGGGGCCGGTGGCGGAGATTCACAGGCCGTTGCCGCTGGCCTGGAGCAACTGGCCCTTTACCTGGACAAACACGGGCATGACTAAAGTCGATTTGCGTTCAGACACCTTCAGTCTGCCCGATGCGGGCATGCGACAGGCCATTTACCAGGCCGAGGTGGGTAATGCCGGTTATGGCGAGGACCCGTCCGTCAACCGCCTGGAGATGGAGGTTGCACAGTATTTTGGCGTGGAGGCTGCGGTTTTTCTGCCTTCGGCGACGATGGCCGGCCAAATTGCGATCCGCCTCTGGTGTGAGCCGGGAGACGAGGTATTGATCGAGGAATTTGGTCACAACTATTATTTCGAGCTTGGGTCCATGGCCCTGGTTTCGGCAACGAAAGCACTGCCACTGAAGGGTTCGCACGGTATACTCTCAGCCGAAACAATTGCGACAGCCATCAGGCCTGACGAAAACCGGCAGACCAGCAAGTCATTGATCGTGTTGGAAAATACCTCAAATTATGGTGGCGGTAGTATCTACCCACAAGGTACACTGGACGGTATCTTCAGTTTGGCCAGAGAACACCACCTGCCCGTGCACGTCGACGGTGCGCGGGTTTGGAACGCCATTGTCGAGACCGGCTGTGAACCCAGGCGTCTGATGCCACCCGGGGGTTCGATGTCGGTCTGTTTCTCGAAAGGCCTCGGGGCACCGATGGGTGCCGCGCTGCTGGGTTCTGCCGGGTTTATTGCCGAGGCTCGCCGTG
>CAZYVH010000005.1:0-5842 GCA_964650905.1 uncultured Wenzhouxiangellaceae bacterium | reverse complement strand
CCGATGGGTGCCGCGCTGCTGGGTTCTGCCGGGTTTATTGCCGAGGCTCGCCGTGTTCAGGAAATGCTCGGTGGTGTCATGCGCCAGGTCGGCTTCATGGCCGCGGCTGCCAGCTATGGCTTTCATTACAATATGGAAAGGCTCAAGGAGGATCACGCCAATTGTCGGTACATGGCAGAGCAACTGGCCGGCCACCCGGCACTGGAACTTGAGCCACGCAACGTGCAGACCAACATACTGTATTTCAATATTAAAGGGGGAGCGGCGAGTGCGGCCGCGCTGATCAAGGCCATGGCGGCGGAAGGTGTGACAGCACTTAACCTTGGGTCACTGGTGCGCCTGGTGACCTGCCTGAATGTTTCACGCAAGGATTGTGAATATGCCGTTGCGGTCATACGCAGAGCCCTCGGATGAGTAAAGCCGGGCACAAGGCATTAAAAGCCGGTCACGGCATCGACGTATGGCGGGTCAACGCCTTTACCACGCAACGCTTTACCGGCAACCCCGCCGGTGTCGTGCCCAATGGCGATGGGCTCCCGGATCAGTTGATGCTGGCGATTGCCGGTGAACTCAACGACGTCTCTGAAACGGTGTTCATTTGCCGCCCGGATGTGGCAGACGCCGACGTGCGTCTGCGTTTTTTCACCACCACCACGGAAGTGGACCTGTGCGGCCACGCGACTATCTCCGCGCTGTTCACACTGGGCTGGCTAAAGCGTATCGGCGGCGATAACGAAACCAGGACGCTTCGCGCCCAGACTGCGGTGGGCGTGCTGGAGCTCAGTTTGCAGTTTGTGAACGGTAAGCCCGCCTGGGCGGGCATGGAACAACTCGTGCCACAGCTACATGAAGCACCGGGTGCGGCACTGGCGCCGGACATCCTGGGCTTGCCCGCATCAGCGCTCTCCGGACAATTTGTAACCGCCTGCGCAAGCACCGGTTTGTGGGCATGTTTTGTGCCATTAAAAGACGTATCCCTGCTACCCGATATTCATATAAAGCGTGACCAGATTGTTGAATTATGGCCTGAAAACCCAGATTTTACAGGGGTTTACCCCTTTGCTTTTGTTGATGCAAAAACGACCCAGGGCCGGTTTTTCTCGCCGCCTGAATTTGGCATTGTCGAGGACCCCGTGACCGGCACCGCCTGTGGTGCGCTGGGTGGTTTCCTGATGGCCCAGGGCGGCATACCCAAAAGCGGTGAGCTCACTGCCCGCCAGGGCTTTGAAATGGGCCGGGGGGGCATGGTCAGGGTGCGTTGCAATAGCAACGGCAAAATGCAGATAAAGGGTCAGGCGGTGTCCGTGTTGCGTGGCGAGATGGTGTTGTAAGCCGGTGGTTCATCCGTACCCCTCGCTACGGCTTCTATTCTCGGACAGCCTCCTAGCATGGGATAGCCAACATATTAATCTGCAATTCTTGTGTTATTTCTGATAGAACCTGATTGGTGAATCAACGGGGAAATAAAAGGCATGTTAAATCAAAAAAAGGTAGTTGTAGTGATGCCGGCATATAATGCAGCGGCAACACTTGAGCACACCTATCGGGAAATCCCGCACGATATTGTAGATGAGGTGATTCTTGTTGATGACAAGAGCAGCGACAGTACCATTAGGGTGGCAGGACAGCTTGGCATTGAACATATCATTGTCCACGAGAGAAACACGGGATATGGGGGTAATCAAAAAAGCTGTTACCGGGCGGCATTGGACATGGGTGCTGATGTTGTCATCATGCTGCACCCTGATTATCAGTACACACCGAAATTGCTGGTTTCCATGGCATCACTTCTGACAGAAAATGTGTTTGACTGCACGTTGGGATCCCGAATACTGGGGCAGGGCGCACTAAAGGGTGGGATGCCGGTCTATAAGTACTTTTCCAACCGGGTCCTCACCGCTTTCGAGAACGTACTTTTAAATTATAAACTCTCTGAATATCACACAGGCTACCGGGCCTTTACACGAGAGGTGCTGGAGCGACTTCCTCTCGAGAACAATTCGGATAATTTTCTTTTTGATAACCAGATGCTGGCGCAGATTATTTACGCTGATTTTGATATCGGTGAAATTACATGCCCAACCCGATACAACGAAGATTCCTCTTCAATTGGCTTGATGGCTTCTGTTAAATATGGGCTGGGGGTTGTGGCAACAGCATTGCAATTCCGGTTGCACCGTTGGGGTGTGTATAAGTCCGATCTTTTCTCCGCCCTGGATGCACCAGGGTCATGAATCAGGTCCCGGTTCGTTTTGAAGTCAAATTAATTTTCTGGATTTCATGTCTGTTTGTGCTGGCAATGTGGGTTTACCAGGGATCCACAGACAACGCCTTCGTGTGGGATTCCAGACACTACCTGCTCAATTATGAAAGTCATTTCTCCAGTTTGAACTGGGAGAACATTAAGTGGATGGCAACGTCGCTCAATGACGATAACTGGCATCCATTAACGTGGTTTTCGTGGGCCATTGATTACCAGCTTTACGGTTGGCTTGATCCGTGGGGGTTTCATTTCAGCAATAATCTTCTGCATGCCATTAACGGTGGCTTGGTGTTTGTTCTGATGCTCACAACCCTGGCGTTCGTATACCCGGTGTCAGGGAAATTTTTACTGATAAATGACAACCGTTCTTTGCTTGCAGCCTTCCTGGCGGCTGCATTGTTTGTCGTGCACCCGCAGCACGTTGAGTCAGTCGCCTGGGTTGCCGAGCGAAAGGATTTGTTATGCCAGGCTTTTTTATTGCTTTCGCTGCTGGCTTATGGAAGATATGTGAGCTGCAATGTGGGCGTCAATAAAAGCTGGTATGTTGCAACGCTGAGCCTGTACTTCCTGGCAGTACTTTCCAAACCCATGGCGGTCACCTTCCCGGTCGTTTTATTGTTGCTTGATGCTTACCCACTGCGCCGCACATCTCTGGTGCCGCCGATCATTGGCTCGGTCCGGCAACGGTCACTTTTAAATCTGGTGGTTGAAAAGATCCCGTTTTTTCTTTTGTCGTTTATCCTGGTGATGCTGACGTTGGCAGCCCAGAAGTCTGCGATTGCCACAATCAGCGACACATCCCTGGCGGCAAGGGTTGTAAACGCGGTTCACAGCGTTGTTTTTTATCTTGAGAAGTTTGTTTTTCCCTTTTCATTAAGTCCACACTACCCTTATTTCCCCGCTCAGGGGCACGACAGCTTTGTAAATGTTTTATTGGTATTTACTATTTTTATCGGTGTCACCCTGGCCGCTGTGATGGCGTGGCCTAAACAAAAGCGAGCCTGGGTTATCGCGTGGTTATTCTATCTGGTGAGCTTGTCACCTGTACTTGGGTTGATCCAGGTGGGCACGCAGGGCGCCGCCGATCGATATGCCTATTTTCCAACCCTGCCAATCTATGTGTTGCTTGCTGGTGGCATTTATTGGCTATTAAAACGCGATGCACCACTTGGCAAGGCCTTGCTGTTACTGGTGAGCGTGGGGGTGATTTTTGTGTTTGCATTCCAAACCAGGCAACAGACCGGTATTTGGAAAAACGAACTTTCATTGTGGAAACATGAAGTCAAGGCATATCCCGATTATGGTTATGCACGCGATAAACTGGGAATCACTTTTTTTAATATGGGAGACTTTGAGAATGCCGCCAAACAGTTCGAAGCCAGTGGGAAACAGGCCTCATTCGCAATCAGTATGCTCGCCTGGCGGGGTTTGACGTATATGCATCTGGGCCGATATAAAGAATCGATTATGGATCATATCAAACTGGGTACAGCTTCGGAAACAAGGCCTGAAGCAGGTATCGATTCTGATTGTATTCAGTACAATATCGGTTGGAATTATGCCCAACTTGGTATGTTTCAGGAAGCGCTTGAACTTTTTGAGCGGGTTGATGCGGGATCCCGCCCCGGAAGGGATGCCAGTCTGTGGGCAAGTGCCCTGAAAAAGGTCGGTGGGGGAGATAGCAAGGGTGTCCCAACTGAGAACTTACCTGGGTTTTGTGGAAGAGTGATTCCATCCAGAATGCATTAACCCTGACATCCATAGCCATGGACTTTGGTCCAGCCCGGCGTCCAGTCACATCTGTGGGGCGCCATCATCCGGGATACTGGTGAAATGTTCAGGTCAACAGTCTGTCGGAAAGGTTCCACTTTATACCATCCGGCTGGAGAACGACCAAAACGGCCGGTATATGACGAGTTGCAAGCAGCAGCCACCGCCCCCACTATTGACGGTTATGCCCATACAGATAAAAGTCATCCCGGTTACGCCCTTCCAGCAGAATTGCTCGCTCATCAAGTGCAACGCCAGCGGCAAGGCCGCCGTCTTCGACCCCGGAGGTGAGGCCGAACGCATCCTCAGCGCCGTCGGGGAGATGGGCGCGACGCTGGAAAAAGTCCTCTTAACCCACGCACACATGGACCATTGCGCTGCCGCAGACCTGATCCGTGAGAAAATGAGCGTACCCATCGAGGGACCGCACAAGGACGATGCCTTCTGGCTGGAGAACCTGCCCGAGTGGTGCCGGATGTCGGGCTTCCCGCCCACCGCATCGTTCACGCCGGATCGCTGGCTGGACGACGGCGATGAGGTGCGCGTCGGCGAACTGAAACTGGAAGTGCTGCACTGCCCGGGCCACACCCCGGGCCACGTGGTCTTTTTTCTGCGCGAGCAGAACCTGGCCTGGGTCGGCGACGTGCTGTTCCAGGGCTCGATCGGGCGCACCGATTTTCCGAAAGGCGACCACGCCGAGCTCATCAGGAGCGTGCGTGAAAAACTGTTCCCGCTGGGCGATGCGGTACGCTTCATCCCGGGTCACGGCCCGACATCGAGCTTCGGGCAGGAAAGACGCACCAACCCCTTTGTCAGGGATGGCGCGGTTTAAGGAATGGAAGGGGTCGAAGTGATGGAAGGGGTCGGAGTCAATTGCAACAGCCAGCTTTCACTAATCAATGATATTTAAGCAATTGACTCCGACCCCCTGCGTTGACTGCTCTTACGGCCACAACCAGGCGAATGAACCCGCGACCACCAAACCATAAATAAAAGCATCGAGTAAGTATTTCGCGGTGGTGGTCCAGGGGTGTCCGTACCAAATACTCATCGGAATGACGGCCCAGCCAAAGGCCAGGAAGCCAACGGTAGAGACCAGTCGAAATACGGCCATATAGTCAGCACCCGCTGAGAGCGCTTGCGTGGCGCAGTACGCAATCAATATGCAGCCAACCAGGAAAAAACTGATCTGTTGCAGCATCAGTTTGCCCATCTTTGGCAGTCCGTTTGGAAACACGGTAAGAATCGCGACAGGTCCCTTGTTGAATTTTTCCTGAACCTCTGGCTTGTTCATTTCGGACATTTCTGTGCAGAAAGGAAGCGTGTGAATCCCAAGTGTTGGCGAACCGTTTCCTACAGCCGTCATCACTTCCTCCTCATTCGATAGCGGTTGATAATCAGAGTTGTGGTACTTGGCCACCACGTGAATGAGGGCACTCGCGATCCATGCCAAAAGCGTCCCGAGAAGGATTGGCATCCATAGTTGAAGTAGTGTGATAGTCATTGGACTCTCCCGTTCGTTGTTGCCTGATTGTACGCAAATACAGGGATCAGATACATTTTTCGCATCGCAAAGGAAACTGTACTAGGAGGCTGTCCGAGAATAGAGGTCGTAGCGAGGGGAAGCCATTTTGAGTCCATTTTACTGGTCATTTGAGGCGAATAGTTACTCATATTTAACGAGAATGAGCGGAAAAATGGGCCAAAATGGCTTTTCCGCAGTAGGCATTCTATTCTCGGACAGCCTCCTAGTGCTGCCATTTACCCATAAACCCCAACAAGACAACATCACCCATCACCTATCAGTGA
>CAZYVH010000004.1:64885-75623 GCA_964650905.1 uncultured Wenzhouxiangellaceae bacterium | reverse complement strand
GCACCAGACCATTGTTAGTGGCACTTGATGTCATCACAGGGAGCGTCCCTTCCTGAACAATGGTTATTGGGTGCTCCTTTGTGCAATCAATGCCAGGAACTTGTCCGCCTCGGCAGCCAGGCCGCCGGTGGTATCCAACTCCTTGACCTTGTTAAGGGGCTCAACCGCCTCCTGGTACCGGCCGGTTGAGACCAGCACAAATCCCTTGCTCAGCCATGCGTAGATATATGCGGGATCCAATGCAATTGCCTTGTCGAACGACGCCAGGGCAGCAGTTGTTTCTTGCGTGTAGAAAAGCGCCAGTCCCTTGTCATTAAAACAATCAGCGCACGTTGGGTTGACCATAATCGCCTGATCAAAGGTCTGAATTGCTTCCAGGTACCGGGAGGACTCAAAGTACAGGTCACCGAGCGCAGACAACGTGTTGAAGTCATTTGGATTGGCAGCCAGTTTGGCTTTCATCTGATCAATATCAGAGGATTCCTGAAAACTGCTGAACTCGGGTACGGTATTTACAGTTTGAGGAAAATCCCTGGCCGTCCTGTGTTTTTCTGTTTTGTCGCCGCAGCCTGCCAGGCTCAACAGGATCAGTAGTGCGCAGAGTTTTTGCAGAGTCATCATGTTTTTTGAATCCAATACTGGTTCAGTTTGTCAAAATGTATATTCCTGGCCTTGTTAGCAAGGCTTGCTTAGCCCGGACATTTCACCAGTGCCCCGTCAGTGGCACGAAGCCCTCACTGGCGCCATTGTGATCTCAGTTGTTTCAGTCGCCTGACGGGTCCTGTAAGTCACCGAGCAGCTTAACTGCCCGTTCAGCATCGGCGTCATTGAGTACCCACAACTGCGGTATCGCCTCCACAAATGGAATTTCACCCATACCACCCGTCAGAAACTGGTTCTTCATAAACGTAGCGATACCGTCAGATTCCAGCACTGATTTGTAAAGACCGACACGGGCTATATCAAAGTCTTCGAAAACCTTGATCACTTATTTTTCACGAAGATTTGCTGGTCAGAATTGAATGCCTTGAATTCAAGTGCATTACCCGACGGATCGGTGAAAAACATGGTCGCCTGAGCGCCTGGTTTTCCCTTAAAACGGATGCGTGGCTCAACATCAAAAAATATATCGGCATCGACAAGTCTTTGTCTGAGCGCTTTCCAGTCCGTCATGGTCAGGACGATGCCGAAATGTGGTACGGGTATGGCGTCTCCGTCGACCGCGTTACGCAATTTACCCAGCACCGCCCGGGTTTTGTCCAGATGGCACACCAACTGGTGTCCAAAAAAATCAAAGTCAACCCAGTGCGTGTCACTACGGCCTTCAGTGCAACCCAACGCACTGCCATAAAATGCACGTGCCGCACCAAGATCGTCCACCAGGATGGCGAGATGAAAGGGTCTTAAAGCGGACATTTGAACTTACTCCAGTGTTTGCAGGTGGCTGTGCCAACCCGGCGATCGTAACAGAATTTTGAAGGATACATTACAATAGACAAAATGCACATTGTTTCATTTTTCAGGAGACCGTTCAGGTGTTGAAGAAAGTTTCCAAAGACACATCACAATGGCGAGCACAACTGGATGCCGAGCAATACCGTGTGACCCGCGAAGCAGGGACCGAAGCCCCTTTCAGTGGTCAGTATTGCGACCACTTTGATGATGGTACCTACCAATGTGTGTGCTGTGGACACCCATTGTTCTGCTCACAGGATAAATTCCATTCAGGCTGTGGTTGGCCAAGCTTTAAGGGTGAAATCGACACGGCTGAAATAAGGCAGCGACCAGATAATAGCCAGGGCATGCAACGCATCGAATTACTTTGCCCGCAATGCGATGCACACCTTGGACACATCTTCAACGACGGCCCGCCACCGACCGGTCAGCGTTATTGCATTAATTCTGCATCCCTGAAATTCGTAGCCGGCCAAAAACGAAATTAAACAACCATGGTGACCAGGGGCGCCATGTGCAGTCTCATCCTGACGCTACTTCTGGTCGGCCTGCTGAGCGCCTGTGCCGGTCCCACCTATTACCTGCAGGCTGTCTCGGGTCAATGGAAATTGCTGCACGCCCGCCAGGATGTAGACACGTTATTGTCTGACCCGTCAACCAGCCCGGAACTGGCGCTGCGTCTTAAAAACGCTCAACGAATTCTCGCATTTGCACAAACCCGGCTCGACTTGCCCGCCAGCAAAAGCTACTCGAGCTATGTCGATACGGGTTCCGACACATTGGTCTGGAACGTGATCGCAACCGCCGAATTCTCGCTTGAACCCAAACTCTGGTGTTTTCCGGTAGCCGGTTGTGTGCCTTACCGTGGCTATTTCAAACAACGTGCTGCAGAGAAATTTGCAACAAAACTGCACCGCAGGGGTATGGATGTCATCGTCTCACCTTCGCCGGCCTATTCTTCACTGGGATGGTTCAAAGATCCATTGCTCAACACAATGCTCACCGGGTCTGACGTACGGCTCGCTGCCTACCTCATCCACGAGCTCGCGCACCAGCGTCTTTATGTTAAAGGTGATGCAATTTTTAATGAAAGCTATGCCAGTTTTGTGGAAGATGTCGGTGTCAGCGCCTGGTTGCAATCACTGCAAAGGCAGGATGAGCTGCAAAAACGGAAAAATATGCAGACAGCCGCAAGAGAATTCAGTTTACTGATCAGGAGTGTCCGCTCGCGTCTGGCGGCAGTGTACATCTCCGACGCTGCAGATACTGTAAAACGACAACAGAAATCCATTATTTTCAATACCCTGGAGCGTGACCGTGAGCAGTTGCTAAGCGCACGCTGGGGAGGGAGAAAATATTTTTCCGACTGGACCGAAACACCGTTAAACAATGCCAGACTGGTCTTGTACAATACCTATGCCAGCCGGCGGTGTGTTTTCCGTCGGTTATTCGGGCAAGCTGGCGGTGACATGAGGAAATTTCATGCACTGGCAAGGCAATGGGCAAAGCGTACAAAAACCGAACGTAGGAAATGGCTGGATCAAACCTGTACAGCCAATGCAATATCCAATGCTACAATGACCCGCTTAATACCGTCCAAACCTGGCGCCGATTTGTGATCCCAAAAATATCCAGAACAAAGGTCCGGATTACGGCCTGTAGCCTCCTACTGATCTGTTGCACTGGTGCAGCATTCACGGCGGCGGCTGAAGCGCCTGTTTTGGCTTGCCCCAAGCCCAGTCTGGCACCCGCTCTGAAACAACACCCGGATCGTCAGGCTGCGCCGATCATTGTGAAATCAAGTTCTTTTGACGCTAAAAAGAATGGCTTCGGTGAGGCACTCGGGAAGGTTGAGTTACGCCGGGCCGACCAGTTGTTGACCACCGAATTGCTGCACTATGACCCGCAGAACGAAACGGTCACCATGCCCGATGAGTTGTACTACGAGGATGCCACATTACACATCAGAAGTGCCGGCGGTACGTTCAGCTTTCGCGATGAAAGCGGTCATTTTACAGCCATTGACTATGGTCTGGTGGGCTCCAACGCGAATGGCACTGCTGCCGATCTCAGCATTGAGTCCGGCAATCGATCGTTGCTGAGGCAGTTGAGTTTTTCAACCTGCTCCGGCAAAGACCCGCAATGGGTCTTAACCGCAAAAAAGATGGAACTCAATTTTGATAAAGGCATGGGTACAGCGAAATCTGCCAGGCTCAGGTTTTTCGACGTCCCCATCCTCTATTTGCCATATATCACGTTTCCCATTTCCGACAAACGCAAAAGTGGTTTTCTTTACCCGTATCTGGCTACCGCAAGTAACACAGGGGTGGAAGTGGGCATCCCTTATTACTGGAATATCGCACCCAATCAGGACGCCACGCTGACCCCGCGATTCCTCACTAGCCGCGGTGCCATGTTAAGCACCGAGTACCGTTTTTTAACACGCAGAACCGGTGGCACACTGAATTTCGACTATCTGCCCAATGACAGGATTGAGGATATAGACCGTTACCATTACCGCGTCAACCACAATGTCCGTTTCGGCAAACACTGGCGTAGCCGTATGCTGCTCGACAGGGTTGGCGATGACCGCTACTTCCAGGATTTTGGCGCCAGCCTGAGGGAGGCTTCAAGACAATATCTCAGAAGTAGAGCGGGTCTTTATGGTAGCGGGCGTCATTGGGTGTTTTCCATTATGGCTGATGACTTCCAGGTCGTTGACGAGGCGGTCAATGCAAATAATGAACCCTACCGGAGATTGCCTCGCATTGTCTTCGATTTTGATCGGCCACTTGGAAGCACAGGGCTGCGTCTGCAACTTGATACAGAACTGGTCAACTTTGACCGGGAAATAGGCGCCACCGGCGTCCGGCTTGATCTCTTCCCGCGGGTTGAATGGAATATTGAAAATGGTTGGGGCTACCTGAGGCCCGTCGCGGGCTATCGCTACACGACCTATGATCTTGACTGGCATGGCCTGCCGGGTGATAACTCGCCTGAGCGCAAAACTGAAATTCTCAGCTTTGACGCCGGTATGTTTCTTGACCGTGTGCATGGCAACGGCAAACTACAGACCCTGGAACCAAGGTTGTTTTACCTGTATGTGCCTTACAAAAACCAGGATGGATTACCAGATTTTGATACCGCGCCGTTCACCTTCAGTTTCAGTCAGCTTTTTCATTACAATCGCTTCACCGGCGCGGACCGCCAGTCAGATGCCAACCAGGTCACGCTCGCGCTGACCACCCGCACGTTCGATCAGAGGGTGGGACGTGAATTGTGGAGCCTGAGTCTCGGGCAGATCATTTACCTCAATGAACCCCGGCTCATACCCTCGTTCAGTCAACCACCCGACGATAAAGCTTCACCGTTTATTGCTGAAATTGTGTTACACCCCAGCAGGCATTTGCGTGCTCATGTCAACGCCCAGTGGAACTGGCAGAATCAGGAACTGGATGTTGCCGTGCTGGGTTTGACACATACGTCAGACAACGGACGGCATCTGGGTGTTGAATATCGTTTCAGACGCAGCAACCTCGACCAGTTCGACGTCCGCTACTACCAGCCGATCAATGATCGCTGGAGGATTTTGTCACGCCTTAATTACTCATTGGCCGAGTCCGATCTGTTGACGGCCGAGGCGGGTTTTGAATACGAAAGCTGCTGCTGGGCCCTGAACCTGGTCACCAAGCGCTACCTGAGAAACCGGGCGGGTGATTTTCGCAATGCCATTTACCTGCAGTTGCGATTGAAGGGACTGGCGAGTATCGGCAGCAAAAGCGAGCCGCTGTTTTATGACCTTGCTCAATGAGATCCACCAACTGATAAATACACACGCTGAAATGAGTTAAAATACTAACCTGCATGTTTCAGCAGTATCCTGGAGGATGGGGCAGGACAGGCGGCATTGAACGCCGGTCTGGACTGAGAGCCATAGCCGTAGCTATGGGTCGAAGGAAGACCAAGCTCAGTCCCGTCTGAACCAGCCAGGACCAGGATAGGAAATGAGCCGGGTACAAACTGTACCAAAAGATTATGAGGCAAACGATGTACTTTCTCCAGAAAATTCATTTAATTATAAGAAGGCTCGGTTCCGGCTGGTGAAATATGCAGGTTAAGTCTTTCCTGGCAACAAGCGTTGCAACCAATCGTCTTTGCCGCAATCAAATACTGGTCAAGGCAAGAAAAGCAGGTCTACGGAGACACGTCTTTATGAGATTTTCTGGTCACGCCTCAATCTGGCTTAGCTGCATCGCCCTGGTTTTTATTGGGGTCATGGGCAATTCACAGGCCCAAACCACACAACCGATTGATTCCATCGTCGCGCTGGTCGACGAAGACGTCATCCTGCGCAGTGAGCTGGATACTGCCATCCAGGGCATCGTCGACAGAATCCGCCATCAAGGCGGTGATCTACCCCCCAGGCACTTGTTGGAAAAACAGGTGCTGGAGCGCCTGGTCGTACGCAGACTGCAATTGGCTCGCGCTTTCCAGACGGGTATCCGTATCAGTGATGCCGATATCGACCAGGCGCTGCTCAAGCTTGCGCAACAGAACAAGCTGACCCTCACACAGATGCGTTCGGTGATCGAATCGGATGGGGAAAACTTTAGCGAATTTCGTAAAAATATTGGTGAGGAGATGATGACCGAACGCCTGCGTCAGCGCGTCATCAATAGTATGGACCCGATCACCGAAACTGAAATTGATATCCTGATCGCATCAGACCATTTCAATGGTGGTGAATATAATATTTCCCATATCCTCATCGCACTGCCTGAGGGTGCAACGCCCAAACAGATTTCAGCCCAGGAAAGCAAGGCCAATAATGTTTACCAGCAATTACGTGACGGGCTTGATTTTGCCTCAGCCGCCATCAGTTATTCGGACAGCAAGGAAGCACTGGAGGGTGGTCTGGTGGGTTGGCGGGATCTCAATTCGGTGCCCGTGGTGTTTTCAGATGCCATCAAAAACCTCAAGGCCGGTGAATATACAGCGCCAATCCGCAGTCCTGCCGGTTTCCATATCGTTAAGGTCAATGACTACCGCGATCGCAGCCAGGTCATGGCAACGGAATACCATGCGCGGCACATCATGATCAGGACCACTGAACTGGTCAGTCCACGTGAAGCCATGCAGCGTATCCGGAAAATTCATCAAGAGCTGAAAGACGGCGAAGATTTCGAAACGCTGGCGAAGAAAAACTCGGATGATATATCCAGTGCCAACCTGGGTGGCGACATGGGTTGGTTTGCAGCGCAAGCCTATGGTGAGCGTATGGAACAGACATTGGCCACCCTGAGTGACGGTGAAATCAGTGAACCATTCCAGAGCGAGGATGGCTGGCATATTCTGCAACGTCTTGGTATGCGTGAAAAAGACGTGACCGACGAAGCGATCCGCAACGCGGCGCGAAACAATTTGCAACAGCAAAAGGTGGACGCTGAGCTCGAACGCTTTCTGCAACAGCTTCGCGATGAGGCCTACGTGGATATCAGGTTGTCATCCTGATCCTGATCCCGCCACTCTAAGGTATGATAATGGACATCCCCGTGCTCGCCCTGACCCCCGGGGAGCCTGCGGGGATTGGCCCTGAATGCACCATTCGCCTGCTCAAATCACACCCAGAATTACGTATCCTGACCGTCGCTGACCCGTATTTGCTCAGCACTTGCGCAGACACTCTGGGTTCTTCTGTCGATGTTATACGCTGGCAACCCGGTGACCCGGTCGAGGCAGGCCGCTTGAATTGTTGCGTCCAAACTCTGGGACACACTGCCATACCCGGACAACTTGACCCCGCTAATGCGTCCTACGTCATCAGCACGATAAAAACTGCAGTGGGTCTGGTGCGCGCTGGCCACGCTGGCGCACTGGTCACCGGCCCGGTGCACAAGGGCATCATCAATGAAGCGGGGGTACCCTTCAGTGGTCATACGGAGTTATTGGCAGAACTTGCCGGTGTCAGTAAAGTGGTCATGATGCTGGTGGCAGACAGCCTGCGTGTTGCACTGGTGACGACCCATTTGCCACTAAGGGATGTTGCCGCCGCCATCACCGTTGACAATGTGTATGAGAGTATTCGCATCACCTCTGATGAACTGCGATTGCGTTTTGGCATACAGCAACCCGTTATCCAGGTCCTCGGCCTCAACCCACATGCGGGTGAAGGTGGATATCTCGGTCATGAAGACGCTGATATTATTCAAGTGGCCATCAACCGGTCTGTAGCACAAGGTATCAACGCTATTGGGCCGGTACCAGCCGATAGCGCCTTTACCGCCCCACGCCTGGCAGCGTGTGATGCAGTGCTTGCGATGTTCCACGATCAGGGTCTGCCGGTACTCAAACATGCGGGCTTTGGCCAGGCGGTCAATATCACTCTTGGGCTGCCGTTTATTCGCACCTCGGTGGACCACGGTACGGCACTGGACATTGCAGGTTTCAAGCGTGCCGACGCGTCCAGCATGTACAGTGCTGCACTGGCTGCACAAACTATGTGTTTGCAGTCTTGAAGCCGGTAGCAACTCGCTCATGAACCACCGTCCACGCAAACGCTTCGGGCAAAATTTCCTGCAGGACCAACAGGTCATCGAACGCATCATTGCGAGCATTGCACCACAACCACGGGACCTGCTGCTTGAAATAGGTCCGGGCCAGGCCGCCTTGACCCGGCCATTGCTGGCCAGTGGCGCTGAACTGCATGTGATAGAGATCGATCGTGACCTGGTTGCACAACTAAGAAACCAGTTCAAAGGCACCACTATCACCATCCATAATCGTGATGCGCTGAGCGCCGATTTAGCAGCAATCGCGGGTCAGAAAGCGTTCAGGCTGGTCGGTAACCTGCCTTACAATATCTCCACACCGATGATTTTCCACTGCCTGTGCTGGAACCGGCAGATGGCCGACATGCACTTCATGTTGCAAAAAGAGGTCGTTGACCGGCTGGCCGCCCCACCCGGTAGCCGTACCTATGGACGTCTGAGTATCATGGTCCAGTACCGCTGCCAGGTCACACCCTTATTTGAAGTTCCGCCGGAGTGTTTTGTACCCGTTCCGAAAGTGAGTTCCGCGTTCGTCCGTTTACAACCACGCAAAACGCCGCTCATTGATGCAGGCGCGCAGGGCAACCTGGAAAGGGTGGTCACCGCTGCATTCTCCCAGCGGCGCAAGACACTGCGCAACAGTCTTAAAGCGTTACTGAGCTCAAAACAGATGCTGGCCGCAGGGCTCGATCCAGGCCAGCGTGCTGAACAACTCAGCCTGGCACAATTTTGCACACTTGCACGTTCACTGCCAGATAGTGCAGACTGACTTTATGAGCCCCAGGTTTCCAGTCCAGGTAGTCGCACATCCGAAGTTCCTTGGCCAACACGAGGACAAATATGCTTTTTCCTATACGATTTATATCACCAATCGCTCCGACCACCGAATTACGCTACGCAACCGTCACTGGATCATTACACACGCCGATGGTTCAGTCGAAGAGGTTATCGGTGAGGGCGTGATCGGTGAAACACCAGAACTTGCACCGGGTGGAACCTATGACTATACCAGTGGCGCGTTGATCCCAACACCGGTCGGCTCCATGCGCGGTTCATACGGTTTTGTCACCAGTGATGGTTACGCCTTCCGTGCCGAGATCCCGGAATTCACGCTGTACGTTCCCGATGCACTGCATTAGTGCTGTGTCAAACCACCAATGCACTGCACAACTTTCAGTGAACCGTGTCCACTTATCTGATCGGTGACATACAGGGTTGTTACGATGCCTTGCAGCGATTGCTGGATAAACTCAATTTTGACCCGGCGGCTGACCGGCTCTGGTTGTGTGGTGACCTGGTCAACCGTGGTGGACAATCGCTTGAAGTCCTGCGTTTGCTCAACAGCGTTGCCGGTTCCGTCAGCGTTACCCTGGGAAATCATGATCTGGCTTTGTTGGCAGAACACGAGCGACACCACGGAGGTGGCTCAAAGAACCCGGAAATCGAACATGTGTTGACGGCGAATGACGGCGATACACTGATCGAGTGGCTGGCAACACAGCCACTGGCTTGCTGGTCAGAAGATTATCGCCTGTTGCGGGTACACGCCGGTGTGATTCCGCAATGGACCTGGCAGGCCACCATCAGCGCTGCACAGGAAGTATCCACGGTCCTTCAATCTGGTCAACGTGCCAGGTTTTTACGTAAAATGCGTGGTAACCGCCCCAGACGCTGGCGTGATGAACGGACAGGCTGGAAACGCCTGCGTCTGATTACCAGTATTCTTACCCGCCTGCGTTTTTGTGATACCCACGGTCGCGGAGCCTACCAGTTGTCCGGTCCGCCGGGTTCCCAACCACGCAGATACAAACCCTGGTACAAGCACAAGCATCGCCGGACCCGTAATGTAACCGTGGCCTTCGGGCATTGGGCAGCTCTGGGTTTACGTATCAAAAAACGTTACATCGCAATGGATTCAGGCTGTGTGTGGGGTGGCCATCTGAGCGCACTACGGCTAGACGACCGGCAATTATTCCAGGTCGGGTGTAACGCCGACTAAGCGTAAATTCATTGGTTCCAACATTTCTTGTTGTAGCGTTTTCCTATATGAACAATCCAAACTGAAGATCCAAACTCGCTTTTGTCCCACTTAGACTATGCTTATCAATAGCGATTCGCTCAAATACTCAGGAGAAAATGATGGCAGTGAAAATCGAAGAAGTGGATCAGAGCAAACTGGAAGAACTTCAGGGAAAGGTTATTGGCGATGTAGCCGGGTCAATGGGACTGTTGCTGGCTTATGTTGGGGACAAGCTGGATCTCTATAGCGCCCTTGTGGAAATAAGCCCCGCCACGAGCCAGGAACTTGCAGATAACACGGGAGTGGATGAACGCTATGTTCGAGAGTGGCTTTCAGCAAATGCTGCCGGGGGATATGTCAATTATGACCCTGTCTCAAGCCAGTTCTCCATGACTCCCGAGCAGGCTATAATTTTTGCAGCAGAAGGTAACCCTGCCTGTATGCAGGGCTTCTTCCAGGCTGTGGTGTCGTCCTATAACGATGAGCCGAAGATAACTGAAGCTTTCCGCAAAAACAAAGGTGTCCCTTGGGGCGATCATAGCGAGTGTCTGTTCTGTGGAACGGAACGCTTTTTCCGTCCGATGTACGCAGAGAACCTGGTTGATTCATGGCTGCCTGCGTTGGATGGCGTACACAAAAAGCTGGAGTCTGGTGCGAAAATCGCGGACATCGGGTGCGGGCATGGTTCTTCGACCATAATTATGGCCCAGGCGTT